>JBEEJU010000135.1:0-8069 GCA_041169045.1 Pseudomonadota bacterium
TTCATTTCATCTATTTCTATCGTTTCTTCAAAAATAATACTTCGTTTCTTACGCTAGCTACCTGTTAAGCAGGCTTGAAGACAAATGACTTCGGTTCCTTCATTTTATCCATGCGTGCCAAGCCGAGACTTTTGGCAGGCCAGGAGGGAATCGAACCCCCAACCTGCGGTTTTGGAGACCGCTGCTCTGCCAATTGAGCTACTGACCTAAAACTTTTGAATTATGCTCAACAATTTTAAATTGTCTAACCATAACATTAATTCATGGAGCTCATAACCGGATTTGAACCGGTGACCTCTTCCTTACCAAGGAAGTGCTCTACCGACTGAGCTATATGAGCTTAGTAAAAATGGAGCGGGTGATGGGAATCGAACCCACGTGATCAGCTTGGAAGGCTGGAGTTCTACCATTGAACTACACCCGCCTAAATATTTGGTCAAAAGTGGTGGAGGGGGGAGGATTCGAACCTCCGAAGGCTGAGCCAGCAGATTTACAGTCTGACCCCTTTGACCGCTCGGGAACCCCTCCAACATGTTGAGTTGTTCATTATGCAAATAAAAAACTTCGCAGTCAAGCAAATTTTATTATTTGCGTAATTTATGTCCCATGCAACTGATTCATAACTTCAGCGAATTCGCCGATTATCATTTGCTCCCAATAACATTCCAATTTTCGATAACTATCGATTATCTGTTGCATTTCCAAAAGCGAAAAATTAGAGAGTACATAATTTGCCACCGAATCTGCCACAACTGGCCTACCAATACCAACTCGTAACCGATAAAAATCTTTAGAGGTTAAATGAGTGATAATATCGCGCAAACCATTATGACCTGCGTGTCCTCCGCCATATTTTAAACGCAACAACCCCACGGCAAAATCCAATTCGTCGTGAACTACTAAAATTTGATCGGGAAGCAAATCATAATATCGCGCAGCTTGTCCGACCGCTTGTCCACTGCGATTCATATAGGTTTGCGGTTTTAACAAAACTACTTTTTGTACGCCTACAACAATATGAGACGTTAAAGCTTGAAATTTTGAATCGCGTTTCCAATCACTACTAAACTGTAATGCTAATTGATCCAAAAGTAAAAAACCGGCATTGTGCCGGTTTCTTTGATAACTTAACCCTGGATTACCCAAACCAACAATCAATTTAATCATGCACTCTCAGCACTGGCTTCAGCACCACCTTTAGATGGCATAATCGATACAACCGCTAAATCATGTTCAACACCATGAGATAACTCAACAATTTCCACACCATTAGGCAATTTCAGTTCTGATAAATGAATAGAACCACCAATATCTAAACTTGCTAAATCAACTTCAATAAACTCAGGTAATGCTGAACTTAAACAACTAACTTCAATCTCAATTTTTGAATGAGTCGCAACGCCGCCCTTTTTTACACCAACACAAGTAGATTCATTGATAAAATGTAAAGGAACGTGCATCTTCAATTTATGCGAATTATCTACACGCATAAAATCAATATGCAAAATTTTGGGTTTAGCCGGATGACGTTGAATCGCTTTCAAAACCACTTTCTGAACTTTTTCGTCAACAATTACATCCAAAACATGAGAGTAAACCGATTCATGAGCTAAATGTTTAACGACCTCATTGTGATCTAACTCTATCATTTGAGAAGCAGAATTTGCTCCGTAAATAACAGCGGGGATCGCATCCCGACGACGAATAGCTCTAGCCGAACTGGTTCCGGCTTGATAACGACTTTTAGCAACAAACTCAAATACACTAGACATTTTTTCTCCTTTACTTTTAATCTACATACAGTGAACTCACCGACTCACCAGCAACAATGCGACGAATTGTCTCGGCAAGCATTTCAGCTACACTTAGCTGTCTAATCTTTCCTAACCTTGCTAACCGAGCATTCAATGGCACTGTGTCCGTTACGACTAATTCATCCAAAGCAGAATGTTTAATATTTTCCACAGCCTTCCCTGACAATATCGCATGAGTGCAATAGGCAACCACTTTAAGCGCACCATGTTCTTTCAATGCTTTAGCTGCGTGGCACAACGTTCCAGCGGTATCCACCAGATCATCAACCATCACACAAGTACGACCGGAAACATCTCCTATGATGTGCATAACTTCAGAAACATTAGCAATTGGACGACGTTTATCAATAATAGCCAAGTCTGCATCGTCTAATCTTTTCGCTAATGCTCTTGCTCTCACAACCCCACCAACATCAGGCGATACAACAATTAAGTTTTGATATTTTTGTCGCCAAACATCACCTAATAAAATCGGAGAGGCATACACATTGTCCACAGGAATGTCAAAAAATCCTTGAATCTGATCAGCGTGCAAATCAACAGTCAGCACCCGATCTGCACCAGCTATATTAATCATATTTGCAACTAATTTAGCGGTAATTGGGACTCTAGCTGAACGAGAACGCCTATCTTGACGCGCATACCCATAATACGGCATTACGGCGGTAATTCTTGAAGCTGAAGCTCGTCGCAAAGCGTCAATCATCACCAATAGTTCCATTAAATTCTCATTAGTGGGTGCACAAGTGGGCTGTATAACGAAAACATCCTTTCCTCTGACGTTTTCCTCAATTTCAACAGATACTTCCCCATCACTAAAACGCCCTACAGAAGCCATGCCTAGACGCATATTAAGCTTCCTGACAATCCCTGCTGATAACTCTGGATTGGCATTTCCTGAAAATACCATTACAGAGGCATCATTCATTTAGTTACTCCTACACAAGACATTGGCTTAGTACATTTAGATGGCTGGGTCGCAAGGATTCGAACCTTGGTATGCGGGGATCAAAACCCCGTGCCTTACCGCTTGGCGACGACCCAAAATAAGATTATAAATTTTTAGATAATAGAAAATACAGAGGGGACTGATTTACACTTTTCGTAAGATAAACTCGCTCAGTCAAACTATTTTTCAGTAATTCATAGCTTTGTCTAGCTAAGTCTTCAGAATCAAACTGAGCAAATACACACGAACCTGTGCCAGTCAACTTAGGTAACGACACTTTAGACAGTTTTGACAACGCTTGTTCAACTTGTGGATACAAACCAACAACTACTGGCAAACAATCGTTCTGCTGTTGTCCTCTCAGAAAGTCGCCTATTGTGATAGGTTTGCTGTTTCGTGTCAATTCTTTTGCGGTAAAAATTTGTTGCGTACTCACTTCGCATTCGGGTTTTATAACGATAACCCATTGTTCTGGAACAATAATTTTTTCTAATTTTTCTCCAATCCCCTCAGCCCAAGCTGAAAATCCATAAATGAAAACTGGAACATCTGCACCCAACTGTAATCCTAATTCCATTAAAATTTCTATAGAATAATTCAGCTGCCATAGTTTGTTTAAAACCACCAGCGTAGTTGCAGCATCAGAGCTTCCACCACCTAAACCTCCGCCAATCGGTAAATTTTTTTCAACATCAATGCAAACTCCCTGAGTGCATCCGGCAAATTTTTTCAACAGCATAGCCGCTCGCACTGTTAAATCATTTGATTCCGGTATATTCGGCAAAGGGTTTTTTAAACAAATTTCTCCGTTCAATTGAGGAGAAAAAGTAATCCAATCACACAATTCGACAAATTGAAATACGGTTTGCAATAAATGATAACCATCTGCTCTTCTTCCGATAATTCTTAACATTAAATTTAATTTTGCAGGAGCTGGCCACTTTTGAGACCAAGCTAATACTAGTTTATTTTCCTGATTCATTAATGTTCCACTCATCAATAATTAATTTTAATTTTATTGGAAATTTTTCAATATATAATTTATACGGCAACTCTATGTTATTCACATTTTGCATTGATAGGTAATGTATTTTCCAACCAAATTGTTCAAAGCCATCAGTACATTCAATCAATTCTGTATCAGGAAAAAAAGTTCCAGTCACCCAATAACTTAAAGCTTGAATAGGAATATCAAAACCCAATTGTTGTTGTAACGTATTCTTTATCGAATCTAATTCCAATAATTGTCCATTTCCTCGATCGATAAATATGTTTTGATTATCAAACCTAATTTCGGTAGCTCCTTGACCTAAAGGACCGGACAAACGTATCTTTTGCTGCTGTTCAGCATGTTGCCATTCAATCGATAAAGTCGCAGATCGTCGTTCATCCTTAATAGCTAATCTTCCAGATAATTGCCATTGCTTTATAGCCACTTTATGCTTTGCTAATTGATAAATAGAATTGGTTTCATGAATGAATGGCGTACAACCATTTAATAAAAAAATCATTCCTATAATCATCCAAAATTTACAACATTTCATTTATGGCTGTACTACAGAATTTTTCAGAAATCGATCTTGAAATTTTAATAAAAATTCATCATTTGGATATTGTTTAATCGCTGCAACAATTAATTGTTCAGCTTCTTTTTTTCTCCCTAAAATCCACAGTACTTCTGCTAAATGTGCTGTGATTTCACTTTCAGCTAGTTTTTTATGCGCTGATTGTAAATATTTCAAAGCGTTTGGCAAATCACCTTTTTTAAATTGTAACCATCCATAACTATCAATAATAACCGCATCTTCCGGTTGTAATTTAAGGGCTTGTTGTAAATAATTTTCCGCTTCTTGATAACGTGTTGTATATTCAACCAGACTATATCCTAAGGCATTTAAAGCACCAACATCTTTAGGATTTTTAATTAAAATTTTTTGTAAATCAGCTTCTAATTGATCAAAACGATTCATTTTTTCTGCAATTAAAGCTCTCGCATATAATAATTCACGATGATCAGGGGTATTTTCTAAACCTTGAGTTAATAGGGTTATGGCTTTTGAATAATTTTTTTGCTGACTATAAATTTCCGCTTTCATTACTAATATTTGCGCTTGATGATCGGAATCAGTATTTTCTGCTAATAACGCATCTAAACGTTGATCAGCTTCCATCCATTGTTGTTGTTCAATTAATGCAGAAACAATCGATAATTCAGCTTCAAATGCTAAAGGACCCTGTTTAATTTTTTCAAAAGCATTGATAGCTTCAGAATATTGTTTATTTTTAAAAAAAGTCCCTCCTAAATATTTCCATAATTTAGTTTCAAGCTCAATAGCTTTTTCCCAATTGGGTTGTAATTTTAAAGCGTACTGCGTTTTTTCAAGTGCTATATTAATTTTATTTTGTTTCGTGGCTAATACAGCTTGTGTTAAAAAAATAATGGCTTTTTGCGGATATTGTTTCGCAAGAACCTCTAAACTTTGATCTATAAATGGAATATCCGTACTTTTTTGAATTGCTTTTGGCATTTCAGATAAAGTTTCTTCAAAAGCCACTGGATTACTATTTAAAATCATCGCCAAATGTTCTATAAACAAAGATTGATTTTTATCGTTTAATGCTGTCGATAAAGCAATTTGTCTAGCGGTAACATTATTAGGGTCTTTCGCTAACCATAAAGATACGGCAATTTTCGTTTTAGGTAAATTGGCTAAATATACCGCAATTCGTGCTGCTTTTTCGGCAATCCGCGCATCATTTACTCTTTTAGCCGCTGCTAAATAAGCCTCTAAAGCAATCGGATATTGATCTCGTTGTAATGCGGTTTCACCTGTCAACAACAAATACAACACCTCGCTATCAATCGCAGTAACAGGTTCTGGTATTTTTTTGGGCAAATCCTCTTTAACCTCCTTAACAGACTGAGTCCTTTCTTCAGGCTTTACTGCGGCTGATTTCGCCTGAATAACCGGTTTATGCGTTGGTTCAGCAGCAACTGCCGACTTGTCTGCTGGACTTTGACAAGCTGTTATTATCGTAAATGTCATCGCCGTGATTAATTTGAAAACAAACACAACCAATCCTTTCCCGTTTGAGTTAAAAATTGTCTATAGATTAACAGAAAAATCCTTAGATTTCGTCAATTGTAACGATTCAATATAGACAAAACACCTAGATTCCTTAACAATAAACGCATTTTTCTTAATTTTACTGTTGTCCCTTTGCTATGACTCTTATTGCTGTAGGCATCAATTATCAAACGGCTCCGGTTTCCATTCGTGAGCGACTGGCTTTTCCCGGTGAAAGTTTACAATTAGCTCTCAAACAGCTCTGGCAAAAACAACAAATTACCGAAGCTGCGATTTTATCGACTTGCAATCGTACCGAGTTTTACTGCGAAACTGAATTATCACATTTACCCATTTTGATTGATTGGATTGCTGAACATAGACAAATCCATCCTAAAGATTTTACACCCTATCTTTATCATTACACCGATAGCCAATTTATTCGGCATATTTTCCGTGTGGCTTGTGGTTTAGATTCAATGATTTTGGGCGAACCTCAAATTTTAGGACAAATGAAAACCGCGTACCAAACAGCGCAAGACGCGGGGACTTTAGGCAAATATTTAAGCAAACTATTTCAGCATACTTTCAATGCGGCAAAAAAAGTCCGAACTGATACCGCGATTGGTTCTAGTCCGGTATCTGTCGCTTTTGCCGCAGTACAATTAGCCTTACAAATTTTCGATAAATTAAGCCAACAAACAGCAATATTAATCGGTGCCGGCGAAACCATTGAATTAACCGCTAGACATTTATATCAACATGGAATTGGTAGAATTATTGTTGCCAATCGTACTTTCGACAAAGCTCACGGATTAGCCACCCAATTTAATGGGTACGCAATTAGTTTGGCTGAATTGCCACTACATTTGGCTGAAGCTGATATTGTGGTTTCCTCAACTGCAAGCACTTTACCGATTTTAGGCAAAGGCATGTTAGAAAGCGCGATAAAAAAACGTAAGCATAAGCCCATGTTTATGCTGGATTTAGCAGTGCCTAGGGATATTGAACCTGAAGTGGCGCAATTGGCTGATGTTTATTTATATACCGTTGACGATCTGCAACAAACGATTGATCGTAACATGCACTCTCGACGACAAGCCGCTGAACAAGCTGAAGAAATTATCGATACCCAAGTTGAACATTTTTTAGCTTGGTTACGTTCTCAAGGAGCGCAAGCCACGATTCGTGATTATCGTCAACAAGCCGAACAAATTCGTGATCAAATGTTGGCAAAAACTTTAATGCAATTGCAAAATGGCGGAAATGCTGAAGAATTATTATCTCGATTGGCTTATGGTTTAACCAATAAATTGATTCATATTCCTAGTATTCAAATTCGTGAAGCCGGAGTAAATGAACGCCATGATTTAGTCGCTGCGGCGCGTGAATTATTTAAATTAAATTCTTAAACCTATTTATTATTAATGAAAGCATCTATTCAACGTAAATTAGAAACCCTCAGCGATCGTTTTGAGGAAATTAGTTTATTAATGTCTCAACCTCAAATTCAAAATGATCAAAATAAATTTCGCAGTTTAGGTCAAGAATATGCGCAAATTGAACCTTTAGTTATTTGTTATAAACAATTTTTAAATTATCAACAATCATTAATTATCGCGGAAGAAATGGCGCAAGATCATGATCCAGAATTGCGAGAATTAGCGCGTGATGAAATCTTAGATACGCAAAATCAATTAGCTGAATTAGATAAAGAATTACAAATTTTATTATTACCTAAAGACCCAAATGATAATCGTAATATTTATTTAGAAATTCGCGCTGGAACGGGTGGCGATGAAGCCGCTATTTTCTCTGGAGATTTATGCCGAATGTATCAACGTTATGCCGAAAGACAAGGTTGGAAAAGTGAATTAATTAGTGAAAATCGCGGCGAACATGGTGGTTATAAAGAAGTTGTTTTATTAATTTCTGGTCAAGATGTTTATTCACAATTGAAATTTGAATCAGGCACTCATCGCGTACAACGAGTTCCCGAAACTGAATCTCAAGGACGGGTACATACTTCTGCTTGTACCATTGCCATTATGCCTGAAGTTGAAATGGTCGATAATATTGATATTAATCCAGCGGATTTACGCATTGATACTTATCGATCTTCAGGGGCAGGTGGACAACATATTAATAAAACCGATTCGGCAATTCGGATTACGCATTTACCCACTGGCGTTGTTGTCGAATGTCAAGATGAACGTTCTCAACATAAAAATCGGGCGC
>JBEEJU010000136.1:0-4240 GCA_041169045.1 Pseudomonadota bacterium
GGATGTTGAGTGACATTCAAGATTGGTTACAAATCAATGCGTTAAGCTATCCACAATTTTGCGGCGCGTTAGATGAGTTGGTTAATCAATGTGATTTTATTGAAATCGAAAATTTCTTAAAAAATCTTGATAGCTAAATTTATTTCCGCTAAAGCAACAAATATTTCCGCTAGAGCAACTGGATTTTTACCCTTACAGATTATGATATGAATCACAGCTTAACCAGTTTTGTTCTCCATTGAGAGGAAAAACCGCGTGAGTTGATTTTTTAGATTATTTTTTAAAGAGGTAATGATTATGAATGTGTTAAAACATTTAATAAAACCGGTCTTACTGATTTTATTGCTTTGTACGGGTTTTTCTGCTCAGGCTGTAAATTGGACTAAATGCGCTGATGACGGTAAAGAGTGTGTTATTCCAAACAATCAGCCGGTCATGGTTCGCTATGGGCATCCTGATTATGCTTATCTGTATTATTCAATGGCGGGGGTCGCTAAGTTCACTTGCAACAATTTCAATGGCGATCCTATGCCCAACATTCCTGGAAAAACCTGCTCCTATACTACCAATAACCAGGTATTTACTAATGATACGGCTGTATTAGGAAACCCTGTTGCGAGTGAAGGACAAACCGTATCGGATTCAACACAGAAGATAAGTTGGGTGCGTTATGGCATCGCTAATAGCACCACAAACAATGGCTACGGAAGTTGGTGGAACACCATTCAATCCGCAATCTGGAAGTGTAATACCGATGCCATGAATTTTGACCCCACTTTTGGACAATCACCTAGAAAATGTTACCCAGGAAAGGAGCTGATGGTTGCACGAGATTTTCTTATCAATCGCATCACTTGGACAAAATGTGGTGATGAAGGCAAGCCGTGTACGATTGATAGCAACCTAAACAATACACCGATTGTTCTACGCTATGGTACGGGCAGTATATGGACTTATCGGCTTACTACACTTGCTCGCGGTGTAATTAAATGTGAAACCGGTGTTTTTAATGAATCCCCTACTTCTGAAGTCAAAACTTGCGATTACACCACTATTGTTCCTGCTATAACAGTCACCGGACAATGGAATAAAATTGCAAGTCTCACCTGTGCAAAGGGAGTTGCAGAATGTCCGAAATCTATTGATGTTAAGTATGTTCATGGAACAAACTTCCCGTCAAAAACTAGCGATGTTCAAAAGACTGCTTGGGGGAACGCTATTGCAACTTCAATAAAAAACAACGGGCTAACTGTATTAGGGGGAAATAATCTGTTTTCAAACAACGACATGCCGTCTAGTGACTATGAAAATTCGCTTCAAAATTACCAGCAAGCATCAGAAGGAATGCTTAACCCTTTTATTAATCCGGGAGATACGCTAGCCGTGTATCAATTTGCCATCAATGCTAAAGCCAACTGTCTAAGAGATGGTTCTTGCGATAGGACGACTTTAACCAAAGACCTGCTGTTTGTAAGAAACCCACCCAGTGATTATAAAGGACCACAGTGTGTAAGAAGATACACTGACATGGGGGATAAATTATATTATACCTGCGCTCTTTAATAGTAAAAAGCTAACAACATTAACTTAAATTTCCATAGAGGATAAAATCATGAAATACCATCAAGCTGCATTTAAGGCATCGCATAATTCAGAAGAAAGAAATGAAACAATTAGCGAACAGTTGACTTTCAATATCTGTAATCCTTTTAATTGCGGATGTTCAGGAATCGAATTTGATATTGTGCAGGATAAAAACAGTTGGAATTGGAGTGTTAGTCATGGCGGTAATTATACTGACGCTAAAGATAAACAATTGACGCACTATCTACAGCAGGTCGTAGATTGGCGATCGACTAAAAAAGGCAAAGACTGTGACCGTGTTATCACTATTCATTTTGACATTAAAAATAGTCATTTGTCAGATAATGACTTCCCCGCTAAATTCGATGAATACATAAAAAGAGTGCCTAAATTAGCTAATTCGCTTTATAAACCTGGTGAGTTAATGGGAAATTATAATGATTTAGTTTCTGGCGCACAAGCAAATGGTTGGCCAGAACTGGATGCACTTAAAAACAAATATATTTTGTGTATTTCGGGTAACGAAGAACATCGTAAAAGAGCCTATGCAGGAACTAACCCGAAAAGTTGTTTATGTTTTGTTGATCAACCTCTTGAAACCGACCCTGTTCAATATCCTGACTTTACTCAAGGACAGCGAGTATTTATGAATTACCATTTGTACCAGAAATATTATGACAACTGGTTTGAACAATTGCAGTACATGGCAACACAACAAGGTTTTATCACTCGTGGCTGGGTACTTGATAATCAAGACCTTTGGATTAAAGCACAAACAGCCAAATTGAATATTATGGCAACTGATAAAATCAAAGACCATGACTGGGCGCAAAACGGTGATTATCCGTTCAAATCCATCGTGTAGTCGTAGTCATTAATGCAGTATTGTAAAAAGAGGTAACTATCATGAATACATTAAAACACTTAATCAGGCCTGCTTTGGCTGGCCTCTTGCTTTGTTCTGGGTTTTCCGCACAAGCTATTGACTGGTTTCACTGCGCTAAAGAAGGTGAAACGTGTACCATTCCGGGTAATGAGCCAGTTTTGGTTCGTTATGGACATCCGAATTATGGCTATATTTATCAGTCAATGTTGGGGAAAGACAAGATTGCCTGTAACGGTTTCAATGGCGATCCGGCGATAGGCGTTACTGGAAAAACCTGTTCCTATACCAATGCACCAGGCTTTGCCGATAATACAATTGTATCAATTCCGATAGCAAATCAAGATCAATCAGTAACCTGGTCAAAACAATTAAGATGGGTACATTATGGTTTGACTAGCAGCACCATAAATGGTGGACAAGGTACATGGTGGAATACCTTACAAAGTGAAAACTGGAAATGTTCTGATGACGGTGTCAACTTTAACCCCACACCAGGACAAACCGACATGAAAAAGTGTTACGAAGGTTTGCCGGTAGCTGCTCAAGTTGACACCGACGGTGTTACGCCGTTATGGCAATCTTGTGGCGTTGAAAACAGCGATTGTGTGATTCCAGTTAATCTAAAAAATACACCGCTTGTGTTGCGATATGGTTCGGGTAGTCAATGGACTTATCGAATTGCCATGCTTTCCAAAGCCAAGATTAAATGTCAAACTCAAACCTTTGGTCAAAACCCTGTTAATGTCGCTAAAGTCTGCGAGTATGTTCCCATTGTTCCTCCTGCTCAAATTACTGGACAATGGAATCAAATTATAGATACATCCTGTGCTGCAAATACTACTTCTTGCAACATAAGATTTGATCTTTATTATGGAACGGACTACACCGCAGACTACACCAAAAATCAAATGAAAGCTTGGGCAAATGTGGTTAAAACTTCACTACAGAAAAACGGATTGCCTGTGTTAAACGGTAAAACTGCCTCCTCTTCTGCCTTAACCGCTTATTCAGATAGTAAGACATATCAGAGCGCGTTGACACATGTTTTAATGCCAATCCGTACAAAATGTGCCATAACCAGTTCCTATAATCCAACGCCAGGTTCAACTATCAAAGTTTATCAATTTGCGACCAGCTCGGCTGCTAATTGCTTAAAAGACGGCTCTTGTGATAAAACAACGTCAACAAAAGATTTGTTTTGTGTTTCAAATCCATCTGCTGATTATCAAGGTCCTCAATGTTTACCAGGTTACTGCGATCCAAATGATCCACTCTGTCGAACCTGTACTTATTAATTTTTATAAATTAATTAGCATTAAAACAGGGTAATTTAAAAAACAATTACTCTGTTTTTTGCTAAGTGTTTTTATTATTGCACTAATTTAAATTTCATTCAGAAGAAAAAATATTTGTACAATAATAGACTGTAAAATCTATCCTCAATGTTATTAATATGATATTCAATTGAGTCATTCAAAATTTGATTGTTTATTAATTTTAAAAATCGCCTCATATTCCCTAAAGCCTCACCGTCGTTACAAGTGTAACCGAATCTCATTTTAAAATCTATATAGAATCTTATTTAAGCAAAGTAAAATATAGCTATATTTGCAAAGATTATAGCATTTTCAATTTACCCTGATTTTTTTGAAAAATATCACTAGTTAATTTTTAAAATACTCTTAAATTAAAAATATATTTACTTGAGTTAAAAACGCTATAGATATAGATTTTATTAAATTGGAAAATTCTGAGAATTTTTCCAAAATT
>JBEEJU010000137.1:0-6996 GCA_041169045.1 Pseudomonadota bacterium
TTTTAATGCCACTAAAGAAAGTTTTATTGGTATCGAAAAAGAAAATTGTTGTTGGAGATTTAGCTTAATTGGTCGTCGTTTTTCAAATGCTTTAAGTCATACTGTTGACTCTAAATTACAAACTGGTATTTTCGTGCAATTTGAACTCAAAGGTTTAAGCCGATTTGGTGATAAAGTCGATGAATTCTTAGAACGAAATATTTTGGGTTATATTCGTCCTTCTCCTTAAATTATTAACTTATTTATGCGATTAAAAATTCTGCGTATTTTTTTATTATTTCATTTATTAAATAGCCTGCCCGTATCTGCGGAAATGTTAGATCAAATTGTCGCAGTGGTAGAAGATGATGTGATTTTAAATAGTGAATTAACTCAAGAAGTGGCAGCTATTAGCCAAAAATTATCCGCTAATCAAATCAGTTTACCGCCGATTTCTATTTTACGAAAACAAGTTTTAGAACGCTTAATTGTGCAAAAATTACAGCAACAATTAGCCGAACGTTCTGGCGCACAAATTAGCGATGAAATTTTGCAAAATGCGATTGCCGATATTGCACGAAATAATAAAATGGATTTAGCACAATTCAAAGTTGCTTTACAGAAACAAGGAATCAGTTATAAAAATTTTGAAGAAACCATTTCTAATGAAATGATTGTGAATCAATTACGCGCTAGAGAAATTAGTAGTCGTATTAAAGTCACTGATAATGAAATTAAACATTATTTAGAAACGCATAACAATTTGACTAATAAAGATCAAAGTTATCGTTTAGGACATATTTTAATTTCATTACCTGAATCAGCTTCAGCGAAAGCGATTGAAAAGGCAAAAGAAGAAGCGAATGAAGTTGTGGCTAAATTGCGTAAAGGACAAGATTTTAAACAATTAGCGATGAGTGTTTCTGAAGATGATAATGCGTTAAAAGGCGGCGATTTAGGCTGGCGTAATTTAAGTGAAATTCCAACCCTGTTTGTGGATATTGTGACACAAATGTCGGTGAATAATATTTCCGATCCTATTCGTAGTCCAAGTGGATTTCATATCATTAAATTATTTGAAACCAAAGGACAATTAGCTCTGAATGAAAAACACAGTATTACCAAAACAAAAGTGCGTCATATTTTATTAAAAACTAATGAATTAATCAGTGATGAAGAAGCGCAAAAGAAATTATTAAATTTAAAACAACGATTAAAAGAAGGTGATGATTTTTCTGCTTTAGCTCGGGGGAATTCCGATGATAAAGGGACTGCTTTGAAAGGCGGAGATTTAGGGTGGGTCGTTCCCGGTGCTTTAGTCCCCGCTTTTGAACAAACCATGAATAATTTGGCATTAAATCAAATTAGTGAACCGATTCAAACGCAATTTGGTTGGCATTTAATTCAGGTATTAGCGCGTGAAACACAAGATGATAGTAGTGAATTTCAAAAAAATAAAATTGCTGAAGAAATTCGTCATCGCAAAATTGAAGAAGAAACCGAATTATGGTTACATCGTTTACGCGATGAAGCATATGTAGAAATTTATTCTGATAGAATATAAAAAAAGAGTTAATTTGCACTCTATTTCAAAAATCATTTACTTTTCTAAAAATATGAGTTCGCATTCACATTTTTCATGGCATTTAATCAAACAGCTAATTATTTTAGAGCGCGAAGATATTATCACGCTGATTGTTTATGGCTTAGGAATGGGGCTAATGTCGTTAGCAATGCCGGTTGCAGTACAAACTTTAGTCAATACGGTCGCATTTGGCGCATTATTTCAACCTTTAATTGTACTCTCATTAATTATTTTAGTATTAGTTGGATTTAGCAATACTTTATCTGGTTTACAATTTTATGTAATGGATAGATTGCAACGCCGATTATTTGTCAGAATATTTGAACAAACCGCGACTAAATTACAAAAATCTCATATTGAAAACAGCGATCGGTATGATTTAGCTGAATTAGTGAATCGTTTTTTAGAAATTGTTAATTTAAATAAATCAGCGACTACGATTTTATTAGAAACGCTAGGATATATTTTACAAACTGTAATCGGAATGATTTTACTGGCGTTTTATCATCCTTTATTACTTGCATTCGATTTATTTTTATTAATCAGTGTCAGTATTATTTTATTTGGTTTAGGCAAAAATGGTATCAAAACCGCAATTGCACAATCGAAAGCTAAATATGAAGTGTTAGCTTGGTTAGAAAATATCGCCGATAATCAAATTATTAGTAAATCCACCAGCACGCAAACTTTTTTGAATCAAAAAACCGAACAAATTGCCCAGCATTATTTAAATGCTTGTGCTAAACATTTTTCAATTTTAGCGCGACAAAATACTAGTGGTTTAGTTTTACATACCGTAGCTAATACTTTATTGCTGGGAATGGGCGGCTGGATGGTCATAGAACGGCAATTAAGTTTAGGACAATTAATTGCGGCTGAATTAGTCGTCAGTAATATGATGTACGGTTTAACTCGTTTGGGTAAAACTTTAAGCAGTATTTATGCTCTAATTGTCAGTGGCGATAAACTTGAGCATTTGTTAGAAATTCCTTTGGAAACAGAACAAGAACATTGGGTCAAAATGATCGATCAACCTTATCAAGTTGAAATCAATCAAGTTGTATTGCCCAAAAGTTCACAGGTCGATGAATTAAACGGATTGAATTTACGTTTAGCGGCGGGTGAAAAACGTGTATTAAGTGGAGAGATTGATAAAGGGAGTTTATTGGATATATTGTATGGATTACGCCTGCCAATTTCCGGTTATATTCGTTTTAATGATCATGATTTACGCGATTTAAATTTACGCTTATTACGCGATACCATTTGCTTAGTGCGCGATGCAGAAATTTTTGAAGGCTCTATTTTAGAAAATATGCGTTTACATCGAGAAATTGAATTGTCATCCATCTGGAACAGTTTGGAAAAAGTCGGTTTACGCGAAACGGTTGCGGGTTTAACTCAAGGTTTACATCATCAATTATCTGCCAATGGCAAACCTTTAACCACTGAGCAATGTTTACGTTTATCCTTAGCACGAGCGATTGCGACTGAGCCACGTTTGTTATTGTTAGATGCAACTTTAGATAAAATTGATCCTCGCGTTTTGCCGAGTTTACTCGATTTTTTATTTTCCGCACAAACACCTTGGACATTGTTAATCACTAGTCATCATCCGGAAGTGATTGCGCGTTGTCAATCTCAATCTACCGTTAAAAATGGCATATTGATTGCAAGTTAAATGTAAATTATGCACCCTTCACCATTCAATTCAGACAACCCCTATTTTTCTGAATCAAAATTATCTCAGTTACCTGAAGCGGTTACTGCACCGTTAGCCGGACGTATTGCTCGTTCTTTATTATGGTTATTGTTATTGTTAATCGTGTTTTTAGCAATGACACCTTGGCAGCAAAATATTCGCGGCGTAGGGCGTGTGATTGCTTATTTACCCGCAGAACGGCAACAGGCGATTAGCGCACCTGTTGAGGGACGGATTGCGCAATGGCTAGTTAAAGAAGGAACTGTAGTCAAGAAAGGGCAAATCATTGCGCAGTTGTTTGATAACGATCCTTTAATATTGGAAAGATTGCAAAGCGAACAACTCGCTTTGTTAGAACGACAACAAGCGGTAAATAGCCGAGTAGCAACTTTTCGTGAGCAGTTACGGATGAGCGAATTGGCGCGTCCGCAAGCTTTATCCGCAGCGCAATCTCGAATTGCAATGGCAAAACAACGCGAACAAGCGGCACGTCAAACTTTATTAGCCAGTGAGGCGGCGGTCAAAACGGCTACACTTAACCTAATCCGTCACAAACAATTACAAAGTAAAGGCTTATCATCTGATAGAACTTTGGAATTGACTCAACTCGAAATGACTCAACGTGAGGCAGAATTAATCCGTTCTCAAGCGGGTTTGCAATCAGCTATCAGCGAAGTGGCTGCATTAGAAGCTGATTTCGCTAAACTCAGCGCAGATACTTTTGCTTCAATTCAAAAAGCGCGTGCAGAATTAAATAAAGCAATTGAAGATCAAAATTATGTCAAAGCCGATTTATTAAAATTGCAATCAAAAATGGCTAAACAAAAGAATCTTACTGTTTCTGCGCCGCGCGAGGGAACGATTTTACGTTTATTAGCCAATCCAAATGCTGAATTACTCAAAGGTGGACAAGCGATCGCAATTTTAATTCCGCACACTGAACAAAGAGCCGTTGAATTATGGGTAGATGGCAATGATCTACCGCTAGTGATTACCGGAAGTTCGGTTCGGTTACAGTTTGAAGGATACCCATCCATTCAATTTGGTGGATGGCCAGAATTTTCGATGGGATCATTCGGCGGTAAAGTGAGTT
This sequence comes from Pseudomonadota bacterium, assembly GCA_041169045.1. Classification (GTDB taxonomy): domain Bacteria; phylum Pseudomonadota; class Gammaproteobacteria; order Methylococcales; family Methylomonadaceae; genus CAIQWF01. The sequence goes on from JBEEJU010000137.1 coordinate 4,360, forward strand.
TAATCGATTCAACCGATGATGGTAAGGGACATTTTCGCTTGTTAATCACGCCTGATCCCAAAGATTTGCCTTGGCCCTCAGAACGCTTTTTACGTCAAGGTGTACGCACGAATGGTTGGGTATTGTTAGGGCGAGTCACTTTGGGTTATGAACTATGGCGTATTTTTAATAATTTTCCCCCTTTAGTCTTACCTGAACATTCATTGGACAAACCTGATAAAGCGAAAAACAATGATTATGAAGCTGATAAGAAAAAAGATGAGGATAAAGCTGATGAAAAATACTAAACAATTGTTGCTGATAAATTTATTATTTCATTTTATTCAGCCGGTTTTGGCTCAAGAACTGCCGATTTTAACCTTAGAAACGGTAGTTAATTCAGCGGTACAAGCTTTTCCAACCTTGATGGCAAGTGAACAACGGATTAAAGCGGCTCAGGGAGAATATGTCAGTGCCGAAGGGGCTTTTGATACCGTATTAAAATCTCAAAATCGCTGGTCGGTTTCCGGAGTTTATGAAAATCAGAATAATGAGGTCAGCGTGGAGCAGCCCACCACTTTAGGCGGAGCGACTTTTTTCGGCGGCTGGCGACGAGGATCGGGAGATTATCCCCTTTATGATGGTAAAAATTTAACAGCTTCAGAGGGGGAATTTCGCGTAGGGGTGAATATTCCTTTGTGGCGAAATCGGGAAACCGATCGACGACGTACCAGTTTGAAACAGGCTGAATTCGGACAAAACATAGCACGCCACGACTATGATCAAATGTTACTCGATGTACAACGACAAACTGCCTATCGTTATTGGGATTGGGTATTAGCCGGACAGCGTTTGAAAATTGCTGAACAATTACTCAGCATTGCTGAACAGAGAGATGCGGCGGTTCGTCAACGAGCCACCGCCGGCGAAATTGCAAAAATTGAAATCGTGGATAATCAGCGAGCTATTATCGAACGGCGAGAACGATGGGTGGCAGCGCAACGTTTTTTGGAACAAGCCGCGATTCAACTGTCGTTATACTGGCGTAATTCTCAAGGTCAACCCCAATTACCCTCTCAAGCGCAATTGCCAATTGAGTTAGCTTCAACCGCACGTTATCAAATTTTGCCTTATTCTTCAGCGGTAAAATTTGCTAAACAAGAACGTCCCGAACTCAAACGTTTAGCGTTACAAATTGAGCAAACTCAAGCGGAATTAGAATTACAAAATAATCAAATTGCTCCAGGAATTGATTTATCCGTATCTACGGCGCAAGATATTGGCGATAATTCCAATAAAAAAGATAAACCTAATCGAAATGAACTTTATGTAGGTTTGAATCTGGATGTTCCTTTACAAAGACGAATTGCCTCCGGTCGAATTCAAGTGGCGACTGCTAATTTAAAACGTTTATTATGGGAACAACAATTGCAAGAAAACCGTATTGAAGCAGAAATAAAAGATGTATTATCGGCTTTAACAGCAGTACAAAAACGTTTGCTTTTGAGTCAAAAACAACAACAAGCGGCGCAACAATTAGAAGAGGGTGAACGTACTCGTTTTGAATTGGGGGATAGCACTTTATTATTTGTTAATTTACGCGAAATAGCGAATGGCGATGCAAAATTAATGATTGCCGAAACCACAACTACTTTATTTAAAGCATACGCGGATTATCAAGCTGCATTAACTTTATTCTCAGTCAAAAAGCCGTCTTTGGATATTTTATTAAATTAAACAATTTATGCTAAATTGAACTAATTTATTATTACTCTTTTACTGCTTGTAATAAAGCAATAATTTCTTCCAAATTCACAATATATTCCACTTCTGTCGCTTGAATCACTGCCTTAGGCATAATATTAAATTCAGCGAATTTAGGATCAAGCACAATGGTTAATCCGCCTAACGCTTTAACCGTCGCTATTCCTTGTACACCATCACGATTCGCGCCACTTAAAATCACGGCAATTAATTGTTTTTCAAAAACTTCAGCGGCACTTTGAAATAAAACATCGATACTAGGACGCACCGATTGTACCGGCGGATCAATAGATAATGCGAATTGAGTTTGGGTTTCAATTAATAAATGATAACCCGAAGGCGCGATAAATACCTGCCCGGGAATAATCTCGGCTTTATCAAATACCGTATTCACCGGTAATAAACAATGACGACTTAATAATTGTGCTAAATGACTGAAAGAAGTGGAAGGTAAATGCGACACAATCACTATTGGTAATGGATAACTTTTTGGTAATGCCATTAAAATATTTTGTAAGAGCGGAATACCGCCGGCTGAAGAGCCAATCACTACTAATTTATACACGATCTGTCCAAATGACTTTGCGATATAATTGAATATCATGCTCAAAAGTTTCTCTATGCAATAAATGCTGATGTGAATCTAATACACTTTCAGAGCGTCCTAATAACAAATATCCTCCTCTAGCTAAACTGCGGCTGAATACATCAAGCACTCGTTGTTGTAAATTAATTCCAAAATAAATTAATACATTTCGACAAATAATCCATTGCGTTTCTAAAAAGGAATCATCAACTACCAAATTGTGTTGTACAAATTCAATGCTTTGACTTAAATAAGGTTGAATCTGAATTTTATCGCTTTTAAATTGAAAATACTGTTCAAATGATTGC
>JBEEJU010000138.1:0-18316 GCA_041169045.1 Pseudomonadota bacterium
ATTATCGGATGATTTAAATCGATTTTACGATCCGCGATAACATTCACTAAGACTTGAGGATATTTACACATCGCCCTTTTGAGTTGATGTAAACTTTGACCACTATCGCGCATCGATTCTAAGACTTGCAATGCTGAAACAATACCATCACCGGTAGTCGTTCGATCTAAACAAATAATATGTCCAGAATTTTCGCCACCCAAAATCCCTCGATGCTGTTGTAATTGCGCTCTAACATAACGGTCGCCGACTTTAGCCCGTATGAAAGGAATTTGCAACGATGCTAAAGCTTGTTCTAGTCCTAAATTGGACATCAACGTACCTACAACGGGGGCGCGTAAACCTTGGTGTTTTAAACGAGAAGCCGCAATGATATACAGCAATTCATCCCCATCAACAATTTCACCACAATGATCGACCATCATCACTCGATCACCATCCCCATCAAAAGCAATACCTAAATCCGCTTGCTGATCCTTGACAGTATTGATTAACGCTTGAAGATGAGTAGAACCACAACCATCATTGATGTTTAATCCATTCGGCTGACAACCTAAACAGTGTACCGTCGCGCCAATTTCACTCAATACTGGCGGGGCAATATGATAAGTAGCCCCATTAGCACAATCTAATACAATTTTTAAGCCATTAAAATCTAAATTAGTAGGAATCGTTGCTTTACAAAATTCAATATATCGTCCCGGTGCGTCATCGACTCGTTTTGCTTTTCCCAATTCCGCTGAAGTCACCGTAGTCATATGCGAATCTAAATAAGCTTCAATTTGATATTCCAAATCATCGGCTAATTTATTACCTGCCACCGAAAAAAATTTAACCCCATTATCATAATAAGGATTATGCGAAGCACTAATCACAATTCCTGCTTTTGCGCGTAAAGTACGAGTTAAATAAGCAATTGCTGGAGTCGGCATTGGTCCCAATAAACGGGTATCCATTCCTGCGGCAGATAATCCCGCTTCTAATGCAGATTCAAACATATATCCTGAAATCCGCGTATCTTTACCAACCAGCACAAAGCCTTTATGTTCATTGGCAAAAACGTTGCCAATTGCCCAACCTAATTTTAAAAAAAAATCCGCAGTAATTGGGCTTTGTCCTACTTTGCCACGAATTCCATCAGTTCCAAAATATTTTTTTGCCATTTATTTTTTTATTTACAAAAGGATGATTCACTATAGCGATTTAGTTTCAATTATTTTTGATCATTTTCATCGATTTCATTTCATTAATCTCTCACCCAAGTTTCGACTAATTGACTAGGAATTGCGGGAGATTCACTAGAAGGTAAATACGATTTACCGGTTAAAATTCGATAGCCGGTTTTTATCATATCGGCAATAATTGTCCAAGTTAATAATAAAAATAATCCTGTCAAAATAGCATCTAAATAATCATTAAAAATTAATTGTGGAGCAATAGCCATTTTTTCAGCGGCTAATGTTCCCATTTCTAATTGCATGGTTAAATCTTGCGCATGAGCTAAAAAACCGACTCTTAATTCTTGACTAAATAATTTTTCAATCGCTGCCGTTGTGGTAATCGTAATTAGCCATAATAAAGGCATAAGCGTAATCCAAATAAATTTTACTTTCTGACTTTTCATTAAAATAGTGGTCGCAACAACTAATGCAATGGTTGCTAACATTTGATTCGCAATGCCAAATAGCGGCCATAAACTATTAATTCCTCCTTGTGGGTCTAAAGTGCCGGTATATAAAAAATATCCCCAAGCGCAAACCACAATTGTTGAACTAAATAATACCGCTGGATACCAATCGGTTTTTCCTAATGCCGGAATAAAATGTCCTAAAATTTCTTGTAACATAAAACGCGCTACACGAGTGCCTGCGTCTAAAGTCGTTAAAATAAATAATGCTTCAAACATAATCACAAAGTGATACCATAAAGATAATAAATGTGAACCTAATGCCTGAGCAAATAAACTCGCCATTCCTACGGCTAAAGAAGGCGCGCCGCCGGTACGAGCGAATAAACTTTCTTCTCCCATTTCACGCGCTAATTCTTGCATTTGGATTAATGTCACCGGAAATCCCCAACTATTAATTTTACTAATTGCGACAGCGGCTTCATTACCTACTATTCCAGCTGGACTATTAATCGCAAAATAAATTCCGGGTTCTAATACGCTGGCGGCAATCATTGCCATCATTGCTACAAAAGATTCCATCATCATTCCGCCATATCCAATAAAACGAATGTCCCTTTCATTGGTTAATAATTTCGGCGTTGTGCCTGAAGAAATTAACGCATGAAATCCTGAAATAGCACCACAAGCAATCGTAATAAAAACAAATGGAAATAATTTACCGCCAAAAATAGGTCCATTGCCCTCAATAAATTGAGTTAATGCTGGCATTTTGACTTCAGGATGTAAAATTAAAATCACAATCGCTAAAGCTACAATTGTGCCTAATTTCATAAAAGTAGATAAATAATCTCGCGGTGCTAATAATAACCAAACCGGTAATACTGCCGCTGCAAATCCATATGCAATAATCATTAATGCTAATTCAGGAGCTTCATAATGAAAATAATTTCGTATCGCTATTGAATCATCAATCCATCCCCCACCAATAACCGCAAAAATTAATAAAATAACGCCTAAAATTGAAGCTTCTAATACCCGTCCAGGACGTAAATGACGCATATAAATGCCAACAATAATCGCAATTGGAATAGTCGCTGCGACCGTTGAAGTCGCCCAAGGACTGTGTTTCATTGCATTAACCACAACTAAACCTAAAACAGCAATTAAAATAATCATAATCATCATCACTGCAATTAATGCTGCTGTACCTCCAATCATGCCTAATTCATCTTTTGCCATTTGTCCTAAAGACCGCCCATTTCGACGAACTGAACAAAATAAAATAATAAAATCTTGAACACAACCGCCTAATACAGAACCAATTAAAATCCATAAAGTTCCGGGCAAATAGCCAAATTGAGCAGCTAATGTCGGGCCTATTAATGGTCCCGGTCCAGCAATCGCAGCAAAATGATGTCCAAATACAACCCATTTATGCGTAGGCACAAAATCTCGCCCATCTTCAAAACGTTCAGCTGGGGTCGCTCTATTTTCATCTAATAATAAAACTTTAGTGGCAATAAATGCACTATAAAAACGATAACCTAAAGTATAAATACAAATAGCGGCAATAATAAACCAAAAACTATTAATCGTTTCTCCGCGATGTAAAGCTATCATTCCAATCGCTAATGTAGCAATTAAACTACAGCTTATTCCCATCAAAATTTTACCTAAAACTTTAGTATTCATTTGTGTAATTTATTGACAATAATTTTATAAAGTTAAATTTAATTGATTAAATAGAATCGTATAAACTTAAATAATGTAATGCACTGTTTCTCCAAGAAAAATCTTTACTCATACAATTGCGTTGTAAGTCCTGCCAAGTTTCTTTATGTTGATATAAAATTAATGCGCGTTTAATCGCTTCAATTAATGCGCCTGAACTGGATTGATGAAAAGCAATTCCGCTAGCCGTATCATTATCCAAAGTATCAGGTAAGGCATCAATTACCGAATCGGTCAAGCCACCAGTTTGTCTAACAATTGGAATTGTGCCATAACGTTGACTGTATAATTGATTTAAACCACAAGGCTCAAATCGTGAAGGCATTAAGAAAATATCAGCACCGGCTTCAATTAAATGCGCTAAGGCTTCGTTATATCCTAAAGTCACCGATAATTTTTGCGGATATAAATGTGCAAAATTTCTTAATCGATGTTCAAAATGCGGATCACCACTTCCCAATAAAGCAAACTGAATCGGAATTTGCATTTGCATCATATCAGGTAAACAATCTAAAATTAAATCAATGCCTTTTTGTTCGACTAAACGACTAATTAAACCAAATACAATGGCATGATCATTAGACGGCAAATGCAAACGTTGTTGTAATTCACGTTTATTGATAATTTTTTCAGACAAATGTTGAATATTATAATGTTGCGCAATAAAAGGATCAGTTTGTGGATTCCATTGTTCCGTATCAATTCCATTTAAAATACCGCTTAAATCATCTTGTCGATAACGCAATAATCCTTCTAAACCATAACCGAATTCCGGAGTTTGAATTTCTAAAGCATATGTTGAACTTACGGTATTAATTCGATCAGAATAAACTAATCCGCCTTTAATAAAAGATAACATCCCATGAAATTCTAATCCTTCTGGATGCCATAATTGTCCGGGAAGATTTAATGAATAATAATGATGACTCGGAAATAAACCTTGATAAGCCAAATTGTGAATCGTAAATACTGTTGCTGGTCTATTTTTTTCTAAACGTAATAATGCTGAAATTAAACCGGTTTGCCAATCATTACTATGAACAATATCTGCTTTCCAATGTAAACGCGCTCTATTCATTACAATTTCGACAGCAACTCGACAAAATAAAGCAAATCGTTCTGCATTATTATTCCAAGCTTGACCTCGATCATCGCTATAAGGATTTCCCGATAATCCAAAAAAAGGCACATAATCAATTAGCCAAACAATGACATTACTATTCGGTAAATTCGTTTCTAAAATATTAACATCCCGATTATCGACTCGAATTGTGGTGACATAACGAACTTCATTGGTCAATTGTAAACTGCGATAATTGGGAATAAGTAAACGAACTTCTTGAGATAATTCGGCTAATGCTTTAGGTAAACTACCAGCAACATCAGCTAATCCTCCGGTTTTAATAAAAGGATGAGCTTCGCTACTTACAAATAAAATTTTCCTCATAATATTTCTCGAATAAGTTATTTTGTTAAGCGTAGACATAAATATCTACGCTAAAATGAAATTACCGTTTTAATACAATTGCCGCTAAAGGCGGTAAAGTTAAATTAATTGAATGCGGTTGATTCATCCAAGGTTCGGGTTCAGATAATGCAATCGAATTACCGACATTACTGCCACCATAATACACCGAATCAGAATTAAAAATTTCGGTATAACTGCCCTCAAAAGGCACGCCTACACGATAAAATTCTCTAGGAATAGGCGTGAAATTTAATACAATAATTAAATCTTCAGTCGCGCTTTTACGACGATAACTAATAACCGATTGTTGTACATCATGACAATCAATCCATTCAAAACCTTGATGTTCAAAATCATGTTTAAATAATGCCGAATGAATCGTATATAATTTATTTAAATCTTTAATTAAATTACGAATCCCTTGATGTTGGGGATATTCCAAAACATACCAATCTAAAGCGCGATTAAAATTCCATTCCGTACTTTGCGCAAATTCACACCCCATAAATAATAATTTTTTACCCGGATAGGTAAACATAAAACTATATAACAAGCGTAAATTGGCGAATTTCTGCCATTCATCACCGGGCATTTTTTGTAACATTGATCCTTTACCATGCACCACTTCATCATGAGAAAAAGGTAATACAAAATTTTCGCTAAAAGCATATAACATGCCAAAAGTTAATTGATGATGATGGTGCTGGCGATGAATCGGATCACGACTCATATATGACAACATATCGTGCATCCAGCCCATATTCCATTTCATTGAAAAGCCTAACCCTCCTGTCCAAGTCGGGCGAGTCACTTGCGGCCAAGAAGTGGATTCCTCTGCAATAATCACTGTTCCAGGGTGTTGATCATGGGTTACTGAATTTAAATCGCGCAGAAAATGAATCGCCTCTAAATTTTCATTACCGCCATATTGGTTTGGAATCCAATCGTTTTCTGAACGTGAATAATCTAAATACAACATCGAAGCGACTGCATCAACACGCAAACCGTCTAAGTGATATTCTTCTAACCAAAAAATCGCGCTGGATAATAAAAAGTTTTTAATCTCATTACGACCATAGTTATAGATTAAAGTTCCCCAATCTCGATGCTCACCTTTACGCGGATCTTCATGTTCATATAATGAACTACCGTCAAATCGAGCTAAAGCAAAAGCATCTTTAGGAAAATGCGCCGGCACCCAATCTAAAATCACGCCAATATGATGCTGATGACAATAATCAACAAAATAGCGAAACTCATCTGGCGTACCATAACGGCTGGTGGGCGCGAAATAACCGGTAGTTTGATAACCCCAAGACGCATCGAATGGATGTTCGGTAATCGGTAATAATTCGATGTGAGTAAAGCCTAATTCCTTAACATAACTCACTAATTCAACAGCTAATTCACGATAATTTAAGAAATTCCCACTGACATCGCGTCGCCATGAACCGAGGTGTATTTCATAAATCGACATCGGCTGATGCTGCCAATCAAATTGAGCGCGGGCATCCATCCACTGAGTATCCTGCCAAATATAATTCTGTTTAGACTGTATCACCGACGCAGTTTGCGGTCTAAATTCAAAAGCTTGAGCGTAAGGATCGGTTTTAATCAAAACTTCTGAAGTTTGTCGATTCAGAATTTCAAATTTATATAAATGTCCGATAGTGAGTTCAGGGATAAAAATTTCCCAAATGCCACTGCCACCCAAATTACGCATCGAATGACAACGTCCATCCCAATAATTAAAATCTCCAACTACACTCACTCGCTGTGCATTGGGTGCCCAAACACAAAATAGTACCCCAGAAATTTTATCGACTGTGATTAAATGCGCGCCCAATTTTTGATAAATATGCCAATGTTTTCCTTCACCAAATAAATGTTGATCAAAACTAGGCAATTGCGGCGCGAAATCATATGGATCGTAACAACGAAATGCTTGACCTTTTTTATCAATACCTTCTAATTGATAATGTAATGGCAACCGTGATGCAGAAAGATAGGTTTGAAAAAAATCGGTTTCAGGGATTCTTTGGAATTCAATATTGGGTTCTACTAATTTAACCGATTCTACATGTGGTAAATAAAGGGTAACACGGGTTTTATCACTGCTCTGATGTCTTCCTAAAATGCCAAATGGATCGTGATGGCGTGCTTGAGTAATTTTTAATAAATCTTCAGTGTGTAATATATTTTTTTTAGATTGTTTGTTCACTGGATAAAGCCTCGGTATAGTAAAATGGTCAACTCTGACAAATCATGTCATATGCTTTTGAGTGCTAATTGTAGCTTATAGAACACAGACTAAAATCGATTTAAAAAAGCTATTTAAAATTTTTCATTTTTTAAAGGGTCATTTGAGTTTTTAAGCGTTTTGAGTACACTTTGAATCGCTAGTTTCATTCAATTAAACAAAAATGATACTGTTGAGAATGTTATACTAATCTCTCTATAATTGTCACAATAACAAAATTTACCAACCGTTTAAATCATTGGGCTGTAAAAAATCATCATGGCGATGAATCATTATTCATCATTTTAAATATTTAGCAAATCATAGATATTTTTTCTATGAAATTCATCATGATAGATAATCTTAATCGTTAAAATATCCCTTAAAATAACCCATAATTAATTTCATAGAGAGGATGAAAATGTCAAAATCCGATAATCTTCACCAAGAGCGTTTTGTAAGTCATTTAACCCGTAATACGATTGCGCTGATTCTCGCCGGCGGTCGAGGTTCACGACTGATGAACATGACTGATAGGCGGACGAAACCGGCTGTACCTTTTGGTGGCAAATTCAGAATTATTGATTTTCCACTCTCCAATTGTATGAACTCCGGCATTCGTAAGATCGGTGTATTAACTCAGTACAAATCCGATTCCTTGATTCGACATATTCAGAAAGGCTGGGGCTTTTTGCGCGGTGAATTCGGTGAGTATGTCGATTTGATGCCTGCTCAACAACGCATTGATGAAAATTCTTGGTATCAAGGGACTGCCGATGCGATTTACCAAAATATGGACATATTACGCAGCCGTCGTCCAGAGTATATTTTGGTATTAGCCGGTGATCATATCTACAAAATGGATTATGGTGCAATGTTAGCAGATCATTATGCGCAAGGTGCTGATTTAACTATTGGTTGTATCGAAGTGTCCTTAGAAGAAGCCACCGCCTTCGGGGTCATGGATGTTGATGATCGTCGCCAAGTACGCGCTTTCGTAGAAAAACCTAAAAATCCTCCGGTAATGCCTGGGCGAACCAATACCGCTTTAGCATCAATGGGAATTTATGTATTTAATGCAAGCTTTTTATTCGATAGACTAATCAAAGATGCTGATGATCCGAATTCAAGTCATGATTTTGGTAAAGATATTATCCCCTCGGTAATTCATACTCATAAAGTCAACGCTTATCCATTCCTAGATTTGCAAAGTGGGCAACAAAGCTATTGGCGCGATGTAGGAACTTTAGATGCTTATTGGGCAGCTAACATGGAGCTGATTGGAGTCAAACCAGATTTGAATTTATATGATAGCAGTTGGCCTATTTGGACTTATCAAGAACAAAATCCTCCGGCAAAATTTGTTTTCAACGATGACGATCGACGTGGAACAGCAGTAGATTCTATGGTCTCTGGTGGCTGCGTGATTTCAGGAGCGACCGTCACTCATTCATTATTGTTTTCCAATGTACGGGTCAATTCTTACAGTGTAATTAAAGATTCGTTATTGTTACCCGAAGTGAATATTGGTCGTCATTGTCGAATTAGTAAAGCGATTATTGAAAAAGGTTGTCATATTCCTGAGGGAACTGTGATTGGTGAAAATCGCGCTGATGATGAAAGACGTTTCCACGTCAGTCCCGGTGGGGTTACGTTAGTCACTGTAGAAATGCTAGGACAAGGACGATTGTATGCAACCCGGTAATCCCTTGAAATTAGTGTTGTGTTGGCATATGCACCAACCTGAATATCGCAATTTGCAAACTGGCGAATATCAATTACCTTGGACTTATTTACATGTCATTAAAGATTATGTGGATATGGTCGCTCATTTAGAAGCTGTCCCAGAAGCTAAAGCGGTGGTGAATTTCGCCCCTATTTTGCTTGAACAAATCGAAGACTATACCCATCAAGTTAAAGACTATTTACATGATCGCATTGCCATTCGTGACCATTTATTAGCCGCTTTAGTCAGCCCTACGATTCCTGCGGATTCTGAAGCGCGATTAAAATTAATCCGCGACTGTATGCGAGCGAATCGTGAACGGCAAATTTTGCGCTATTCCGCCTTTCAAAAACTCATTGAAATGGCAGAATGGTTAAAAAATCATCACGATGGAATTAGCTATGTCAATTCTCAATTCATTATTGATATTTTAGTTTGGTATCACCTCGCTTGGATGGGCGAAACAGTCAAACTGACTGATGCTCGCGTCAAACGTTTGATCGCTAAAAGTTCAGATTACACTTTACATGACCGAATTGAATTAGTCGAAGTGATCGGCGATACGCTTTGTAATTTGATTAATCGCTATAAAGCTCTGGTTCGTAAAGGTCGATTGGAATTATCGGTTACGCCTTACGCGCATCCGATTATGCCCCTAATGTTGGATATTAAAACTGCGCATGAAGCTATGCCTAATGCGCCTTTGCCTGAATTGGAACACTACCCGGGTGGAGAAAAGCGCGTTCGTTGGCATCTTCATCAAGGGATTGAAACTTTTGAGCGCTTTTTTGGCTTTGCGCCAAAAGGCTGTTGGCCTTCTGAAGGAAGTATTAGTAAACGCACCTTGGAAATACTCAGCGAAGCTGGATTTCATTGGACAGCCAGTGGCGGTAATGTTTTACGCAATAGTTTAAATTGTTCGGGATTATCAACATACGATGTTCATCATCCTTTTCAAGTTCAAGGCACTGATTTAGCGTGTTTTTTCCGCGATGATGGCTTGTCTGATTTGATCGGTTTTGAATATTCTAAATGGCACGCCGATGATGCGGTCACCAATTTGATCGGTCATCTGGAGGGAGTGGCGGCTCAAGGTGAAAATAAAATTGTTTCTATTATCATGGATGGGGAAAATGCTTGGGAATATTTTCCAGCTAACGGCTATTATTTTCTCAGTGCGTTATATAAACGATTATCAGAACATCCTTACATTCAATTAACTACCTTTTCTGAATGTTTAAATAACAAAGCAGAAATTAAACCCTTACCCAAATTAGTCGCTGGCAGTTGGGTTTATGGCACTTTCTCAACCTGGATTGGCGATAGAGATAAAAATCGCGGATGGGATATGTTAGGTGATGTAAAATGGTGTTTTGATAAAGCCGTTGCGAACGGACGTTTAAGTCCTAAACAATTAAAAATGGCTGAATTACAACTCGCCGTTTGTGAAGGTTCAGATTGGTTTTGGTGGTTTGGCGATTATAATCCCAGCGAAGCCGTTAGCGATTTTGAAAAACAATTTCGTTTAAATTTAGCCAACTTGTACTATCTGCTAGGCAGCGCGCCGCCGGCTTATTTAGCCATTACCTTTACCCAAGGTTCGGGATTACCTGCAATGGGTGGCACTATGCGTACAGGTAATCTGAATTGACGTATTTTCTCAATCTGCATTATCGATAAAACTCGATATGCCCTTTCATTAAATTAACCTAATTAAACCTTCCCTATTTATAAAATAAGGAAGGTTTAGTATTATTATTAAATAAACTTGTATTAACGTGAAAATACTAAGAAAGTAATATAATCCCCCTTTATAAAGGGGGAAGTCTTATTTTTAATTGATTGATTTCTAATTAAAACAAGTTTGATGGTTTGAATTGAAATTCCTAAGATAAAATTTAATCTTATTGAAACTATTTGCCAATTTTATCTCTCTTATTATCTAATTAATTTTTATCTCAGGTTTATTGTTAAACCTAAACTCAATTCGTTTTATTTTATTTTTATTTTTATCCTCATTATTTTGGAGAACTACCGCGTGATAACACTTTTAGATCAGCGACGAGCAGGAATACTATTGCATATTACGTCGTTACCTGGCTCATTAGCAAATGGAGATCTAGGACAGGACGCTTACCAATTTGTTCATTATTTACATCGTGCCGGCATTCGAGTGTGGCAAACTTTACCTTTAGGTCAGCCACATTTTGACGGTTCACCTTACCAATGCCTTTCTGCTCATGCAGGTAACACGGCATTAATTGATTTACAACCTTTGGTGGATCAAGCGTGGCTACCGCCCTTATCTAGCTTAGATCATTTTCCAAAGCTAAATAAAGATCAATTAATCTTTCAAGCTTTTCAACAATTTAGTGTTAAAGCCAGCACTGAACAACAGCAACAATTTAGCCAATTTTGTCAACAACAAGTTTATTGGTTGGAGGATTTTGCTTTGTTTATGGCTTTACGTCGGGAATTTCAACAACAAGGTTGGAATCTGTGGCCCGAAGCTTTAAAACAACGCGAACCTCAAGCGATTGCTGAAGCTAAACAACGTCTAAGTTTCGACATTCAAGCGATTCAGTTTGGACAATATTTATTTTTTCAACAATGGCATCAACTGAAACAATTTGCTCAACAACATGACATTTTATTGTTTGGCGATATGCCGTTATTCGTATCGTATGACAGTGCTGACGTGTGGGCGAATCGGCACGTTTTTAAATTAGAATCGAATGGCGAAATGTCAGTGGTTGCGGGTGTACCGCCAGATTATTTTTCGCAATATGGTCAACGCTGGGGAAATCCGCATTACGATTGGGCATATTTAGAACAAAGCGGTTTTGATTGGTGGATTCAACGCTTGCGTACCCAATTGGATTTATTTGATATTTTGCGGATTGATCATTTTCGCGGTTTACAAGCAGCGTGGGAAATTCCAGCACACGAAGCCACTGCAATCAATGGACAATGGAAAATCGCTCCCGGACAAAAATTGTTACAAGCGTTACAAAATGCTTTTGGAACGATGCCATTAATCGCCGAAGATTTAGGCATTATTACTGCTGAAGTTGAACAATTACGTCAACAATTTCAGCTTCCGGGCATGAAAATTTTACAATTTGCCTTTAGTGAAGGTGCAGATAATCCTTATTTACCCGCTCATTATTCTACTAACAGTGTGGTTTATACCGGAACTCACGACAACGATACCACTATGGGTTGGTATAATAGTTTATCAGATCATGACAGAGCGAAAATATATCAATTATTACATCGCTCTCACGCGCCAATGCCGCAGATGTTGATTGAATCCGCGATGGCTTCAGTGTCAAACTTAGCGATTATTCCTTTGCAAGATTTATTGGGTTTGGATTCTTCAGCGCGGATGAATATTCCCGGAACTATAGAGGGTAATTGGCAATGGCGATTTGAATGGTCACAATTAACTTCAGAAAAAATCACTTATTTAGCCGATTTAATTCGTGCTACTGAACGTTAATTGTTGCTTTAACAACAGTTAGAGTAGTGGATTTTGAGTGGATTTTGGCATTCACCAATTAATTATAGTAAAATCGTTTCTAGTGCGTTCATCATTCTTTACGATAATTAAAAAGCTTATGGTTTATTATTTTGATTAACCAAAGTTATAGGATAGAAAAAGCTCACTTCCGCTCACTTTAGATTAAAAATAAAATTCAATGGGGGACTCCATGTTTAAGAAATTTATTAGTGCATTAATTGATCAGCCATTATTAGCTAGCTTATTTATTTCTGACTTTTTTTTATTAATGTTTATTAAACCACCAGCTGTTTTTTCAGCATTGATGTTAGGTGGTTTAATTGTTATCTGTTTATATTATGGTCAAAAATTGGCTTTATTTAAATTGTAAACGCTTTTGATTACATCATCTTTACCTTCAGGAGTGGCAAATCGTTGTGCCACTCCGTCTTTCTTTAGACGGCTTGCAGCAATTTTTTACGACAGTTGTCTATTGCTGGCCATATGGTTTATCGCCACTGCAATCATTTTGCCTTTCAATCACGGTATAGCTTTTCGTGCTGAACAATGGTTTTATCCACTGTATTTATTAGTTATAAGTTTTATATTTTACGGATGGTTTTGGACGCATGGTGGTCAAACCCTAGGGTTACGCAGTTGGAAAATAACGGTCAAAACTTTAGATCAAAATCCATTAAATTGGCGACAAGCTTTGATTCGTTTTACCGCAGCATTATTGTCTTGGGGATGTATGGGATTGGGATTTATGTGGATTATAATTGATAAAAAAGGCTATGCTTGGCATGATTATTTATCTAAAACTGCCTTATTTCTCGATTAAATTATGAATAGCTATTGTATTTAATGAAATATGAAGTTTAGTTTTTTTAAAAAAACTCTGTCTTCGATGCCTGCAATTAATTATCCATTAGAATTAGAGGAATTAATTAAATGGGCAAATCTGCATTATTTACCGAAAAAAACTTTTCCGCGCGATAAAGCTGAATTATTAGCCTTAGAAACTTTAGAATTTTCGGATTTACCGATTACGGAATTACCCGAATATTTATATTGCCTGCCGCATTTAACCAAATTATCTTTAAATCATACCCAATTAATTGAAATTCCGGATTCTTTAGGGCAACTCACTCAACTTAGAGAATTAGATTTAAGTTTTGTACATTTATACGAATTACCTGATTGTATAGGTAATTTATCCAATCTCAATATATTATTATTAGCTTTTAATGAATTAAGTGAATTACCGAATTTTTTCAAACACTTTAAGCAGTTAAAAAAACTCTCTTTATTTAATAATCAATTAAGTGAATTTCCAGAAGTTATTCAATATTTAACTGAACTCACTGAATTAGGATTATCGGGTAATAATTTAGTGAATTTGCCAGAATTTATTGGTGAATTAACCCAACTGACTCGGTTATCTTTATTTAATAATCAAATTGAACATCTGCCACATTCGTTAATCAAATTACAACAATTGCGCGAATTAGGTTTAGGTGGAAATCAATTAAGAATTATTCCTGAACAAATCGGTTTATTGTCTAAATTAAATAAACTCTCTTTATCAAATAATCAATTGCAAAATTTACCTTATACAATTGGACAATTAAGTCAATTAGAAGAATTAAGTTTAGCAGGCAATCAATTTAGTGATTTACCTGAATCAATCAATGAACTAATGTCTTTAAAAAAATTATCCTTATCTAGCAATCGATTAACCCAATTACCGAATAGTTTTAAAAAATTGACTCATTTAACTGAATTATGGTTAAGCAGCAATCGATTAAAACAGATTCCAGAATTTATTGCAGAATTACCCTATATTACCGAATTAGGTTTGGGGGGAAATCGAATTAAACACGTTCCTGAATTTATTGGACAATTAACCCAACTCACTAAATTGTCTTTATCGGGTAATCAATTAAAAACAATACCCGGTTGTATTGGTGAATTAATTAATTTAGAAGAATTATGGTTAAACGACAATCAACTAACTGAAATTCCCGAATTTATTAGTAATTTAAAAAATTTAACTAAATTACATTTAGAAAATAATAAATTAACCGAAATTCCTTATTTTATCAATGAGTTACCTAAACTCACCCATTTGGAATTTTACAATAACAAAACCAATTTCGTACCCGAATTTACCGCTAATCCTAGAATTTAATCAGCGTTTTAAAAGAATTGTTGATTGTCCATAATTCGTTGTTTATCGGCTTCGGGAATATCTGGAATTGTTAATAATTTTAAAATCGCTTCACGAAATTGCTGATGATACCCAGCCCAATACGCAGCCACTGAATATTCATCCAATAATCGCCATCGATAACAACTGTGTTCTAAAAATAAGGCATCTGGCGGCGGCGTAGTAATCGTTAATCCATATTCAGCATAAAAATAAGCTTTGTGAAAATTCTGCCTTAAACGATGAAAATACGCCAAATAATAAAAAGGTTCTGCGCGACGACTAAAATGACTCGCTCTTAAAAATAAAGTTTCAATACCTTCGATATTTTGTGGCTCTAATTCTTGTAATAATTTTCCCGCTTCTAATAACGCAACAAAAGTTTCTTCATGCCATCCATGAATCATTATTGCCCGCCGTTGATAATGAATTAAAGCTTTTAAAGATTCACCCGCATCTCGATAACTTTGAGCTAAATAAAACGCATAACGACTGTGATCAGGTTGCTGAATTAAAGCTCGTTCTAATATCTGTGCATCCCGATAATATTTTTGTGGATCGCTGGAACGATTACCAACGCCGCCATAAATCATTACACAATCTTTTAAAATTGGAATTTCATTTAATGGCAGAGGTATCATTAAACATTCATGTACCACGCCTTCGTAATACGCTGTTAAATTCGATTTAAATAATTGAATTCGATGATATTGAATGCGATGATGTTGAATTAAAATTTGATAAGCTGGAGCCGATAATTGGCTAAAAATTTGCGGATTATGAATTTGTAAATAATCATCAGCATCCAAAATTAAAATATAATCCGCATGTTTTTGAGCGAGTTGTAAAGCTAAATTACGATTTGTCGCAAAATCCTGCCATTCATGATGATGAAATTCTCCAGGAATATCCGCTAAAATCTGCTTAACTACCGTTTCGGTTTCATCCGTAGAACCGGTATCACAAATAATCCAATAGCTTAAATAAGGCAACACTGAACGTAAACCTTTTTCAATACAATGCGCTTCATTTTTGACAATCATTGATAAACAAATAGTCGCGGATTTCATCATTATAGTCAGCTTTTTTTAAATCGTAATTGAATCAGAATATTGAATTAAATTCTTTAATTGATGATAAACTTTATCAAATACTCCATCCCAATCGTCGAGTTGAATTTGCCTAAATAATCGGACATTCGGATACCAAGGACTGTTTTCTCGATCAATTAACCATCGCCAATCTGCATGATAGGCTAATAAAATCCAAACCGGTTTTCCTAAAGCCGCAGCTAAATGCGCTACCGAAGTATCACAACTAATAATCAAATCTAATTGGCTAATTAATCCAGCCGCATCACTAAATTGATCAATATTAATTTCTCGACCTATATCAATCGCTGTTTCGGGAAAGGTTGTTAACAATTCATTTCGAGTTTCTGGCTGAATAGTAAAAAATTTAATATTCGGAATCGTTGATAAGCATTTGAATAATTCAATTCGCGGAGAACGGCGTTTATCATTTAAATGCGTTTTACTTCCCTGCCAACAAATCCCAATTTTAAATTCTCGAATTGGTTTAATGAATTCCGCAAAAGATTGTATTATCGATAGCGGCGCAAACAAATACGGAATGGTAGCGGGAATGGTGGCTAATTCTGTATTCACATAACAAGGAATACTTTGCACAAATGTCCAATAATCATGATCAGAAATTTCTGGATTATTTTCACGTCCAAAAACTTGATTTACCACAGTTAAACTATTAAATAATTCGGTTAATTGACGTTTACAAATTAAAGTAATGGTTTTCGCGCCTAATTGTTTTAAAATAAATACATAACGACAAAATTGAATTTCATCACCAAAACCTTGTTCGGGCCACACTACAATCGATTTTCCTTGTAAATTTTCGCCCTGCCATTGTGGAAAAGTAAAACTCGGCATTCGACTCCGACGTTTACCCACTGCATCATGGCGATATTCATTGTGTTTCCAAGCTTGTGCATAACGTCCAAGCGTCAACAATAAAAGCGCGTAGGCAAAATGGGTTTGCGGATGTTCGGGACGTAATGCCAATGACTGTTGATAACTGTCAATCGCCTCCTCAAAACGATTTTGTTGTTGTAATACATATGCTAAATTGCCATAACCTTCGGCATAATCTGGTTTTAATTCAATTGCTCGACGATAAGCCTGTTCAGCCTCATTAAAGCGTTCTTGAACTTTTAATATCATGCCTAAATTGGCAAAATAGATATAGTGATTCGGTTGTAACTCAGCGGCTCGTTGGGTGGCACTTAAAGCTAACTCGCTTTGTCCAGATTCATGAGCTAACAATCCCAAAGTATGCCAAGCGTCAGCGTGATGCGGTTGTTCAGCCAATAATTGGCGGCATAAAATTTCTGCGGTTTGAAAATCGGCTTGTTGTCGATAGCGTAAAATTTGTTTTAACAATTGTTGACCACGATAGTCTTGACCAATAATCGATTGTTTAATCCAATCTTCTAAAGCAACAACAACCTGATCAATCACTGCTGACCAATGTCCACGTTCAGATTGACGAAATAAACGCATGGTTGGATACCAAGGGCTATCGCCATGCTCGGTCAACCAACGCCAATCGGCAACAAAAGGTAAAACTAACCAAGTCGGTTTACCCAAACCGGCGGCTAAATGGGCAATCGACGTATCACTGCTGATGATTAAATCCATATTCATAATAATCGCCGCCGCTTCGTCAAAACTATCGCTACCGATTTCATGTCCAATATCTACTCCAACTGGAGCCGCTACAGCTAAAAACTCTTCGCGAGTATCTGGTTGTAAGGTAAAAAATTGCGCGCCCAACACTTTAAATATCGGTTGAAAGACCGCTAATCCGGGTGAACGATGTTTATCCCCGGGAAATTTAGGATTGCCTTTCCAACAAACGCCAATTTTTGCACCTTTGATCACCGCTAAACTGCGTTTCACAATTTCAATGTGTAACGGATCAGCGTATAAATAAGGCATAGCTGTAGGAATTTGTTTAAAACTTAAAGTTTGACAGTGCAACGGTAAACTCAAAGCTAAACTCCAATAATCATGCGGTGGAATTTGTGCTTGTTCAGTAAAAGTCCACACTTGATCAATCCCTGCAACTCTTTGCAATAAAGTTTTTAATACCGGTTTACAAAACCAACTGACTTGAATTGCACCTTGTTGTTTTAAAAATTGTGCATAACGACACATCTGCATAATGTCGCCCATTCCTTGTTCAGACCAAATCAAAATCGATTTACCAATTAATGATTGTCCGCTCCATTGTGAATAATTTAATGGCGGTAATGCACTATTAGGATCACGACGACTGGGATGATAACGCGCTTCATAACAATCCCAACCTTCAGCATAATTACCTAAAGCTAATAAAGCCAAACCTAAATTATATTTGGCATTAATATAATTCGGTTGAATCATTAAAGCTTGACGATAAATATCACAAGCTTCGTTAAATTGACCATATTCTTGTAATAAACCACCTAAATTATTATGTGCTTCAATTGATTTTGGATTAATCGCTAAAGCGGCGCGACAATGTTGAATCGCTAACGATAATTGATCTTGACGACGATACGCTTCAGCCAAATTATTATGTGTTGAAACATGATTAGGATTTAACCTTAATACCTGTTGATAAGTCGCAACCGCTTCTGAATAACGCTTCAATTCTATTAACGCATTGCCTAAATTATAATGAGCTTCTAAATAATTAGCTTGTAATATTAAAGCTTGTTGATAAGCATTGACTGCTTCAATAAATTTTTTCT
>JBEEJU010000139.1:0-4540 GCA_041169045.1 Pseudomonadota bacterium
TTTTGTAAAATATATCACGGTTATTTGATTGAAAGTAATCAAATTATTCAATCTAGTACAGATAAACAATTTCTATATGATAATAGCGGTGCAATTGCTTTAGATATGGAAACGGTTGCGATTGCTAAAATTGCGCTTAAATATCAATTACCGTTATTAACGATTCGAGTGATTGCTGATCCTTTATCAATCAGTTTACCCCCCGCAGTAATTCAAAATATGGATCAAAAAGGTAATATTAACTTAATTCAATTAATACGCTATTTATTTTTTCATCCTAGCGAAATAATTAAATTAATTCAATTAGGCGGGTGTTTTTATAAAGCCAAAAAAACATTATGCCAAATTGCTAAACAACTCACAGTGATTGTCAATTGGTGAATCGTAAAGCGTTTAACATTTAGATTAAGATTTTAACAATGTTTTATTTAAAAAATGGAGATAAATGATGAGTACTTCAAAAGGTTTATTATCGGCTAGTGTCGGTGCTATTTCTGGCGTTTTTGCCTCTTTAGCAGCGGTGTCGAGTTCTGGAGCTGTCAGTGGATTAAGTATTCCCGGAATTGCTAGTGGCTTGCACGCCTTGGGAGCCTTAGTCGGTGCAACCAGTGTCACAGCAACAGCGGTAGCGGGATTAACGGTAGTAGCAACCATTCCGGTAGCGATGACTGCAACAACTTACGGAGCTTATCGATATTTCGAGAACAAGTCGCATAAGTAAGGTTGTCAACTATAACCGCAACGATTGCGCTCTTTTGATCGCAAAACTGAACTTAAGCTGAATTTAGACTGAATGCGCTAGGTTATTGTCTGATAGGGTTTTTAAGCTAAAACTGGCGCATTTTTTTTAAAATTCAGTGACTAAAATATCTAATTATTTTGACAGTTTTATTTTAACCTGATTAAATGAGTTCAGTCGTTAAGATAACTTTCCGATCGACCACTGGCTTTATGTCCTTAGCATATCAAGTCTTTATTTTGAATTAAAAACTATTGTCACTACTATAATAATCTTAGAGGATCGAAAAAATGGCTGAAGAAAAAGAAAAAGATAATTTCTTATTGTATGTTGCTATTATTGCCGTTGTGACCATCACTTTGGTATTAATGTTAAAAGGCAGAGAAACTGAGCATTTAAAACAAGGTGTGGAACCTACGAAAGAAGAAATTACTAAGAAAAACGTTCACCCAAGCAATAAATTTACTGAGTAATTACTCCCTCATAATCCCCCGTTTTACGGGGGATTTTCATTTCCGCCCCGCCCTCGCTATTCTCATTATCCGCTGTCAAAATTTCAATCTTTAGCTGACTGTCGTTTACAATATCAGACTCTTTTTCTCCGAATGATGAGTTTTTATGACAGAAACTTCAGTTCGCCGGCATCGCGGTATTTACTTACTCCCTAATTTATTTACAACCGGAGCGATGTTCTCTGGTTTTTATGCGATTACCTCCGCAATCAATCACCATTTTGAATTAGCAGCGATTGCTATTTTTATTGCGATGATTTTAGACGGATTAGATGGTCGAGTCGCGCGCTTAACCAATACTCAAAGTGAATTTGGGGTTCAATACGATAGTTTATCGGATATGGTCTCTTTTGGAGTAGCCCCAGCGGTAGTAATGTATTTATGGGCATTTTCCTCTTTAGGAAAATTAGGCTTATTTGCAGCTTTTGTACATACTGCTGGTGGTGCATTGCGTTTGGCACGGTTTAATACTCAAGTGGAAACCGCAGATAAACGGTATTTTCAAGGATTACCCAGTCCAGCTGCCGCCGCGATTTTGGCAGGCTTTTTATGGATTAGTGTGGAATACAATTATCCAGTTGAATCGATAAAATATATTGCTATTTTATTAACGGTTTCGACCGGATTATTAATGGTGAGTAATTTTCGCTATTCGAGTTTTAAGGAAATTGATCTCAAAGGCAAAGTATCTTTTATGGCAACCATTATCGTAATGTTAGCCATTTCATTTGTGATGGCACAGCCACAAACCATGTTATTCATTTTATTTTTAGTTTACGCTATTTCTGGACCGGTAGTCACTTTAGTTTTACGTCGTCGCAAGCGTTTATCGCGCAAAATATAACTTCTCTGGATTTAGGATGATTTAAAAATATTTATTTTGTGAAATGACTATTAATTATTTAAGTAATTAATCGAAAATTATCGGCTATTGTTAAATCCCCCTAGCCTCCTTTGGTAAAGAAAGGTTGGGGAGGATTTCAAAATGGAATATCTGATAACCTATGTATTTCTACTTACCAATTATAATAACTTTTTTACCCCCCTCTATTTTAGGAGAAAGATTATGCGTATTTTATTAATTTCAACGGCGTTTTCTGGATTAACTCAGCGGTTTTATACTGAATTGGATGATGCGGGTTATTCGGTTTCAGTTGAATTACATTTCGGTAATATCCCACAATTATTGGAAGGCGTAGAATTATTTAAACCGGATTTGATTATTTGTCCTTTTTTAACCAAAAAATTGCCAGCAGAAATTTATGAAAAATATACCTGTTTAATTGTGCATCCGGGTATTAAAGGCGATAGAGGAGCTTCCTCTTTGGATTGGGCGATTCAAGAACAAACGCAAGAATGGGGCGTGACTTTGCTTGCTGCTGCGGAGGAAATGGATGCAGGCGATATTTGGGCGAGCAAAACTTTTAAAGTGCGTCCGACAACGAAAAGCAGTCTGTTTTACCGTGAAGTTACGCAAGCAGCAGTGGATTGTCTCTGGGAAGCTTTGACTTTCTTTCAATCGCCTAATTTTCGCCCTGAACCGTTGGATTACAGTCGAGCGGATGTCAAAGGACGCTTGCGCCCATCGATGAAACAAACAGAACGGACGATTGATTGGCAAAAACACACGACAGATGAAATTTTAGCCCGCATTCGTGCCGCTGATGGCAGTCCGGGTTTGCTCGATGAAATCAATGGACAGCCTTATTTTTTGTTTAATGCACATAAAGAATTGATTTTGAAAGGCGAGCCGGGCGAAATTATTGCGACGGCGAATCATGCGATTTGCCGCGCCACGATTGATGGGGCTATTTGGATAGGACATTTAAAACGCAAACCTGAAACCGGTAAAGGCATTAAATTGCCGGCGACTTTTTTATGGCAGGAATCTCCCACTAAACCGCATTTCAGTTTTAAAAAATTATTGGGTAAAACAATTCGCCATATTGAAATTGATTATACCATTGCCGGAAAACAATTACCTTGTCAAGAAGTTTGGTATGAACACAATGAGCGAATAGCGTATTTACATTTTCCGTTTCATAATGGTGGAATGAGTACCGAACAATGTCGCTTATTACTTTCTGTTTATCAATATATTGTGACATTGCCGATTGATGTAATTATATTAATGGGAGGTGAAGAAAATTGGTCAAATGGCATTCATTTAAATCATATTCAAACATCATCGAATCCGGCGGAAGAATCTTGGCTGAATATTAATGCAATTGATGATTTAATTTTACAAATTATTACCACATTAGATAAAGTCACTATTGCCGCTGTTGCCGGTGGCGCAGGCGCGGGCGGAGCGATTTTGGCATTAGCTTGTGATTTTATTTATGCCCGAGAAGGGGTTATTTTTAATCCGCATTATAAAAATATGGGGCAATTATATGGTTCAGAATATTGGACTTATTTATTGCCCAAACGAGTGGGTCAACAAATGGCAACGGATTTGACCGAACAACGATTACCAATAAGTGCTAAAAAAGCTTGGCGTATTGGCATGATTGATAAAGTATTAGATAAACAACATACTATTTTTTATGCGCAGGTTAAACATTTAGCACAAATTTATACCAATCACAGTGCCGCTTTAGAAAAACATTTAATCGGAAAAGCGAAAATTCGTTGTGCAGATGAAGCAATAAAACCGTTAGCAGTTTATCGGCAATTTGAATTAACGCAAATGTATGCCAATTTTTATGGCAATGAAGCATATCACCAAGCGCGATATAATTTTGTTTATAAAATTAATACCGATACTCAAACGCCATTGAATATGGCAATACATCGTCAATCGCAACAAATTACGCATAAAATGGGATTAGGCAGTATGCCGCATTTTGTTTGGCAGGAACATTATAAATTAGGTGATCGAAAAATAGATGAAGAACATGAAGATTTATTTGCTTTGGCAAATCAATTATTAAGTTCTGATAATCAAGAAAGTTTATTACAAATTATGAAACAATTATCGGCGCATGTTAAAGAACATTTTCATGAGGAAGAAGAACTCATGCAGCAGATTAAATTCCCAAGTTATCAGCAGCATCAAAAAGAGCATGCTCAAATGTTAAGCAATTTACTCAGTATTGAACATAACATTAGCCATAACGATTGGAAAACTGAAAATATTGTAGATTTTGTCGATCGATGGACAAAGCATATTATTCATTCCGATATGCGTTTTAATCGTTATTTAAAACAAGAAGAAGTTTTAATTAATTAATCTAATTGCCAGATATTCCTATTTTAAAATCCCCCTCCTTTAGAGCAAAGGAGG
>JBEEJU010000140.1:0-4919 GCA_041169045.1 Pseudomonadota bacterium
ACGGTTGCAAACATTGCCTCACCGGTTTGATGTTTGACTGCAACGTTACTTAACAAACTCACCGCTTGCGGCACAATTTCATTTAAAATTTTCGCCCCTTG
Source organism: Pseudomonadota bacterium (assembly GCA_041169045.1). Taxonomy (GTDB): domain Bacteria; phylum Pseudomonadota; class Gammaproteobacteria; order Methylococcales; family Methylomonadaceae; genus CAIQWF01. Next base: position 102 of record JBEEJU010000140.1, read on the forward strand.
ACTTCCACCCACAACTAAAATGTGCAGCGGACGTTGTTCAGCCTGCCAAACGGGTCGATTTGGAATCGCTAAAAAATTTTTGCGTAGTGGATTACCCGTACAAACGGCTTGATATTTTTTGGAAAAACTGTCAGGAAAAGCTTCCAACACTTGATCGGCGATTTTGGCTAACCAACGATTGGTAGTTCCCACGACTCGATTTTGTTCGTGAATAATCAAAGGGATACCTAACCATTTTGCCATCAATCCGCCAGGAGCCGCGACAAATCCACCCATGCCTAAAACGACTTGTGGTTGACGTTGACGTAAATAACGGCGGGCTTGTAAACAGGATGTAATTAATAGCCCTAAACTTTTGATTTTAAATAATAATCCCTTACCACGAATGCCCGAAACTTGTAACCAATCGATCTCAAAACCTTGTGCCGGAACCACTTTAGCCTCTAAACCGCTCTGAGTTCCTAGCCAAGTAACACACCAGCCTTGATCGCGTAGATGTTGAGCGACCGCTAATGCTGGAAAAACATGCCCACCTGTTCCGCCAGCCATAATGACAATACGATACTGCATTTCAAATCCTAAAATAGTCTAATATTAAGGTTGAGAAAAAAAGTTTCAAGGGTTATCCATCTATTTTATGATTATTAAAATCAATCATTTTAAACGATATTTTGGGTTTACGCCCAAATCGATTCTCGTGTTACCCTAAAAATTATACCTTAAATCGTTCATTTTCTAAATTGGTGATTATTTTATGCTACCCTTGTTAACTCAATTAATTGATTCAGCGAATCAAATTATTTTAGGTAAGGATTTACAAATTCGTTTAGCATTATGTTGTTTATTAGCCAAAGGACATTTATTAATTGAAGATATTCCCGGAGTAGGAAAAACAACTTTATCTCATACTTTAGCAAAACTGTTGGGACTAAATTATCAACGAATTCAATTTACCAGTGATATTTTACCCGCAGATATTATTGGAACGTCAATTTATGATCCTCAACAACAGCAATTTAATTTTCATCAAGGGCCTATTTTTAATCAAATGATTTTAGCGGATGAAATTAATCGTTCTACCCCAAAAGCGCAAAGTGCATTATTAGAAGCTATGGAAGAACATCAGGTAACTATTGAAGGTCATACTTATCATTTACCCGAACCTTTTTTTGTGATTGCTACGCAAAATCCTAGTCATCAAATTGGTACTTTTCCTTTACCTGAATCGCAATTAGATCGTTTTTTAATGCGTATCGAATTAGGCTATCCGAATTATCAAGCAGAACGCGAATTATTAATGGGACAACATCGTAGTCAATTAGTTGAACAATTAACTATGATTGTTTCTCCAACACAATTACAATCTATGCAACAAAGCGTACAACAAATTCATGTTTCTGCAGCTTTATTAGATTATTTACAAGCTTTAATTGAATATAGTCGGCATTCAGGTGAATATCATTGTGGATTATCACCGCGAGCAGGATTGGCTTTATTAACAGCGGCTAAATCGTGGGCATTAATGCAAAATCGCGATTCTGTTTGGCCTGAAGATGTACAAACCGTATTACCTGCGGTAGCGGGACATCGATTACGCGCCGACAGTGTTAATTCTTTAAGTATTGTCAATCCATTATTAACTCAAGTGGCGATTCCCTAATGAATGTTAGCGCAAGATTAAAACAACGCTGGCACAAACGCCGGTTTTTATTTCCTCCGCAATTACCAACCACACAGCCGATTCAATTAACCCACCGGCGAATTTATATTTTACCGACTTGGCGAGGCTTAGGCTTTTCTTTATTACTCCTCATTTTATTATTAATTGCTTTTATTTATAATAATAATTTAGTGTATTTATTATGTTTTTTATTAGCCAGTATTAGTTTTATTAGTATTTTACATACTTTTAAAATGTTATCGAATTTAATCATTAGCAAGACACAAGTACAATCTGTTTTTGCCAGCGAATCAGTGGGTTTTCATTTACAAATTCATAATCCAACGATGAGTGCAAAATTACAATTAGAATTTTATGTTGATCCAAATCACATTCAAATTATTAATCTTGCTAAACTCGCTCAACAAAATATTTGTTTATATGTTCCTACTCATCAACGCGGGTGGTTAAATTGTCCAACCATTACCGTCGCCAGTCGTTATCCATTTGGATTATTTCGCGCTTGGTCTATTTTAAAATTCGATTTTAAAGTATTAATTTATCCAGCTCCGAGTAAACGTTCAATTCCTCTGCCACAATTAGCAGGTGGTAGAGAGAGTCAAATTCGTCAAATTCGGCGCGGTAATGAGGATTTTTATGGAATTAGAGAATATCAAAATGGCGATCCTTTAAGCCAAATTCATTGGAAAGCATTAGCCAAAGGATTAGGATTATGGAGTAAACAATATAGCGGTGAAGTTTTTAATCAATTATGGTTAGATTATCAATTAACCCCCGGATATGAAATAGAACAGCGTTTAAGTCAATTATGTCAATGGATATTAGAAGCTGATCAGGCTAGAATAAATTATGGATTGTTATTACCCAATCAAAAAATTGCACCCAATTCTGGCTCTCAGCATTTAATTCATTGTTTAGAAATATTGGCTTTATTTTAGTACAAATTATTGTAAATAACCAATCTAAAATCATAACTCTCTTGCAAATTATGGTATATCTTTATTTAAAGAAGATTCTATACATTTTTCTAATACCTTTTCAAATAGATTAGCGGCATCATCCCAAGTGTATTTTGTTGCTGTTTCTAATGCGGATTTTGATAAATATTGCCATTCCTCCTCTGAAGAATTTAATATCTGAATTACTTTATTAGCTAAATCATTTACATCATCAATTTCACATAAAAAGCCATTTATTCCCTGCTGAACAATATCTTCTGGACCTCCAACTTTAGTTGATATTAATGGACAACGACAAGCCATAGCTTCTAGAGGAGGTAAATGAAATCCCTCTGAACGACTACAACAAAGCCAAACATCGCATTGAGCATAAATATCGCGTAAATGATCCTGTTTAGGATTATATTCAAATTCAATGTAATTCGGAAAATATTTATTAGGTTTTTGACTGCCAAAACATAAAATACGTAATTCAGGAAAATGTATTTTGACGTTTTCTATAACTTTTAATGCAACATCGATGCCTTTAAGGGGGCATTCAGAATATAAGAAGCCTATAGTCGGACGTAATTGCTTGTTCCTAGGAACAGCAAAAAATTGTTTAAAATCTACCGCATTTGGAACTAAATATAATTGCGAAGAATGACCATATTTTTCCATAGTGGAAACTAATGTTTTTGAAATAGTTATTTTATAAAAAGGTAATCGATAAACAGCTTCTACTCTTTCAATAGGTAACCATGAAAATACTTCATAACCTTGAATAAAATGCACTTTTATTCCTTTTGAATTTGGCAAAATTTTTATCCATTCCGCAGTTTCCCACCATGTTGCAATAATAACATCTGCATCTGGGATATTATCTGCATTTATTTCTTGTTTGGATTTTACATAAATCACTTTAATTTGCATTAAATCAAAATGATTTTGCAATTGATCTTTTGTTGATTTCCAGCCGATCCCCTTTAATACATTTTTAAGTTGTTGTTTAAAAGATATTAGTTTTTTTTTAGGGGCTATTATATTAACAATATGCCCACGATCTTGCATTTTTTGTGCATAAATTGCACAAACTTTAGCTCCACCAGACATATCAATAGCAGACATAATCATAGTAATTTTCATAAAAGGGCTGTGTATATCTTATTTAAAATTAATAATACAGATTTTGATTCTGCGTCATATTGTTTAATAAATTTTATAGCTAAATGTATTAGATTATAACTGATAACTTGAAATAATGATCCTGTAATCCAACCAATAAAGATTACGGGTAACAAAATAAATTCTTTTTTTAAATCCAAAAACAGATATTTTTTCATGACTATCATAGAAATAATGACTCTGAAAAACACATGAGTTCCAATAATCCATATAGCTCCAACTAATTGAAAATAATGATAAGCTATTGGAAATGATGTGTAAAAAAAAACAACTTGCATGAATGCCTGTAACGCTTCCAATTTGGTTAAACCTTTAGCTAATAAACATTGAGTAGATAATAAATAACCATTACCTATTAAAGATAAAGATAAAATTTGTAACATCCACCCTGCATCGTGATATCGATTATCATAAAAAAAATTAATGATAGCTTGACTGTTGGCGAATAAAAATCCACATACAAACATTGTCGCAGTATCAATACGATGTCGAATTTGATAATAAACTTTTGCTAATTTTTCGGGATGATTCCGCACAACTTCACTTAAAACTGGAAAAAATACAGACCCAATTAATCGCATTAATATATCTTTAAAAGCGTTAGCTAAAAAAAATACAACAGTGTAAATACCTAAGGTGTGATTATCAACATATCCGCCGAGTAATAATCGATCCCCTTGATTAATTAAAAATCCTAAAATTGAAGACAGAAATATCCATTTTCCAAAATGAACAATTTCATCAACGGATTGTTTCTCCCATTGTAAACGACACCGACCAGGAACGAGACCGCTATGTGATAACAACATTTTAATCAATGCAGCGACAAAATTGCCCTCAACCAAAGCCCAAATGTCGCGCTGTCTCCATGCTAATATAATCAGTACAAATAATCCAATAGATTGGCTAGTTAATTCTATGAATACCGATTTTTTTAATAAAAGCTTACGATTTAATAATAATAAATGTATTGAGTTAAAGCCAGAAATAAATGCTGTCATTGAAGTAAAAATA
>JBEEJU010000141.1:0-18658 GCA_041169045.1 Pseudomonadota bacterium
GCCCTGTTCCGCGTAAACTCGCTGCATTCGCTAGAAATGGCGTATAGGTTTCAATATAGCCATGCTCATTAATATGAGTATCTAACATAAATTGAATAATCGCGCGTTGTAATCTAGCTAATTTTCCAGTTAAAACCACAAATCGCGCACTAGCGATTTTCGCACCTAATTCAAAATTCATTTCGCCATTTTGATTGCCTAAATCAATATGATCTTTAGCTGTAAAATCAAATTGAGGGGGAATTCCCCAACGACTGATTTCAATATTATCCGCTTCGCTATTGCCTTCAGGAACAGAATCATCTAACACATTGGGTATCGTTTCTAAAATAGCATTCATTTGCGCTAAAATGTCGGCTAATTCGGTTTCTGCTTGACGATGTTCATCGGCTAAATGTTCAATACTGGCTAATAAAGGTTTAATATCTTCGCCTTTTGCTTTTGCTTGTCCGATCGCTTTAGAACGAGAATTACGCTCGTTTTGTAATTGTTGCGTTTTGATTTGAATCGCTTTACGTTTCGCTTCTAATTCAGCATAATTATCTGCATCAAAAACAAATTTTCTTTTGGCTAATTGTTGTTGTACAACAGCTAATTGAGTGCGTAATAAATAAGGGTCTAACATAAAAATAATTTCCTAAACTAAATTTTAAATCAGTAGATATTTTGAAGTTTAATTCATTAATACCATATTATCTCGATGAATTAACTCTTCTTCGTCGGCATAACCTAAAATGGTTTCAAATTCTTGACTAGATTTTCCAATAATTTTAAGACATTCTTGCGAACTATAATTAATTAATCCGCGCGCAATCTCTTCGCCGTTTTGATTTAAACAACTGACTAAATCTCCACGTTCAAATTGTCCTTTTAATTCCGTAACGCCAATGGCTAATAAACTTTTACCTTGAGTTAATAAAACTTTAATAGCTCCGGCATCTAAAATTAATTGTCCTTGAATTTGTAAATGCGCGGCTAACCATTGTTTTCGTGCAGCAATTGGAATTAAATTTGGAATTAAATAACTCCCCAGATCATCCCCATTGATTAATCGCGTAATAATTTGCTCAATCATTCCCGATACAATAATTGTTCCGGCACCAGAACGTGCGGCTAATCGAGCAGCGCGGATTTTAGTAAACATACCGCCACGCCCTAAACCACTACGACTTCCACCCGCCACTTCGTCCAATAAAGGATCATTAACATCGGCTTGTTGAATTAAAGTCGCGCTAGAATCAAGACTCGGATCAGCATTAAATAAACCGAGTTGATCCGTTAATAAAATTAATAAATCCGCTTCCACTAAATTAGCCACTAATGCAGCTAATGTATCATTATCACCAAAGCGAATTTCATCCGTTGCAACGGTATCATTTTCATTAATAATCGGAATAACATCGAAGTTTAATAAAGTTAATAAAGTGCTACGCGCATTTAAATAACGTTGCCGATGTTTTAAATCATCATGAGTTAATAAAATCTGTCCAGTATGTAATTGATGTGATTGAAATTGATGTTCAAATAAACGCACCAATCCCATTTGTCCTACCGAAGCGGCAGCTTGTAATTCATGTAAAGTTTTAGGACGTTGTTTTAACCCTAAACGACACATTCCTTCGGCAACGGCACCGGAAGAAACTAAAATAATTTCTTTACCTTGATGTTTTAATTGAGCAATTTGTTTGACCCATTCAGCAATGGCTGGTTGATTTAATCCTTGTCCACCAGCGGTTAATAAAGAGCTGCCAATTTTAATCACAATTCGTTGAAGCTGGTGGAAATCTTGTCTAGTAATCATGAAAAATAAAAAAGTTAAAAATAAAATCAGGGTTGATAAAGGTAAAGTTAAATCAATTTTTTATCGCTTAATAATCCGCATTATTGATATTATGTTGTCTTTCAATTGCTTTAGTAATATTATAACCGCTTTCATTTAATAAATCACCGCTAAAAAATAAGCGACGATCAAGAATCCAAGCGACTTTTCTAATATTGTCTTTTTCAATAATAATTGAGGCGAAATTACGCTCATTATTCACAATTTGTACCAAAATGGTATTTGGATGTTGAGGATTTTCTTTTAACGCTCCGGTAATCACTTTTTGAGCAATTTCAGCGGTTAACACTTCTTGCGGAATCATCGAAGGTAATTGCTTATTCTTTTCATTTTCAACGGCTAAAGCATTAAAATGACCAATATCATAAACCATTTTAAAAGCAATCCCCAATAGAATAGCAATGCCATAAACCGAAAGGGCAATTTTTAAACGTTTTCTAACACGTGGATTTTTGAGTTTTTTAATCAAAACAGAAAATTTCATATTAATAATGATATTGAGAATGTATTATAAAATCATTCAAATTAAATTAATAACTAATCCGAATCCCTATTTCTGCATTACGTCCCGCTTCTGGTGCGAAATTGCGTAAATAAGAAGTTGAATAACGAATCGTTTGATTCAATAAATTACCCGCATTTGCAAACAATAAAACTTTATAACGATCGGCAGTAGTCATTTGATATTCTGCACTTAAATTTAATAAAAAATAACCTGCGGTTATACTATCATAAATCGGAACAAAATGCTGCGCTTCAGCACGAGTTAAACGAATATTAGCAGATAATTGTTGATTGGTATAATCTAATTCAAAACCATAACGTAATGGCGGCATTCTGGGAATATTATCGCCACCTGCAAAAGTTCCACGAGTATAATCGCTAAATAAAGTTAAGTCCAAATTTCCGTATTGATTTTTAAGTAAATTTAGCGTTAATTTCGCTTCAAATCCTTTAAAAATAGCATTTCGTTGTTGACTATGTTCAACCGGTAAACAAGATAAGGATAAAGTGCTACAACTAGATTCAAAACCAATTTCATCTCCATTCTGATTCAGATCGCTATTAAATACCTCGCCAGTTCGTTGTTGATAAATATAATTATTCACCCAATTGTGGAATAAATTAACTTCTAATTTTGCCCAATCCGTTTGATAACGATAATTTAAATCGATATTATTTGAAAATTCTTTAGTCAATTCGCTATTGCCTAATTCATAACTTCGAGTAGCAGCATGAAATCCGTTAGATAATAATTCTTGAATTAAAGGCGAACGTTGAGAATGAGTCGCAGCAAAACTGAATTGATGTTGTGGATTAATTTGCCATAATACTGAAGCCGAACCATTTAATGGAAAATAAGAAAAACCTGAGCTTTGTTTAGGATTAATTCGCTGATTTTCCAATCGTCCACCGAATTCAAAACTCAAATCCCCTAGCGTAATAGATTCGATAAAAAAACCGGCGTAATTAGCAATATCGGAACGCGGTACAATCGCTTCTTCACCTAAAACTGCAAATTCACTGTGAGTAGTTTGAAAACCAATCATGCCTTTTATTCCTGCAAATGACTGATGTTCTACAGTCAATCGATTGTCAAAAGATTCATTTAAAAAACGGGTAGCGGCAACGTCATTTTCTAATTCAGTATGTTGATAATCGGTATAGCCAAATTGATAATTCAATTTCTCAATCCATTTCATCGGTTGATTGAATTGTATTTTCAAATCATATTGACTTTGTTTCATAGCAATATGGATAGGTTCACTGTCTGTACCATCATTTGGAATACCATAATGATTTTGTAAATGATTAATCGATGCACCGATGATATTTCGATCGCCAATATAAGATAAACCCGCTGATCCACCGCGCGACCACCCATGACTATTTTTGAGAATACCGCGCGTATTATTTAAAGTGGTATCCGTTAAACTTGGATCAGAAAATCGCGCTGCCGTTTCATCAATTGCATTTCCGTGAATGCTTAAATCACCATGATGGCGATAAAAACCCTCAAAATGATAAGCCAAACGATTCTGCCCACCGTCTAATTTTAAAGCACTAGCGGTTTCATTCGATGCCGAATCATAACGCTGTTCAGCAATCGCTGCAAAATTCTGGCTTGGCATATTCAGGGGAATACGATTATTAATCACATTAACTACGCCGCCAATCGCGCCACTACCGTAGATTAACGCTGAAGCTCCACGCAAAACTTCAATTTTGTCCGCCAAAATCGGCTCAACGCTATTGGCATGATCTGGGCTTAAACTCGAAACATCTTGATTTCCCAAACCATTTTGCATCACACGAACTCTTGCACCGGCTTGTCCGCGAATCACTGGCGAGCCTACGCCAGGACCAAAAGATTGTGTGGTCATTCCCAATTCATTTTTTAAAGTATTCCCGATAGCTGCGGCGATTTTTCGTCGTAATTTATTGCCAGCAAGCGTTATCATCGGTCTAGCTAGATTGCTATTAATCGTAGAAACTTCTGTAGAAACAACAACTTCTTCTAATTCTGTCACTTCTTCTGTAGTCTCATTCGCAGCTATGACAGAGCTGGAAATCAGGAGTAAAAAAATGATTTTTTTCATAATTTTTCAAGTTAGAAATCGAACAATACAATTCAAAAATGTTATGTTATAACATAACACAAGTTTCAAAGCCTTGAATTTGTTTGTTACAATGAAAAAATTTTTTTTATTTGGGAAGAAATTATGTCGGTTTTGCACAATCATCAACACTGTATTTCTCAAGCTTTGGCAACAGCGGATCAAATTTGTCAAGATAAAAATATTCGTTTAACGCCAATTCGTCGTCGAATTTTAGAACTGATTTGGTCACAACATAAAGCGATTGGGGCATATGATTTATTAAAAGAAATACAATTAGAAATGCCTCATGCTAAAGCAGTAACTATTTATCGCGGATTGGATTTTTTATTAAAAGCAAAACTAATTCATAAAGTGAATTCATTAAATGCGTTTATTGGTTGTGCTTTGGCTGAAAAAAATCATCCTTCGATTTTATTTATTTGTGATAGTTGTCAAAATACCGAAGAGATTTCGGCTCAAACCATTGATCAATCTTTAATCGTATTATGTGAACAACAACAATTTCATTCACAACAATGGATTTTAGAATTACATGGCTATTGCAAAATTTGTTATGATGTTAAAACGTAATCTACGTTAAGTTTAAAACTAAAACATTTATCAATTTATCTGAATTGGAATTAAAAATGACCGCACCAATAAAAATCTTAATTACCCGTCGTTGGCCGGCGCAAGTTGAAGCTCAATTGCAACAAAATTATCAAGTGACTTTAAATAAAACGGATCAACCATTAACCAAAGAACAACTTAAGTCAGCATTACAACATTATGATGCAATTTGTCCAACGGTTTGTGATTCATTACCCGCCGAAATTTTTAATATTTCCGAAATTCTGTGCAAAATTTTAGGCAATTTTGGCGTAGGTTATAACCATATTGATTTGCAAGCAGCAAAGGCAGCGGGAATTACTGTAACGAATACGCCGGATGTATTAACCGAAAGTACCGCCGATATTGCGATGACTTTATTATTAATGTCGGCACGTCGAGGCGCGGAGGGCGATCGATTAGTTAGAGCCGGTGAATGGACGGGGTGGTGTCCGACGCATATGATGAGTAGCGATGTGACCGGTGCGACTTTAGGAATTATTGGTTTTGGGCGAATTGGACAAGCAATGGCGCGTAAAGCTCATTTCGGATTTCAAATGCCCATTATTTATCATCATCCGCGTCAAATTAATAATCAATTGACTGAAATAACTCAAGCATATTATTGTGAAACTTTAGCAGAATTAATGCAAAAATCAGATTTCGTTTCTTTGCATTGTCCAGGAGGAATAAAAACCCGACATTTAATTAATGCTGAAACTTTATCATGGATGAAATCTACCGCTCATTTAATTAATACGGCTAGAGGAGATGTGGTGGATAGTCAAGCCTTAATTCAACATTTAAGACTGAATAAAATTGCGGGTGCAGGTTTAGATGTTTATGAAAATGAACCGAATTTAAATCGCCAATTTTTAACGTTACATAATGTAACTTTACTACCGCATTTAGGCAGTGCTACAATTGCGACGCGTACGGCAATGGGTTTAAAAGTTTTAGACAATTTAGCGGATTTTTTTGCCGGCAAAATGCCTAAAAATCGGGTGATTTAATAGTCTATTTTAATAAATAATAGGAGATTGATAATGCACAATAGTTTACAACGTATTATTTTAATTGATACCCATTTAAAAGGTTTAGTCGAATTAAAACTCGATCAACATACCAATATTAATGGCATTAACGCTTCTGGAAAAACCACTTTACAACGCTTAGTATTGGTTTTCTACGGCGCATTACCGAATAGTGTTGTACCTAAAAGTCGCCATCGATTTGCAAAGTATTATTTACCGCATCAATCTAGTTATATTATTTATGAATATATTAATCCTTATCATGAATTATGCCAAGTTATATTAGCTTCAAATGATGCGGAAACGGTTAGTTATCGGTTTGTTAGTAAAGGTTTTGAGCCTGAAGATTATATTAAAAAACAGCAAAATGAATTCATTGAATGTTATAACTTACAGGAATTGAGAAATCAGTTTAATCAACAAAATATTAGTTGTTCTAATTTAATGAGTCCAATTGAATATCGCGCGATTATTCAACATGATAAAAGAGCTTTATTTCATTTAGCAGATAGCAAAAAATTACGCAGCTATTTACGCAGTTATTCTTTATGTCAATCGCCGCATAATTTACGTCATCTTGAAAAATTATTGCACGCTATTCACAGCAAAAATGGAAAAATGGCAGCGATTAAATTAATGATAGAAGCGATTTTAAAAGAAGACGGCAGTATTGATACGCCAACGATAAAATTAAAACTCAATGATGTAGAAAAATGGGCGCAGGAAAGTGTTGCTGTTGAGCAATTACGCAGTCATGAAATAAAATTGAATGAATTAGTTTCTTTAGATGCGCAATTATTCGATAAAGAATTGCAATTAGGACGAGATTATCGTTATTTATCGGATAATATCGAAAGTGTGCGTTCTATAATTGATGGCTTAAATTTTCAGGATCAACAATTAAAGGACGAAAAGCAGGAATTAAGTCAAAAATGGGATGCAGACCGCAGCGAATTAAATAATCAAATTGGAGAAAATAAATCCGCTCAATCCCGTGCAGAAACAGAATTAAAAGTTATTGCAGACCAATATAATCAGTTTTTAAAATCTAACATTGAAGAGGTGGGAAGAAATTTAGCTAAATACCCACAATGGGAAAATAAGCGTGATGCGTTAGAAAAAGATTTAAAAATCTTAACTGAAAAAAATCAAGCAGCTCAACATCGTGCTGCCGAGCGTAAAAATGAAGTGTTACAAAATAAAGATCGCGATAGCAATTTAGCGCGAAAAAATGAAAAAAATCTTGTAGATGAAAGATCGCTTTTACTGGAAAAGCAACGTCAAGAGATTGAATCTAAAAATCATCTTTTTCAGCAAGAATTAGAAACATTTAAAGAAAGTTATTCCAAAACTATTCAATTAGAAAATCATCAACTGAGCAACTTAAAAGCGCAATTTGAACATTGTTATTTTACTCAAGAGGAACAAGCTGAACAGCTTATATTTACAGATCGTTTAGCGGAGTGTAACAATAAAAAAGAACAATTGTCTCAGGATAAAGATACGGCGACGCAACAATTAAATAACGCTAAAAAACAGCGTGATTTATCCGAAAAAAATTATTTTGATTCAAAACGTAAATTAGAAGAATGTAAAAATAAACAGGAACAAGCAAGATTATTATATTCTCCGCGAAAAGACAGTTTATTACAATTTTTACGCACTGAAAAACCGGATTGGACAAATACAATTGCTAAAGTGATTGACTTACGATTATTAAAAAGGGAAGATTTAAAACCACAATTGTTAGACAATAATGATAACTTGTTCGGTCTTAATCTGGATTTAGAACAAATTGCCATTCCTCCTGAAGCTCAAAGCGAAAAAGAATTATTGAATCAATTACGGCAAGCTGAAGAATTGACTGGACAAGCGCAAACCAAATTGAATGAAACCGAAAAAAATTTAGCCGAAGCGAATAAACAGGTTAAACGTGCTGAACAAAATGAAATGATTGCTCAATCTCAATTAAATGAGATCAAAGCACGATTTAAAGCGATTCAAGAAGAACAGAATTTAGTTTTAAAACAGCATCAACAAAATGTAACTGATAGAAAACAGTTATTAAAACAACAAATTCAGCAACTTAAAATAAAGATTGCTGAAATTAAACAGCAACATCAAAATCAATTAACACAATATAAAGACATTCACACTCAGCATATTATACAAATTAAAGCCGGACACCAACAGGCGTTAACTGAAATTAATAATAAGCTCAATGAAATTACAAAAAATATTCAGCAAATTGAACAATTGGCTGGAAAAAAGCTACAAGATATTGATCGCGATTATCAGAATGAATTAGCTGGTCAGGGAATTAATATTCAAAGTATTCAAACAATTAAAGCGGAAATTGCGGATTTAATTGAACAAATCAATAAAACACAAAGTCGGCGTAATGAACATACGGATTATCAAGATTTCAAACGTATAAAATGGGAAATAAGAAAGCCGGAATTGGATAGTATTGTTCATAATGCCCAAAAGAAAATACTTGAATTAGATAATTCTTTAAAGGAAAAAGAACGTCATTATAAAACAGGTTTAGCAGAATTAAATGAGCAACAAAAACAAATTTCTGCTTCAAAAGCTAAATATAAACAGCAAATTGACAGCATAGATCAAGTGATTCATATGATAAAAGAACGTGATATTGTAATAGCGACACACGCTGTTGTTTTAATAGAGAAAATTAGTCTTGATGAATATATTCGCAATAGTTCACAACGCTGTAAAGATATTAATACACAGCGTAAATTAGTCAACAATAAATTTACTGAATTAGACGCGCTCATTTATGTAAAAGGTGGTAATAAACTCGCAGAGGCATATGAAAAAGAACGTAATGCTATAACCGTAGCAGATGATTTACATCAGAAAATAATGGCTTTAAAAAATACTTTTGCTTTATTGCCGCAATTTTTAATCGGAATCCGCGATGAAGGGCGAAATTATGGTAAAAGTATTAAAGATTATTACGATATTTTAAAAGATATTGATAATAAAATTATTGCGCAATCAGCCAAAATTACCCGCCACGTTAATGAAGAATTAGATTTAGATGATGTTTCCGATTCCAAAGTACATATTAGCAGTAAAATCAGCACTCAGGATTATTGGGATGAATTAAATAAATTTAAAAAATTATATGCACAATGGGAAGAAGAAGGATTTATTACTCAGCCTGATACTGAATATTTGCAAACAATGCAGGAAGTGGCAAAATTTTTAGGACAAGGCAATTATAAAGAATTAGCTTTATTAGATTTATTTGAAATTGAATTACATATAAAAGAGGGAAAAGATTTTTTACGAATTCGCACAGATCAAGAATTACATGACAGTTCTAGTCATGGCATGGCGTATTTAATTTTATGTAAATTTTTATTAGGTTTCACTCGTATGTTACGAGGAAATAGTCCAACTTTTATTCATTGGCCAATTGATGAATTGGGGACATTACATGTTGATTATATTGCAAAAGTTTTCCGAGCTTGTGAGCATAATCGAATCATTATTGTCGGCGCATTGCCAAATCCCGATTTAAGTATTTTACAATTTTTTAAATATCGCTATTGGTTGGATAAAAAAAGTAAAACTTTAGCCACAATTGCCCCGTTTGTTGATAAATTAGCTGAGGCTATTTTGGCAAAACAAATCACTGGAGGATTCACTCATGGAAAATGAAATAGCCAATTTCTCAAACATTACAACAGCGTTAATTCAAGGCGTATTTATTTGTCAATATTCTCATCCGAATTTTTACAATTTTTTGCAAAAAGAACACAATGCAAAAGAAGTTGGACACTATTTAAATAAAATGGATTTAAGCTTATCAAAATTGAATCAAGGAGAAGCGTATTATTGCAGTTATCAACACCCCCAACAGCATTCTTCTGAATTAAAGTTACAATTTAAAATGATTATTGAAACTTTAAGACCGTTAGTATCTTTTTTAACCTTAATTCAACAAGCTAATAATGAAGATGATGTTATTCGAGCGGGCTATATTTTGCGCTTAACCGACATTCAATCTCGAATTGAAAATAATCAAATTCTAGCGCGAAAATTGAATAAAATTGTTGAATATAGTTTGTTTAAATCACAAAGTTCAGATATTAATGGCAAATTAAAACAATTATTCAAAAAATTGATTGAATTAGAATATGTTGTTCAAACAAATCAGACTAAACAAATTTATCAAGCCACTGCTAAATGGTCATTATTGCAAGAGCAAATTGAGTTTATTAATGACCGAGAAAAATTATCCTTAGAAACAATAAATGACGTTCAACCCGAACAAGAAGAATTATTGTGAAAAGTGAATTAGAAAAAGCCGGCTTAGTATTTTTAAAAAAATTGGCTGATTACGCCGATGTGATTATCGATATTTATTTAAAAAAACAAATTCCACCGCATTATACAGAAACAGATTTAGAAAAGCTATTACAATTGCATATTCTATGGCGACCTAATAGTTATGAAGAATTACATTTAACCAAAGCTTTACGCGAATTATTACAATTTGCTTTACAAGATGAGCGCAATCGTCAAATTGACAGCACAATTAGTGAACAATTAGCAGTTGTTAAAATTTTGGTGATTCATTATAAAGAATCTTTGAATCAAAATCGATATTTAGAGAGTGAAAATTATTTAACCGAAATCGGCGAAAATATTTTTTTGATGATGGCAACTCTGCGTAATAATTTACGTTTATTGTGGAGTCGAATTCATAATGAATTTGCTTTAGTCGCCACCTTAAATGCAAAAATCCGTGAAAATGAATTAGCGCAAAATCAAACCACGGCGATTTTAACCAGTTTGGAATTAATTAATTTTGCTGATTTAGCCGAATTAGCCGGTCATGATCGAGAATTACGCCGTTTATTGTTAATTACTTTACAAAAAGAAGTCGAAAATTGTTTGCATGAATTAAAAGAAATTCAACAACGTTTATTGACTATGTTAGGACGATTTAAACAAATTCAATTACGTTGTAAAATTATTCGCGGATTTGATTTATTTTTGGATCAGCATCCTGAATATATGCCGCATAATTACTCAGAACAGCCGAATTTATCTCCGTTATTTAATCAAATAAAACCTATTCCTATACAAGCATATCCTGATATAAATATAGAAGCATATGAATCTTTATTTATTGATTTAATTCAACAAATAAATTGCTATGGGAATAACCTTAATTCATTATTAGAACGTAAATCGCAAACGGTTGAAAGGGTTGTGCCGCAAGAGCAATTAGTTGCGGTGAGTTTAGAAAATCAATTGTTAGAAAAATTTTTTTTATTTTTGATTGAACAACAAGGTCAAGCTATTTCTGCAAAAATGTATTATGACACAATTGAGTTTCCTTTTGATAGGGAATTTTGGTTATTTGCTGTATTGGGTTATTTTGATCGTATGAGTCAAACAACTAAAAAATATTTTAATTACCAAACGATTAGTCAAACGCATCCGATTTTTAATGGCAATCGATTAATTGAGGATATTTTAGTATGGATGAATTAAATACGCGGAATTTGCAAATAATTCAACGTGTAACTAACGAAGCGAGAACAGAAGTTAAATTTACGTCGCTGTGGTCGTGGTTTCATATGGAATATGGAATTGGTCAAAAAAATGTTAATCAATTGAAATTAACTGTAAAAGATCATGATAATCTTCGCGCTATTGTTAAACAAACAACAGGGATTGATCTTTTAAATCCATTGCCCTCAGGTAGTCGTTTAGAAGTTGCTAAATCGATTAGTAATGAAAAATTATGTAGTGAAAATCCTAATCGCCATCATGTTTTATTAAATAGTCCAAATGGATTATTAACATTGAATGGTTTTGAAATCCCTTTGTTATTAGGTAGCAGTTATCGTTGCGATTGGCGAACATTACAATCAGAATTCAATTCAGTTGAAAAAATCATTGTAGTCGAAAATTTACAAGCGTTTGATTATATTAAAATGGCAAAATTACCCATTGAATTAAAAAAATCAGCTTGGATTATTTATCGCGGACATAATGAAAGTAATAGAGCGGTAAGTGATTTACTCAATAAACTCCCAAAAACTTGTGAAATTATTGGATTTACTGATTATGATCCGGCTGGAATAGAAATTTTATTAACCAGTATTCCTAAAATAACGAGTTGTTTATTGCCTGAATTATCAGAAGATTTATTTAAACAAGGTATTGGTACTGAACCTATTTTTCAAAAACAGCAACAGATTATAGATCGGTTTTCTCAAAGAGAATTGCCTAAAATAATAAATGATTATTGGCAGGCTTTATTGAAGCATCGCGTTTGTTTATCGCAAGAATTGCTTTTATCACGAAATCGATTATTACATCAAATTTCGTTATTTAAATAAACTAAATTTAGCTTTTTAGTCAGCTTGCGGGAATTTTTAACAGAATTCTAATTTTAAAAATAATATAGGTGAAAATTTAAATGATTTCTCAATTAACTATTGAAAATTATAAATCTATTCAATCATTAACGCTGAATGTCGGACGAGTAAATGTGTTGATTGGCGAAAATGGTTGCGGCAAAAGTAATATTTTGGAGGCGATTACGTTTGCGGCAGCGGCAGAAGCAGATAAACTAGATAAAAATTCTTTAGAAATCAGAAGCCTTTTTAAGAGGTTATTTAGGTGGATTGCCAACAGGGTTTTAAAGATTATGAAAAAATTTGCATTAGCATGTGAGAATTCCAAAACGGGAAAAGTGGTCATTAAAAATATTTTACGCGGTTATTTTGCGATTCAAAATCCACAACAGGAAATTGCCGAATTATCACCACCGGAAGGCGGTTAGCGACCTTTATTGAGTTATTTAACCAGAGAACGATTTAGAGAAGATGTCGAAAATCATCAGTTTATTATTTTGCAAATTGATACGGATGTTTGTAATGATTTTGAAGTTTCACATATAGATCATTTGGGTAATTTATTAACGACTCATCAGCTTATTGAAAAAGTGATTGAAAAATTAATTATTCAAATAAATAACGGTCAAATAAATTTTTATCAAGACTATGCGGGAAAAATTATTTTTGCGATTTGTGTTCATTCAATTGAATGCTGGTTAGTTGCTTATTATGGAAAATCAGAAAATCTTTTAAATTGTTTTTCAGAATTAAAAATGTTTCAATTTACAAATAATATTCAGATAGCTAAAAAAGTGCGTAATTATGATGAAATTAGCAAACCTTTTTTAAATCAAAACAATATTGAACGGGTTAAAGAAAAAGATTTCAGTTTTAATTATTTTATTCAACAATTATCAATAATAAATATTCATGAATAAAATTACTCCGCGATCATTTAACTATTTTAAAAATAGATTTAGAATCGATAAATTTAATTTGATTATTCTTAGTTATTTAAAATAAATCATGATAGATAAAAATCAAAGCGTTATCGTTCAAGGTGTTGAAATCCATATTTCAACCCGCAATGACGAAGACTATATTAGTCTGACGGATATGGTAAAGGGCTTTGAAGCAGGGAGTTCTTTAATTGAAGCATGGCTTAGAAATAAAAACACGATAGAATTCATAGGGGTATGGGAAAAAATAAACAACCCAAACTTTAATTCCCCCGAATTCGATGGAATTAAAATGCAGGCAGGGCTTAACAGATTTACGCTATCGGCTAAAATGTGGATTGAACGTACCAATGGCATTGGTTTGATTGCCAAAGCAGGACGTTACGGCGGCACGTTTGCACATAAAGATATTGCATTTGAATTTGGCTCTTGGTTAAGTCCAGAATTTAAACTCTATCTTATTAAAGAGTTTCAACGGCTTAAAGAGCAAGAAAGCCATTCAAATCAATTGGATTGGAATATTAAACGTTCCTTAACCAAAATTAATTATCGTGTTCATACCGATGCCATAAAAACGCATTTAATTCCGCTTGAAATAACCAATAAATTCATTTATCAAACAGAAGCGGATTTGTTAAATGTGGCTTTATTTGGAAAAACGGCTAAACAATGGCGTGATGAAAATCCCGATAAAGAGGGAAATATTCGCGATGAGGCAACGATTGAGCAATTAATTGTTTTATCAATGCTCGAAAGTCAAAATGCGTTATTAATTGAACAGCAACAAAGCCATGCGGATAGATTTGTTATTTTAAATCAGTTGGCGATTAAACAAATGACGTTATTAACTGATAATTCTTCGGTTAAAAAACTTAAAGAGGGATTATTAAATCATGAATAATTTAATTTTAGGCGATTGCCTCGAAGTATTAAAAAAAATGGAATCCGAATCGGTGGATTTGATTTATTTAGACCCGCCGTTTTTTTCTAATCGAAATTACGAAGTGATTTGGGGCGATAAAGGCGAAATTAGAAGTTTTGAAGACCGTTGGTCGGGCGGCGTGGAGCATTATATTGCGTGGTTAAAAGAGCGCGTGGAACAAATGCACCGCGTATTAAAACCCACCGGTTCTATTTTTTTGCATTGTGATTGGCACGCGAATGCTGAAATCAAAGTTTTTATTTTAAATAAGCTTTTTGGAACAGATAATTTTAGGAATGAAATTATTTGGAAACGAGCAAATGCCAAAGGACTTTCATTTACTCGTTATGCACAAAATCACGATACTATTTTTTATTATTCAAAATCGAATAAATTTACATGGATTCCACAATATCAACCGCATGATGAAAAATATGTTAAAGACTTTTATAAGCATGTTGAAGAAAAAACAGGAAGGCTTTATCAATTAGATAATCTTGTAAATCCAAACCATGACCGACCTAATTTAACATATGAGTTTTTAGGTGTAACTCGTGTCTGGCGTTGGACAAAGGAACGAATGCAAAAAGCTTATGAAGACGGTTTAGTTATTCAGACAAAAGCAGGTGGTGTGCCAAGATTAAAGCGTTATCTTGATGAGCAGGAAGGAACACCAGTTGATGATACTTGGTCAGATATTGGTAATGTGCAATCGAAAAAAGAAAAAATCGGTTATCCCACGCAAAAACCCGAAGCGTTATTAGAACGCATTATTAATTGCGCCAGTAATGAAAACGATATTGTTTTAGACCCGTTTTTAGGAGGTGGAACAACTATTGTAGTCGCTGACCAATTAAAACGTTCTTGGATTGGGATTGATTCATCTGTAGCAGCCATTAAAGTTACGCAGTTTCGGCTTGACAAAAAACAAACCGATATATTTGCTAAACCGTTTACCGTGCAGTTGCATAAATACGATTATGATACTTTACGTTATAAAAATGCCTTTGAATTTGAAAAGTTTATTGTGCAGCAATTCGGTGGCATTTCTAATACCAAACAACGCAATGATTTAGGTCTAGATGGCAAAACCCAAGACGGAATTCCAATTCAAGTGAAACGTTCTGATAATATTGGGCGTAATGTGATTGATAATTTTAAATCCGCTTGCGAAAGATTTGATAAAACGTTATTTGATAAACACAAACTCGAAAATAAACCAGTGGGTTTTATTATTGCATTTAGTTTCGGCAAAGGCGCGATTGAAGAGGTGGCACGATTAAAAAATCAGGATAATATTGTGATTGAATTGAAAAAAGTTGAGGATATAATTCCGATTGCGAAAAAACCAACTATTCAATTACAATTTAATGATGGTGGATTAAATGCCAAAAATTTGCGTGAAATCGAATTTATTGCCACCGCCGAATCAGAAGTGGGAATTGAATTTTTTGCGTGGGATTTTAATTATGATATTGAAAAAGGTTTTAAAGCCGAAATAATGATGGATAAAATCGGCAAACAATTATACGCTTTTAAAGCTGGTCATTATCAAATCGCGGTGAAAGTCGTGGATAATGATGGCTTGGAAAATATTGAAATTTTAAAATTAAAAATTAATGGTGTAATTAATCATTCCAACAAAAAATAATGATCAAACTAACAGAATTTAAACGGCGACGTAAATCTTTAATGCAACAAATTGGTTTAGGAAATATTGCGTTAATTCCCAGCGCCCCTGAACGCACTCGAAATCGGGATGTAAGTTACCCTTATCGCCAAGATAGTGACTTTTATTATTTAACCGGATTTAATGAATCCGAAGCGTTAGCGGTTTTTATTCCCGGGCGTGAACAAGGCGAATATATTTTGTTTTGTCGCGAATTTGATGAGAAAAAAGCTTTATGGGAAGGCCCACATGCCGGATTAGAAGGCGCGACTCAACAATTTGGGGCTGATGATTCATTTCCTATTGATGATTTAAATGAAATTCTCCCGGGAATGTTAGAAAATAAAGCCAAAATCTTTTATCCTTTAGGGCGACATTCAGAATTAGACCATAAAATTTTGGAATGGGTACATCATTTACGAGTGCATTCACGGAATTATATTGTTACTCCCAGCGAATTAGTTTCTTTAGAAACGCTATTAAATGAAATGCGTTTATTTAAAAGTGCCGCTGAAATTAAATTAATGCGTAAAGCGGCTCAAATTTCAGCTCAAGCCCATATTCGCGCAATGAAATGTTGTAAAGCCGGACAATATGAATATCAAATTGAAGCTGAAATTGTACATGAATTGATGTTAAATGGGTTAAGAGCTGTGGCTTATCCTTCAATTGTCGCCACTGGACAAAATGCTTGTACTTTACATTACACACATAATCGACATAAATTAAATAAAAATGATTTATTATTAATTGATGCTGGCGGGGAATATGAACATTATGCCGCAGATATTACACGAACTTTTCCGGTATCTGGGAAATTTTCTCCGGCACAAAAACAATTATATGAATTGGTTTTATCCGCGCAATTCGCTGCAATTGAACAATGTTATCCGGGAAATACTTGGAATCAAATTCATGAAACGGCAGTACGAGTATTAACCACCGGATTGGTTAAATTAGGTTTATTAATTGGAGAAATTGATCAATTAATTAGCGACGAAAAATATAAAGCGTTTTATATGCACCGTACCGGTCATTGGTTAGGAATGGATGTGCATGATGTAGGCGATTATAAAATTAATGAACAATGGCGTATATTAGAACCCGGAATGGTATTCACCATTGAACCAGGACTGTATATTCCGGCTAATTGTACCGAGGTTGAACCACAATGGCGTGGAATTGGGATTAGAATTGAAGATGATATTTATATTCATAAACATGGTTATGAAATTTTAACCGCTGATGTGCCTAAAACCGTTGCTGAAATTGAAGCTTTAATGCAGAAAAATTGATGAATTCCAATATTTACGATGTGATTATTAGTGGCGGCGGATTAGCCGGCAACACTTTGGCGTGGGCATTACGTCACACTGGCTTACGCATTGCGTTAATCGAAGCGCAAACAATTGAAAATCTAAGAGATTCTCCGGCTGGAGATCGCGCTTTAGCATTAGCCGCCGCAACCGTAGAGCAATTAACCGAATTACAATTGTGGCAAGCGGTTGCAGATCAAGCGACACCGATTAAGCAAATTCATGTTTCAGATCAAGGACATTTCGGTAAAACTCGTTTATCCGCCGCGCAACAAGGCGTGAGTGCGTTAGGTTATGTGATTAGTGCTCGTCCATTGGAAGTACATTTGGCACAATCGGTTGCAGATAGCGAGATATTCTATTTATCTCCGGCAAAAGTGATTGATTTTACCGTAGAAACAGAATACGTTACGGTGAATATTCAACACTTAGGACAAACTCGAAAACTGCGTTGTCGTTTATTAGTGGGTGCAGATGGCGGGGAATCAGTGATTCGCAGCTTGGCTAATATCACGCAACAACAAACGGATTATGGTCAATCAGCGATTGTGACTCAAGTGCAAACGACAATTGCGCATCAATTTACCGCATATGAACGATTTACCCCTTCCGGCCCTTTGGCTTTATTACCAATAAAAAATCATCAAGCAGCGGTGGTGTGGACTCGTAGCCATGATCAAGCACAATCTTTATTGAAATGCAGTGAAAAACAATTTATTGCAGAATTACAATCTTGTTTTGGTTATTATTTAGGGCAATTACACTTACAAACCGCACCGCGATTATTTCCATTACGACTCATTCGCGCGCGGCAATTAATCAGTGAGCGCGTGGTGATTATCGGAAATGCGGCGCATCAATTACATCCGGTTGCAGGTCAGGGATTTAATTTAGGATTACGCGATGTGATTGGTTTAACACAACATTTGCGCGAAATGAATCAACTGGGTGGCGATTGTGGTACTCAAGACTTTTTACGATGTTATCAACGAGATAGATTATCAGATCATCAGCGAGTGATTCGTTTTACTGACAGTTTGGTTAAATTGTTTTCTAATAACCATCTACCGTTGACCTTAGCGCGCAATCTAGGATTAACGCTGTTAGATCAATTACCGTTTGCTAAACGAGCTTTAGCTCAACAAGCGATGGGATTTATTGATAAATCACAATAAAAATTTTTAAATATCACTGGAAATGCTTTGAGGTCAATATGTCAGAAACCTTTTTTATTCTAACCACCTTATTTGTCGCATATGTCGTTTATTTAGTTAAGGATGATCCTACTAAATCTGCAAAGTCCGCAAGTAAAACTCCGCC
>JBEEJU010000142.1:0-4050 GCA_041169045.1 Pseudomonadota bacterium
TAACGCCAATTAAAGTTTCTAATTGTTGAATATATTTTTTTGCATTCTCGGGTAATTCATCATAATCACGAATTCCGGCGGTAGATTGCTGCCAACCGGACATATATTCAATCACCGGCTCACAAGCTGCATATTCTTCAGCACTCAAAGGGGCTTCTGTAGTTAATTCACCCTTTAATCGATATTGATTGCAAATACCAATTCGTTCTAAACCATCAAGCACATCCAATTTAGTTAAACAAATATCAGTCAAACTATTTAATTGTGCTGATTTACGCATTGCCACTGCATCAAACCAACCGGTACGACGTTTTCTACCGGTGGTTGCACCAAATTCATGTCCACGAGTAGCTAAATATTCGCCATCTTGATCAAATAATTCTGTGGGAAAAGGCCCATTTCCTACGCGAGTTGCATACGCTTTGGTAATACCTAACACTGAATCCAAACTCAATGGACCGACTCCAGTTCCGGTCGAAGCTCCGCCGGCAGTGGTACTCGACGAGGTGACATATGGATAAGTTCCATGATCAATGTCTAACAAGGCTCCTTGCGCCCCTTCAAATAGAATATTATGTCCTTGTCGCTGATAATCGGTTAATAATGCGCCTACATCAGTTAGCATAGGTTTTATTTGTTCTGCTAAGGCTAAAGTTTGTTGATAAATTTGTTGATAATCAACGGCTTCGGTATGATAATAATTCACCAACATAAAATTATGAAAGGTGATTAATTCCTGCAATTTTTCAGCAAACACCACAGGATTCAGCAAATCTCCAGCTCTTAAAGCACGTCTAGCAACTTTATCTTCATATGCTGGCCCAATTCCACGACCGGTAGTACCGATTGCTTTACTGCCTCGTGCTTTCTCCCTTGCTAGATCAATCGCTACATGAACTGGCAAAATTAAGGTACAAGCTTGACTAATTTTCAATCGTGATCGAACTTCAATACCTGCTTGTTCTAAAACAGCCATTTCTTCAGCCAAAGCTTCCAATGACAACACGACACCGTTGCCAATCAAACAAGCAACATGAGGATGCAAAATACCTGAAGGAATTAAATGTAATACGGTTTTGACTCCATTCAGCACCAAAGTGTGTCCAGCATTATGACCTCCTTGAAAACGTACCACCGCTTGCGCAGGTTCGGTCAATAAATCGACTAATTTGCCTTTTCCTTCGTCACCCCATTGTGTACCGATGACTACGACGCTTTTTCCCATTGATAATTCCACTCAGGTTAATGGCTGTATTTGCCAATGTTGATGATGTTTTTTCAAAATATGTGTGCAATTTAACTCGTTCGCCCCACCGGATTGTTGAGGCAATTGTTGAATCACTCGTCTTCCTTGGGCGCGTAAATCACGAATAGCCTCAATTAATTCAGGATCATGATCTGCTGGTGCGAAAATCGTCGTTGGCAGTGCAGACGAATAATCGGCGCGAGTTAAACTGGCTAATAATTTCAAATCGGCACTAAAACCGGTTGCCGGTCGTCCATGACCAAAAGAATTTCCTATATTGTCATAGCGACCACCGCGAGCTACTTCCCGTCCTAAATTGGGAATGAAAGCCGCAAATACCACGCCAGTGTGATAATGATAGCCACGCAATTCAGCTAAATCAAAACTTAACGTTAATGTTGGCAAACGTTTTAACAATTGTTGGGCTAATATCATTAATTCATTTAACGCTTGATTAATTACAGAACCGGTATTAGCTAATAATTTTCGCGCTTGAGCTAATACGTTTACATCGCCATTTAATTGTGGCAATTGTAAAAATAATTGTTGATATTGCTCAGTAATTGAGTAAGTAGGTAGTAACTGCTTTAATTCCGCATTCGCTTTTCGCTGTAATACCGAAAATAATTCAGCTTCTTGTTCTACATTTAATCCAGCTTGTCGCGCTAATTGTCGATAAATCCCTACATGCCCTAAATCTAAATGCACAGCTTGCAATCCAGACAATGCCAGCATTTCTAGCATTAATAAAATCACTTCTAAATCACTATCAATTCCATCATGACCATATAATTCGGCACCAATTTGTCTGGGACTTCGCGTTTTCTCTAAAGGATCACCAATCGCATGTAATACAGTCCCTTCATAACATAATCGAGTGGGAAATGGACGCTTTAAATGATGGGTATCAATACGAGCAACTTGAGGTGTCATATCTGCACGAATACCTAATAATTCGCCGCTTAATTGATCGGTTAATTTGAAAATTTGTAATTCCAAATCATGACCTGCTCCCGTTAATAAAGAATTTAAATAATCAATCATTGGCGGAATAACTAATTCATATCCCCAACAATCAAAACAATCTAAAATTCGCCGGCGTAATTGCTCTAAATAATACGCCTCTTGTGGCAGAGTATCTTCAATACCTTCTGGTAATAACCAAGGGTCTTTTTCTAACATAAAATCAGGATCATAATTCAGAATTATTTATCAACAATTATTCTCAATTGGATAAATATTATTTTTGATTTTTAAAATAATGGAAGAAATCAGAATCTGGCTCTAATACTAATAGATGATGCGGATGACTAAAAACATTTTTATAAGCATTAGTGCTACGATAAAATTTGAAAAATTCGCTATCTGCGCCATATGCACTGGCATAAATTTCTGCGGATTTAGCATCGCCTTCACCGCGTATTTTTTCAGCATCACGAAAAGCATTTGCCAAAGTTACGACTCTTTGCCTATCAGCATCAGCACGAATTTTTTCAGCGGCTTCCGCACCTTGAGAACGAAATTCTCTGGCTACACGTTCCCGTTCAGCTTCCATGCGTAAAAACACTGAATTGCTAACTTCTGGCGGTAAATCAATACGTTTAACCTGAATATCGACAATTTCTACGCCTAAATCCGAAGCAATTTTTTTAGAGTTATGAATTAAAATATCGCGGATCGCGCCTCTGTCGGCAGAAACTAATTGTTGAATTGTGCGTTTACTAAATTCGCTGCGAAACGCATCTTTAATAATTTGATCTAATCGTAAATTGGCTTGATTACTATCTCCTGCAACCACCGTATAAAACGTTTTAACTTCACCAATTCGCCATTTAACGTAATAATCGACAATCACATTTTTCTTTTCAGCGGTTAAAAATCGCTCAGGTTGTGAATCCATCGTTTGGATTCTAGCCTCAAATTTTTTAACATTGTTAATTAATGGCCACTTAAAATATAACCCCGGTGTATAATCATCCTTAACAATATGTCCCATTTGAAACTTAATCGCTTTTTCGGTTTCATTAACGGTAAAAATCGACATCATTGCCAATAAAAATACACCACTGCTGCTAACTAACCATTGATTGGTACTCATTCCCGACCTCTTTGCTCACGACTAAAACGTTGTCTATCTTCACTGCGTCCTCGTTCATCAACTTCGGTCACTACAGGTTGCGCCGTCGGCACGGCTATTTTAGTTTCAGAAGTCGCTACTGGTGCGCTGCTTTCGGTAGTCACGGTTGATTCTGTTGCCGGAGAAGACAAAGAGGGAGTTAATTTATCCAACGGTAAATACATTAATGAATTATTTTTAATGTCAACTAATGCGGTATTTGATTGAGTTAATACGGTTTCCATTGCGTCTAAATAAAGACGCTGACGAGTGACTTCAGGAGCTTTTTGATATTCGCTTAACAACTGTGAAAATCGACTGACTTCCCCTTCGGCTTGAGCAATCACTTGTTGCCTGTAGCCTTCAGCCTCTTCAAGCTTACGCGCCGCCGCTCCTCTGGCTTTAGGCACAACATCATTTGCATAGGCTTCTGCTTCATTAATTAAACGCTGTTTATCTTCACGAGCTTTAATCGCATCTTCAAATGCACTTTGTACTTGTTCTGGAGGTTGCGCATCCTGCAAATTAACGCTAGTAATTTGAATGCCCGCTTGATAGCTATCCATAACCTCTTGAATTTCTTTTTTAATTAAAGAAACGATTTCACTGCGTCCTTCGGTTAAGACAAAATCCATTTTATTACTACCGACTACTCCGCGCTCTACACTTTCAGTCACTTGGCGCAAGG
>JBEEJU010000143.1:0-5868 GCA_041169045.1 Pseudomonadota bacterium
AAGGAATTCGTGTTTTTATGCACGGTGCGAGTGGACAAACTCAAGGTCGTTTATATACTGAATCCGTATTAAAAAGTTTAGGAATTCCAATTGCTAATTCATTAACCACTGCTGCGGAACAATTGCAACACTCTCATTTCAGTTATTTACCGTTAAACGCATTTTGTGCAAAATTAAATCAATTAATTGATTTACGAGAATTATTAGGTTTACGTTCTGCGGTACACACTGTAGTTCGATTACTCAATCCTTTTCAAGCGCGTTGTACCATTCAAGGCATTTTTCATCCGAATTATCGAAACTTACATCAACAAGCGGCTTTATTGTTGGAACAACCGTATATGTCTGTGTTTAAAGGTGAAGGCGGAGAAATTGAACGTAATCCAGATGTGGAATGTTTAGTGCAAAGTGTTATTGAAGGGCAATTACAAGAAGAATTGTGGCCAGCATTATTTCAACGGCGGCATTTAAAACCGGCGGAGTTGCAACCTATACAGTTGCAAGCCATTTGGTCAGGAGAGACCACCGATGAGTTCGCCCAAACCAGCATTATAGGCACGGCAGCGATTGCATTAAAATTGTTAGGCATGGCTGAAAATCAACAACAAGCTTATCAATTGGCAGAAAACTATTGGCAGTCGCGTCAGCGCGAAAAATTTTTACTTAATTCTGAAAAAATGTGAACTAAATCACATTTAATTAGAATTTCAATCCCAGTTTTTGATACACTATCACTTCTATATTAAAACACGAGGTTTACCGTGAGTGCTTATCAACGTCACCTTATTTTAATTTTTGCTTTACTGCTCAGTGCATTTACTGCTTTTTCAATTGCCAATGCAACAACTCCTGAGGAAAATAAAGCCCAAGGTAAAGCATTTTTAGCTAAAAATGCTAAAAACGAAAAAGTGAAAACCACTGCAAGTGGGTTGCAATACGAGATTTTAACACAAGGTAAAGGTCGGTCACCTCAAGCGACCGATACGGTGGCTGTACATTACAAAGGTACATTACTTGATGGTTCTGAATTTGACAGTTCTTATAAACGCAATACCCCGGCGACTTTTCCTTTGAATGGTGTTATTCCCGGGTGGACAGAAGGTTTACAATTAATGAAAGAAGGGGCTAAATATCGTTTTTATATTCCTTCAGAATTAGCATATGGTGAAAGTGGAGCTGGTCAATTAATCGCGCCCAATTCTACTTTGATTTTTGAAGTTGAATTATTGAAGGTCAATTAATTATTTGCATTTTGAATCTGACTCTGTTTTTAATGAAAGCCCTGCTAGACAGGGCTTTTTTATTGAGTATTATCAATGAATTATTTTTTATTTGCTACCACGCCTAAGGCGATGGAAATGATTTTAGCCGCTGAATTACGCGAATTCGGTGGACAAAATATTCAACCTACGATTGCTGGCGTAAGTTTTGAGGCGGATTTACTCACCGCCTATCGCATTTGTTTATGGTCAAGAACAGCAAATCGCGTTTTACTCTCTTTAGCCGACTTTACGGTTTTATCCGCAGAACAATTATATGATGAAATACAACGTATTGATTGGAATGATCATTTCTCAGTCAATGACAGTTTTGCCGTCACTTTTAATGTTAAAAATTCACCCGTGATTGATCATAGCCATTATGGTGCGTTAAAAGTTAAAGATGCGATTGTGGATCAATTTCGCCAACGTTATGGACAACGTCCGAATGTCAATACAGAAAAACCTTCAGTATGGATTAATGTTCATTTAAATCGTTATCAAGCTAGCTTAAGTTTAGATTTATCCGGCGATAGTTTACACAAACGCGGTTTTCGTTCACACAGCGTAGATGCGCCGATGAAAGAAAATTTAGCGGCGGCACTTTTGTTACGCAGTGGCTGGCAAGCAATCGCCGAACAACAAGGGTCGTTAATAGACCCAATGTGCGGTTCGGGTACGTTATTAATTGAAGCGGCAATGATTGCAGCCGATTATGCGCCCGGATTACATCGTGAATATTATGGATTTCTGGGCTGGAAACAACATGATGCGCAATTGTGGCACAGTTTATTAACTGAAGCAGAACAACGTAAACAAAAAGGTTTGCAAAAAATGCCCACAATTGTTGGTTTTGATCAACAACGATCGAGTGTGAATGCTGCTTTACAAAATTTACAAGCCACTGATTTACAAAAGTTTATTCATATCGAACGGCGAAATATTACCGAGTTACAACCTGCGTCAAGTTGGACAAAAGGGCTAGTCATTTGTAATCCGCCATATGGTCAGCGTTTGGGGACAGAAACTGAAGTTGCCGAACTTTATCAGCATATTGGGCAAGTTTTGCGTACGCAATTTTATGGTTGGCAAGCCGCCGTAATTATATTAGACGCTGAATTAGGATTTCGATTTGGCATTCGTTCGCATAAACCGATTACTTTTTTTAATGGCGCGTTAGAATGTAAATTATTGCGGTTGCAAATTGAAGAGAGTGAATTTTTTATTCCCAAATCACATACTGTTCAACAACGACTTTCGCAAACGCAAACTTCAAATGATTTAATTGCTGACGATATTCATATCAGTATGTTTGTTAATCGTTTGCATAAAAATTTAAAAATGCGACGTAAATGGGCGCAACAACAAAAAATATATGCTTATCGAGTTTATGATGCTGATTTACCGGAATACGCGGTCGCTATTGATGTGTATTATGGCGAACAATGTTGGGTAAATGTACAAGAATATGAACCGCCAAAAACCATTGATCCTAAAAAAGCAATGCAACGATTAACCGCTATTTTAGCGCAGATTCCCATTATTTTTGCTATTCCCAAATCACAAGTATTTTTAAAAGTTCGGGCTAAACAAAAATCGCAAGATCAATATCAAAAATTTAATCAATCAGAACAATTTTATTCCGTTATTGAAGGCGATTGCCAATTCTGGGTGCATTTTGATAATTATATCGATACTGGATTATTTTTAGATCATCGTCCATTACGTTTATTATTCGCCAAACAAGCTAATGGAAAACGTTTTCTCAATTTATTTGCTTATACTGCAACCGCCAGTGTTCATGCGGCGAAAGCCGGAGCAAAATCGACGCTTAGTGTGGATTTATCGAATACTTATTTAACTTGGGCAAAACGTAATTTTGAATTAAATCGAATTCACGGCGATCATCAATTCATTCAAGCGGATGTTTTATCGTGGTTAGCGCAACAAGCTGAAAAAAAATATCCTTTGCAATTTGATTTAATTTTATTAGACCCACCGACTTTTTCCAATTCTAAACGAATGAATAATGTTTTAGATATTCAAAAAGATTATGTGGATTTAATTCGCCAAACTATGCGTTTATTAACCCCTAAAGGTATTTTATATTTTTCAACCCATTTCCGCCAATTTAAATTAGATTTAGCGGCATTATCTGAATTTACCATTGAAAATATAACCCCTCAAACGATTCCTTTTGACTTTGCTAGAGATCATAAAATCCATTATTGTTGGAAAATAACTCATGAATCTACTATTTAATAATTGAGGAATAATTTAAACTTATTAAATTAGATTTTTAAAATCGTTGAATATTTTTAGCTTTTTTCCTCCAATAGCGTTACAATCTTAATTTTATTTTAATTGATGGAGAATCTTTATGAAACTCTCAATGATATTGGCTTTGTTTAGTTTAACCATAACGGCTACTACAGTTCATGCCACCACTTATTATCTTTCTTCCAGTAGTGGCAATGATTCCAATAATGGTTTAACCGAAGCTACTGCTTGGAAAAGTTTAACCAAAGTTGCCAGTTTTAATTTTGTCACTGGCGATAGTTTATTGCTAAAACGCGGTGATGTTTTTCGCGGCAAAATGAGTTTTGGCGGTTATGCTAAAAGTTTTACCGTAGGCAGTTTTGGAACCAGTACCACTCAACCGGTAATTGCGGGTTCAATTCCCGTTACCAATTGGAAATTAACAACGCGGTGGCCACTAAATACCACAGCGGTTTATGAAGCGGATGTTTCTGGATTACCTTTAACAACTGATGGTGTTATCCATTTATTTTATAATAATGAATTATTAACTATTGCGCGTTATCCGAATTTACCTAATCCTTCAACGCCTAAAGCAAAAAATTGGTTAAAAATTAGTGCCAATGCCGGAGCTAATGCGTTTACCGATGTGACCTTAATTAATAAAAAATCATATGATTATTGGAAAGGCGCGACTTTACGAGTTAGAGATTATAGTTGGACTTATAATGTTAGAACCATTACCGGCTATAATCCAACCACTGGAAAAATTAGTTATGATGGTTGGGATTTAACCTTAAAACCTCAATGGGGCTATTTTATTGATGGCAAATTGGAAGAATTGGATAATCCAGGGGAATGGTTTTATGATGCGAATGCCAAAAAAGTTTATTTTTATGCTTATTCTGGAATTAATCCTAATACCCAACTTATAGAAGCGGAAATTTATGATATAGGTTTGAGCATTGTAGGAAAACCTAGTACAGTTATTGATGGTATTTCCATTCGTCAATTTAGTAAATCTTGTATTGACTTAATTATCTCAGATAATGTAACCATTCGGAATAGTAATTTCAATTATTGTGCTTTGGCATTAAATACTTGGAATTCAGCTAATTTCAATTTTGATTCTAATCGAATTACGAATATGCTAAATCGTGGTGCTTCATTAAATGCGGATTCTACTTTTAATGTAGGTACTAGCGTATTTAAAAATAATACGTTAGACAATATTGCGATGTTTCCCGGATATGGTCAACGTAAAGCTGGTTTATATTACGGATTTGGCATTGATATTTTAGGAGCTAAACACTCAGTAACCAATAATATCTTAAATAATATTGGCGGGAGTGGAATTCATGCAAATGGTGTGGGTGGACATACCATTTCTTATAATACTGTCACAAATGCTTTAGCCCTATTGAATGATGGCGGTGGAATTGTTATGAATTCCAGTAATAATAAAATTCTGAAAAATTTTGTTTCAAATACGATTGGTAATGTTGACGATTCAAATGGATTAGCCAGTAGCACGGGTAGCTATCGTCATACTAGTTATGGCATGGGAATTGGGGCAAATGAAAGTTTTACTAATAACACCGTAGATGGAAATATTATTGCAAATAATCTAAGTTGGGGAATTCGCTTTAATAATTTTACCTATTCTAAAGCAATTAACAATGTGTTATTTAATAATGCTGGACATATTCTTTTAGAAAATTATGGCAAATCTAGCGGCAATACTATTAGTGGTAATATCATTTATTCCGCATCTGCAACTCAATTAGCTGAAAAATGGCTAAATGGTTATAACTTAGCCGATGGTTATCAAGCAGATTCATATCGTAATCTTTTTTGTAATCCATATAGTGATGTGCAATTCAATCGTAATCAGCGATTTTATAGTTTTGCTCACTGGAAAAGCAGATATTTCAAAGATGCAGATTCAACAATTTGCAATTTTAAATTTGCTGAAAATATGATCAGCAATATTGGCACTAATTTAATCGTTAATGGTAATTTTGATGTCAATATCAGTGGCTGGATTAGCGGCATTTTTGATCCCGCTAAAACCGGAATGACTGGCGGATCATTAAAAATCACTAACGCAATCACAACGAATGGGCCAACCGTCGTTTCTCCAAGTTTTGCGTTACAAGCGGAGGTTAAATATCGATTAACCTTTTCAGCAATTGGCAGTAGCTATGGCAGCTTAAATGCAACGATTACTGACGGCAGTGGTAGCCCGTGGAAAGTCTTATTAGAACGTCAATTTGCTTACAACTCTACCGCGCAAAATGCTGAGTGGGTATTTACTGCGCCAGCTTCGACAACCAAAGCGATTGTGACT
>JBEEJU010000144.1:0-3229 GCA_041169045.1 Pseudomonadota bacterium
GAATTTAATCGACGGATCGGAGTTTTTTTTATGTCCATATATGCCAAACATATTTGTGTAATGGCTTGCTTAATCTTATTCCCTATTGCTTGTACCGAAAATCCACCGCTGACTACCGAGCAAAATATCACGGTTAATCAATCGGTTGCGGAAACGACTCAGTCTGCTCCGCTACCAACTCCCACTACTACTCCGACTCCCACTGTTGTTGCGCCAGTAGTGAGTTTGCCAGCAAAATTCACTCAATTACCTGAGTCTATTTTGGCAAAATTGCAAACTTTGCGTTTACCTGCTGAAGGAATTAGTATTTATATTCAAGCAGTTGATCAAGTCTCACCTTTGTTAGCGGTGAATGAGGATGTGCCGCGCAATCCAGCATCGGTGATGAAAGTGATTACGACTTATGCCGGATTAGGGATTTTGGGCGCAGATTATCGCTGGCCTATC
The DNA here is from genome assembly GCA_041169045.1 of Pseudomonadota bacterium. GTDB lineage: Bacteria > Pseudomonadota > Gammaproteobacteria > Methylococcales > Methylomonadaceae > CAIQWF01. Next base: position 448 of record JBEEJU010000144.1, read on the forward strand.
GAACTTTATACTACTGGAACGATTACCGGCGATACTTTACAAGGGGATTTAATTTTAAAAGGTTATGGCGATCCGAATTTCAAAGAGCCTGATTTACGTCATTTGTTAGAACAATTACGCGCCAAAGGCATTTGGAAAATCAGCGGCAATTTAATCATTGATAACAGCTATTTTTCCGTAGTAGCGCATGATCCCGGGGAATTCGATGGCAAACGTTATGCAGCTTATAATGCGCAAGCCGACGCACTGTTATATAACGAAGGTGTCAGTGAATTTATTGTACGCGGACATGAGGTCATCGTACCGAATCCGGCATTGAATGTGACGGTAAATAATGGGTTAAAAGCGCGTAACGCTTCTTGTCATACTCGCATGGGTTTAAATCATCGTGAAAATGAAGTCAATATTAGTTTTGAAGGCAGTGGTTCAACTCGTTGTGGAGAACGACGTTATGCGCTAGTCATTACCGACGCAATCAATATGATGTACGCAACCGTTTCTAAAATGTGGATCAGCGACATGGGTGGCGATATTCACGGCGCGGATTTTGTCACGACTGCAACACCTGCGACCGCGCAATTATTAGCTAAAGTTGAATCCGAACCTTTAAGTGAAGTGTTGCCGATGATTAACAAAAAAAGTAATAACGTGATGGCGCAACAATTATTTTTGAGTATTGGCGCGAAACAAATTGCGGGAGCTGGCGATACGACGGAAAAATCTTATCAAGCGATTCAAACCTGGTTCAAAAGTCGAGGTTTATTTTTTGAAGAATTACAGATGGAAAATGGCTCAGGATTAAGCCGTCATGGACGAGTCAGTGCGAAACACATCGCACAATTATTGTTAGATGCGTATCAACATCCACAACGTGAGGTTTTTATAGACTCGTTGCCGATTATGGGGGTAGATGGAACGTTAAGAAAACGGATGCGTGGCACTCATGTTGCGGGTCATGCGCATTTAAAAACCGGAACTTTAAATAACGCCAAAGCGTTGGCGGGTTATGTCACTACCGATAATGGCGAAACATATGTCGTAGCGATTTTACATAATGATCCCAGTGCTAAATATAAAGCTCCGCCGGTTCACGATGCGATTATTGATTGGGTAGCGAATTTACCACCTAAAGCGACTGAGTCAAATTAATTTTGGTTATGTGATATAAATTGTCACTATTTAATCCATAAAAAACGACTAATTTGCTTTTTATAACAAAACAAATTAGGTAGAAAAAGATTTTTTGATCAAGAAATCTATAAAAATCGTTTTGTGATTGAAAGAACTTTTGCATGGATAGATAAATTTAGAACTTTAACGATTCGACATGAGCGCAAATCTATTTTCTGGCTAGGATTTCATTTTATTGCATTAACTTTATTAAATACAAAAGTCTAAATTAGTTCTATGTCATAAAAGCCGAGTTATTTTTTAATCTAATTCTCGAATTTGCGCAATAGATAATCCAGTTAATTGCGAAATAGTTAAATCGTCCAATCCGATTTTTCGCGCATTATCGATGATTTGTTTTTGTTGTTTCAGTAATTCTTGTCGCCCTTTTTCTAACCCAATTTCCACTCCTACAGAGACAAAAGTTTTTTTAGCCTCTTCCCAAGCCATATCGTCTTTAATTTCTGATAATAAAGCTGGACCAATACTTTGCTTTTCGATAGTGGTTAAAATTTTTTGCCACAAATTATTCGGATAATTCGCCGCATTCATTTCTCCATCTAAAGAATCGGCAATAAAATCTAGCCAGTGTTTAATTGCCGGTGGGGTTTTTTCATTGTTAAACGCGGGCATAAAAATAATAATCGATGCGGATAAACATTTAAAATTTGACCGTGTTCATTAATCGGATTCATATCGCTAATTGCGCAACTAAAATTCATACTTCCGTCGCGCGGAATACTGGTTAAAATCACAATGGTATATACTGTTTTATCAAATTCATATTGTTTAAAACTGCCAACTTGTTCCACTAAACTAATTAAATGATAATATAAAAAACGAGATAGTTTTTTTATAATTAAATTACACTGCACAGGAAAAATCATGTTACACAAATCACGAAAATTAATTAGTTGGTAGTCATACAATCCGAGAGATGAAAAACTTTACCTATCTTGATTTATCAGCATTGATAACCAAACGCTATCATTTAGATTACAGCACTGCCATTTATCTAAATAAACTTTTTTATTTTTGTCTAAGTCTATAGTTAGACAAATTTGAGTAAATCGGTTACTATGAACCAACTAATGAATTAGACTCGATTGACTAATCTAATAATAACTGATTGATTATTAAGAGGAATAAATGTTTTCAATTAGTTTTGTAGCCAATGAAACAGGCATTTCGGCTGCTGCGTTAAGAAAATGGGAACAGCGTTATGGTTTTCCTAAACCGCAACGTCGCGGTGCAATTCGATATTACAATCATCAACAACTTTCTATGTTGATTGAAATTAAAAGACTCTTGAATCAAGGGGTTAAAATTTCAAAAATATTGGCTAATCCTGAACAAATTACAGATTCAATCTTTTTATCATCTATTGCAGAAAAAAATCGATTAATTACGACAGGATTAAGCTATTTACAAAATAGTCAACCTGATTTATTAACGGTATGGCTAAAACAACAAGCGGATATTTTAGGAATGAGTGCGTTTATTGATGAAATCGTATCTCCTTTAACAACTTTAATTGGCAAAAAATGGGCGGCGGGACAATTACCGATTTTTAGTGAACATATTTACACCGTCAAATTATTAGCGGTATTAA
>JBEEJU010000145.1:0-3540 GCA_041169045.1 Pseudomonadota bacterium
AAGCAATTAATCCGCCAAATGACGATCCCCCTAGCAAATAAGGTCCTTGAGGTTGCTTTTGTCGTAAACCTATTAAATATTCACTAGCCATTGCCTCTACAGTGGTTAATACAGGAGTACCGGACTCTAAACCTGAAGCTTGAAAGGCGTAAACGGCTTGATTACCGGGCAGATTTTGCGCTAATTCACGATAAAAACTTGCATAACCATCAATCGGATGTACTAAAAATAAAATAGGTTGAATTTCATCGCCTGATTTAATTTTTAACAAATTATTAACCTTAGCTGCTGCAATATCAGATTTTTTCGGGGTGGTTAAAGGTTCATCGATAGGAATAATTTGTGCTAACGCCGAAATAGTCGGAGCATTTAAAAATTCACTTACAGATAAATCAATGCCAAAACTTTCTTTAACTCTCGCAACCACTACGCTTGCCATTAACGAACTGCCGCCCAATTCAAAAAAATGATCATGCAATTTAATTTGTTTCACACCTAATACATCGGTCCAAATTGTTGCCAAACAACATTCTTTCGCCGTTTGAGGCGCGAAACTCAGTTCAGTGGCTGCAACTACGGTTTCAATTTCGCCCATTGCCTGATCAAATGCACTCAAACGAGACAACGATCCTTGAGGTAAAGTAATGTTGCTTTGCCCGGGTTTAGGCGCGTCAATCCAATAACGTTGACGTTCAAATGGATAAGTTGGCAATTCAACGCGGTGCAACTTACGCTGTTGATAAAACGCTTTGTAATCAATCTCAACCCCACTGAGCCATAAACGCGCTAAATTGCTTTGTAAAAATCCAGCATCCGGCAGATTTTCTTGAGGATGAGGCAATGAGGTCACGATCAATTGCTCGGCTTTTTTCAGTTGATGTTGACGCACAAAACTGCTCAAAGTTCGTCCAGGACCAATTTCTAACAAAATTTGTTGAGCATCTAGCAATAATTTTTCTAAGCTGCTGGCAAATTGTACTGGTTGACGTAAATGATTCGCCCAATAGTTCGGGTCAGTAGCTTGTTCAGCAGTAATCCATTCTCCAGTTACATTAGAAAGATACGGGATTTTTGGTGGATTTAATCGAATCTGCCGCACACAATCGGTAAATTCAGCCACAATCGATTCCATCATTGGCGAATGAAACGCATGTGAAGTATGTAATTTTTGACAATGAATTTGTTGGATTTGTAATTGTTGTTCAAACTCCGCAATCGCTTGGTGATCGCCAGCTACAACGCAAGAATAAGAGCTATTGATTAAAGCTAAAGATAAATGAACCGGAATGAGTGATTGTAAAGCTTCAGCAGATAAAGATACAGCTAACATTGAACCTGATTTCACCGATTGCATCAATTTAGCTCTAGCGGCTACCAACCGTAAACCTTCTTCTACGGTAAACACGCCTGCTAAACAAGCAGCAACATATTCACCAATGCTATGACCAATCATCGCTTTGGGCTGAATTCCCCAACTCATCCACAATTTTGCTAAGGCATATTCGATACTAAATAAAGCAGTTTGAGTAAATAGCGTTTGTTGTAATTGTTGACTAATGGCTTCAGTCACTTCCGCTGGATATAAAATATCTCGTAAATCTATGTTTAGTAAAGGTTTTAACTGTTCAGCACATTCATCAATATGCTGTTTAAATACAGACTCAGTACGATACAATTCTTGTCCCATCGTAACATATTGCGAACCTTGACCAGAAAACATAAACACTATCGGTCTATGCGTTGGTTTTTGAGTCATTTCTAACAATCGTTGCGGATGACGATGACGCAACCCTTCAATCGCTTCATCAACCGTATCGGCAACAATCACTCGGCGATAATCAAAAGCCTTACGACCAACATGTAAAGTGAACGCAACATCGGCAAGATTTAATTCTGGATGTGCTGTCAAATGTTGCGCCAAATTCGCCGTCATCGTTTCCAAAGCAGTTGGTGTTTTTGCTGATAACATCAACCATTGGTGAGGTCTAGCATTCGTAGAGACTTCCACTTCGCCCGCCTCTTCCAAGACCACATGTCCATTTGTACCACCGATACCAAAAGCATTAACACCCGCACGGCGCGGCGAACCATCAGTTTCCCAATCGCGTAATTCGGTATTGACAAAAAATGGACTGTTAGCAAAATCGATTTTTGGATTAGGTTTTTTAAAATTTAAACTAGGCGGTAATTTTTTATGTTTTAATGCCAATACTGCTTTAATTAATCCCGCAATTGCAGCGGCATGATTTAAATGTCCGATATTCGGTTTTGCCGAACCAATTGCGCAATATTGTTTAGCCAACTGATCCGTATTTACCGCCATAGCCTTGAACGCTTGCGTCATCGCAGCGACTTCCACCGGATCACCTAATTCAGTACCTGTGCCATGTGTTTCGATATAAGAGACTGAATCTGAATAAACACCAGCTAAATTCATCGCTTCAGCCATCACTTTTGCTTGTCCACCAATGCTAGGCGCGGTATAACCGATTTTAGTCGAACCATCATTATTTAAAGCGGTGGCTTTAATAATTGCTTGAACATGATCACCATCGGCTAAAGCTTCAGATAAACGTTTAATCACAATCACTCCAACGCCCGCACCAGTGACAATCCCCTTAGAATCTGCATCAAAGGTACGCAAATGTCCATCGGGTGAATAAATCATTCCTTCTTGGTATAAATAGCCCTCTTTTGCCGGCACTCGAATAAAACTCGCGCCCGCTAAAACCATATCCGCTTGATAACTGAGTAACGCTTGACAAGCTAAATGCACCGCAACTAATGAAGTTGAACAAGTAGTACCCACACAAATGCTAGGACCGGTTAAGTTCATTTCATATGAAACTCGCATAGGCATGGTATCTTTATGATTAGTCAACGCCATTTCTAAACGATCAATAGTTTGAAAACGGACTAAATTATTCGGCAAAATATTACGCAGTAAATAAGTGCTAAAAGATGTGCCGGCATACACACCAATTTCACCGTCATATTTTGCGGAATCATAACCGGCATTTTCCATTGCTTCCCAAGCAACTTCTAAAAATACGCGGTGCTGCGGGTCTAAAATTCGCGCTTCACGCGGACTCATATTAAAAAATCCCGCATCAAAATACTCAACATCCTCCAACACACCATGAGCTTTAATGAAATGCGGATTGCCAATTAATTCAGGGTCTGCGCCGGAAGCTAAAGCCACTTCATCACTGAAAAATTGAATCGACTCTATGCCTTGACTGATGTTTTGCCAAAATTGTTCACAATTTTTAGCTCCGGGGAAACGTCCAGCTAATCCAATAATTGCCAACGGTTCTACCAGTGCATCGGTATCAAAAGTATCAGTCATTGTGTAATCTCCGAGTTTTAAGATGTTTTTGTTGATTTAACGCTTGTCGACGACGATCGGCTCTATGGCGAACCGCCTCAACATCTAAGCCAATTTCCGTAGCTGTATTCGCATGAGTTAAATAATGTGCCATACCACTAATTGTGGGCTGCTTAAATAAATCGACTATTGGATAATTTTTTTGGAGTCGT
>JBEEJU010000146.1:0-2658 GCA_041169045.1 Pseudomonadota bacterium
TTATCCTTTTGCATTTACTCATAAACTACTAATGAAAACCGCATTAATTACCGGAATCACTGGTCAAGATGGCTCTTATTTAGCCGAATTTTTACTCGAAAAAGGCTATGAAGTTCACGGCATTAAACGTCGTTGTTCTTCTTTTAATACTGAACGAATTGATGGAATATATCAAGACCCTCATGTTGAAAATCCACGTTTATATTTACATTATGGCGATTTAACCGATAGTTCTAATTTAATTCGGTTAATGAAACAAATTGAACCGGATGAAGTGTACAATTTAGCGGCAATGAGTCATGTTGCAGTTTCCTTTGAATCACCAGAATATACCGCAGATGTCGATGCGTTAGGAACGTTACGATTATTAGAGGCAATTCGGTTATTGAATTTACAAACTAAAACGCGGTTTTATCAAGCTTCAACTTCAGAATTATATGGATTAGTGCAAGAAATTCCGCAAACCGAAACCACGCCTTTTTATCCGCGTTCACCATATGCAGTAGCGAAATTATATGCGTATTGGATTACGGTTAATTATCGTGAAGCTTATCATTTATATGCCTGTAATGGCATTTTATTTAATCATGAAAGTAGTCGTCGCGGCGAAACTTTTGTTACCCGAAAAATTACTCGTGGATTAGCGAATATTGCCCAAGGATTAGAAGAGTGTTTATATCTGGGGAATTTAGATGCAAAACGTGATTGGGGACATGCAAAAGATTATGTGCAAATGCAGTGGCTAATGTTGCAACAATCTGCTCCAGAAGATTTTGTAATTGCCACCGGTGTTCAATACTCTGTGCGAGAATTTATCGAAATTGCCGCCGCTGAATTAGGGATTCAATTAGCTTGGCAAGGTCAAGGAATTGAAGAATATGGCGTAGTTATTCAGGTCAATTCTGAGCGTTCGCCATCGATTACAATAGAACAAATTATTGTGCGAATAGATCCGCGCTATTTTCGTCCCACTGAGGTGGAAACCTTATTAGGCGATCCTACTAAAGCTAAATTAAAACTCGGTTGGCAACCGCAAATTTCTTTTGCCGATATGGTGAAAGAAATGGTGGAAAAAGATTTAGATCAAGCCCGTCGCCATGCGTTATTAAAAAACAGTGGTTTTCAAGTTTCTATTGCAAAAGAATAAGGTTTTTAATTAACATCATGATTAAATTAGAGCACAAAATTTATATTGCAGGTCATAAAGGAATGGTAGGATCAGCAATTATGCGTTTATTATCCACTCAGGGCTATAAACATTTAATTACGCGATCCCATCAAGAATTAGATTTAACTAATCAAATCGCGGTGCATGAATTTATGCAACAACAAAGACCGGATATTGTCATTTTAGCCGCTGCTAAAGTCGGGGGAATTTGGGCAAATCAACAATATCCTGCTGAATTTATTTATCAAAATTTAATGATCGAAGCGAATGTTATTCATCAAGCCTATTTAGCAGGTATAAACCGTTTATTATTTTTAGGAAGTTCTTGTATTTATCCTAAATTCGCGCCACAACCAATGTCTGAAGAGGTCTTATTAACCGGTGAATTAGAACCGACAAATGAGCCATATGCAATTGCGAAAATAGCCGGTATTAAATTATGCGAATCGTATAATCGTCAATATGCCACAGATTATCGCAGCATTATGCCAACTAATTTATATGGAATTGAAGATCATTTTGATTTACAAAACAGTCATGTTATTCCGGCATTAATGCACCGGATTCATTTAGCGAAATCGACTAATCAAACTCAAGTAGAAGTTTGGGGCAGCGGTTTAGCGCGACGTGAATTTTTACATGTCGATGATATGGCAGCGGCTTGTTTATATGTTATGCAATTAAATCAGCCTATTTATCAACAACATACAAAAACTATGTTAAGCCATTTAAATGTGGGTACGGGTGAAGATATATCGATTCGTGAATTAGTTGAATTATTAGTTGAGATTATCGATTATCAAGGTGAAATTATTTGGAATAATCACATGCCTGATGGTACGCCGCGCAAATTATTAAATACGCAAAAATTGACCGAATTAGGCTGGAAAGCACAAATTCCATTACGTTCTGGTTTAGCGCAAACTTATCAATGGTATTTAGCTAATATTACCACATAAAATCACTCATTTATCTAAAAATATAAGGTGAAATGAGGGAATGTTTACAACTTCGTTTAATCAAAGAATAATAAGCTGAAGAAATTATTTATTTACGCAATTTGGTAGAAGCTTTATTGAAACAAGATCGCTAAATTTAATAATGGCTTATTTTAATAAATAAGCTTTTTATTTACCCATTTTAATCATAAAAATTGACAATCGTTTGCAAGGCGGTTAATAATTGCGATACATCCTGTAAATAATAACGCTGACTATCAATCCACAACATTTTCTTTTCCAAACGTAAAAAAATCCATTCATAACCATTACTCACTGCGCCATAAATAATTGAATATGGTATATTTTGTTGTTGATTAAACAATTGCGCCGCTAACATTTCTGCTCCGCATTGTCCATACCATTTTTCTAAACTGTCATCTTTCGCTTCAAAAATGCCAATCACTGGTGCAGTAATATTTACACTTTGCCCTTTATTTAATAAATAATCGTAACGACCTTTATCTTTTGCCATTTTTTAAAATTGTGGTT
>JBEEJU010000147.1:0-3258 GCA_041169045.1 Pseudomonadota bacterium
AATCGTGCTGCATAATCAGCCGGAGGATTTTTAAAGACAGAACCACAAGACGGTTGGTTAGTCGGTTGAGTTAAAGCTCGTTTGGCTAATAACGCTTTAATTTGTTGCTGACTGTCTTCGGTTAAACCTAAATTAAATTTGAAAGTGGCGGACAAAAACCATTCCTCAGTTTTCCCCCTAACCGAACGATAGCCAATTTGAAATTCCTCTGGATAACGAATCGTGACATTACCGTTTCTATCAATCATCTCAACAGTTTCAACCCATTTCCAAGTCTCTCCGCCAAAAGCTCCGGCATTCATTTTTAATGCACCACCGATAGTTCCGGGAATGCCAGCTAAAAATTCTGCACCTGCCAATCCATATTCGACGGCAATTTTAGCCACTTTGGCACAAGTAACACCGACTTCAACTGATAATCGATTATTGTCAACAAATTGCCATTCTTTTAAGCGATTGCGTGTGTTAATCACCACACCAGAAATACCGCCATCGCGCACTAATAAATTGCTGCCTAAACCTAACCAAAATAAATCAACGGTTTGATTTTGTTGAATAAAAGTAATTAAATCGGTTTTATCTTTAGGAAAATACATCCATTCAGCAACGCCACCGACACGCCAACTGGTGTAATCAGCCATTTTTTCACCCGAAATTAAGTCGCCCTGAATCGGCGTGACTGTTGTCATCAATGAAACCCCGCTTGTAATTGTGCCGGTAATTCCTGCGCAAATTGTCCGATGCTGCCTGCACCCAAAGTTAAAATCACATCATTGGCTTGAATTAAACCTGATAAAATCTTAGGAATTTCCGTAAGATGCGAAACAAAAATCGGATCCACTTGCCCACGAATTCGGATCGCACGCGATAAACTTTTACTGTCTGCACCCACAATCGCAGTTTCGCCGGCTGGATAAACTTCTGCCAAAATTAACAACTCAACTGTTGATAAGACTTGCACAAAATCCTCAAATAAATCTCGAGTACGCGAATAACGATGCGGTTGAAAAATGACAATCGCTCGCCGATGCGGCCAAGCTTGACGTAAAGCCTCTAAAGTCGCGGCAATTTCTCGCGGATGATGACCATAATCATCAACGAACGTTACTCGCCCTTGAGCAAAAGCAATATCTGCAAGAATTTGGAAGCGTCGCCCAATTCCACTGAATGCGGCTAAACTACGACTCATTGCCGCGTCTGAAATATCCAAATAACTGCCAACGGTAATCGCAGCTAATGCATTCAACATGTTATGCCAACCGGGTAAATTTAACTGAATCTCCAAAGGTTCGGCTTCTGCGCGTAATACGGTAAAACGAGTGTGCATCCCCTCTTGTTGAATATTAACAGCTCGCACATCAGCATTCGGATGCACGCCATATGTTCTCAAAGGTTTAGATAATTTTGGCAAAATTTGTTGAACACCGACATCATCTAAACACAATACCGCTAATCCATAAAAGGGTAAATGATGCAGAAACTCAATAAAAGTGTCTTGTAATTTTTGATAACAGCCCTGATACGTTTCCATATGGTCTTGATCAATATTGGTGACTACCGCGATCACAGGTTGTAAATACAAAAACGAGGCATCACTTTCATCAGCTTCGGCAACTAAATAATGACTTTTTCCCAATTGAGCATTCGTTCCAGCACTATTTAAGCGTCCACCAATTACAAAAGTCGGGTCTAAACCGGCTTCGGCTAACACGCTAGTGACTAAACTGGTGGTGGTGGTTTTACCATGAGTGCCGGCAACGGCAATGCCAAAACGAAAGCGCATTAATTCGGCTAACATTTCAGCCCTAGGAATCACCGCAATTCGATGTTGATAAGCTGCAACAATTTCAGGATTATTTCGATCAATCGCTGTTGACACAACGACTACATCAGTTTGCAACACTTGTGCCGCATGATGTCCTAAATAAATTCGCGCCCCTAATCGGCTTAAATGTTCAGTCACTGGACTGGTTTTCACATCTGAACCCGAAACGTGATAGCCTAAATTTAATAAAACTTCAGCAATACCGCTCATGCCAGTACCGCCAATTCCAATAAAATGAATACGTTTGATTTTGCCAAGTGTGGCTGTGGAAAGTTGGGGAAGGGAATAATTCATTATTTTTGATAATTAACGGTTATGAATATAATTTTTTAATGTTATTTATTCTGCAAAAACGTCAGCTAAATCAATTTGTAAATCCGGAAATAAACAAGGTGAAATAAAACCGTCTTGCGCATAAATTTGATGTAATTGATAGCGGTCTGTTTTTGGATTTAAAATAAATTGATGTACGGCTTCTTCATAGGGATAAACCAACCAATATTCGCCTACACCATTTTCTTGATAAAGCTCGTATTTTAAGAGCAAATCCCTTTTTGAATTACCTTTAGAAACAATTTCAATAATCCAATCTGGCGAGCCATCGCAGCCTTGTTTATCTAAAATCTCAGGATTACAAACAACACAAACATCCGGCTGCACAATAGTTTTAATTTCTTGATTTTTGAGTATTAATTGTTTTCGATTATAGAGTCTTACATCAAATGGCGCAGGAAAAACACGGCATTTTTTATCTTTTAAATAAGAGCCAATTTCGATAATTAAGTTTCTTTCAATAGCCTGATGATTTAAATTCGGTGCAAGCGACATTAACATAATTTTGCCTTTAATAATTTCTACTCGTTCATTCAATTTCCAGGTTAAATAATCGGCATAGCTATAGCTTTTATTTAAGTCTAATTGTGAAAACTCTGTGATTATGGTCATTTTTTATTTCCTAATATCAGTTAAAATCTAGGCTGTCTGATGAATTAATTCTGGTGAAGCCTGATATTAGGCATGAAATTAAAATCTTTGATGTTATAGGTATAAAGAGGAATATCGTAAATAATGGCTGTTGCACCAATAATCGCATCGGGAATTTGTAAGCCGTGACTTAAATTAAATTTTTCGATTAATTCAATCGCCATTTTTGAAATATCGCTGTCAATTTGTACCACATCATAATAAGTAATTAAAACAAAGTTTCATGGTATAAAAAATTTATAACTTATTGTAATTTATGAAATTACTAAAAACTAGATACCCGGAAACTTAGGTGTAACTACTTAGCGCATTGCTTTTTTCATTCGTGCCAATTCTACTTTATTGCCCATGCCTTGATAAAGCTCCATTAACGTAATTGCAGAAACAGCTATATTTTTGATGCCTATTAAATTGAGTTGTGCAATTGTCGTTTGATTTTCATTAAAGGC
>JBEEJU010000148.1:0-2737 GCA_041169045.1 Pseudomonadota bacterium
GTTTTGCAAATTATAATATAAAATAGTTGAGTGATGATTAAAAAAAATGTCAATATCCACGCATAAATTAAAAGAGAAGATTTTTGCCAATATTTAAATTCTTTTAACATATTTTTCATTCGAGTAAATGATAATGAATACAAGTTGGTTATTATGGACAACATTGTTTAGTGCAGTCGCATTAGGATTTCTTACTTATGCAAAGAAACAAAGAAGTCCTTTACCTTTATTAATTGGAACGGGTTTATTAATTGTACCGTATGTCATTAATAATTTATATTTAATGATAATAATAAGTGTTATTTTAATTATATTGCCCTATTTTTTGAAATCATAGAGATATTATAAATGGAAGAATCAGTTTTAAAAATACAAGCATTGATTTGGACAGGAAATAGTTTACAAATTTTAGATCAACGCCAGTTGCCGGAGCAATTACATTATGATGATTATACGGATGCAATAGGTGTTACCGAAGCAATTAAAACCATGCGTGTACGAGGCGCGCCAGCGATTGGAATTGCCGCAGCTTATGCTGTTGCATTGTCGGTTAAACAACATTATCCATTACATCCTAGCGATTGGAGAATGCGGGTGAATATAGACATGAAATGTTTAGCCCATTCGCGTCCAACTGCGGTTAATTTGTCTTGGGCGTTAATCCGAATGCAACAATTATTGGATAGTTTAGCAATAGAGCCTAACCGAAATCCATGTATTGAAGTGGAAGATTTGGCGTTGAAAATTCATGCTGATGATATTGCGGCTAATTATACAATGGGGGAATTAGGTGCAGATATTATCGCAGATGCTAAAGGCATTTTAACGCATTGTAACGCTGGAGCTTTAGCGACTGGAGGTTATGGCACGGCATTAGGCGTGATTCGCAGTGCATATTATCGTCAATCTAGGCAAATTTATGCCGATGAAACCCGTCCTTGGTTACAAGGTGCGCGTTTAACGGTGTGGGAATTAGCCCAAGATGGAATTCCTAGCACGTTAATTGCTGACTCTGCTGCTGCTTGGTTAATGAATTCACAAGCGATTCAGTGGATTGTTGTCGGTGCTGATAGAATTGCAGCAAATGGGGATGTCGCAAATAAAATTGGCACTTACGGATTAGCGGTTTTGGCGCGTTATCATCATTGTAAATTAATGGTGGTTGCGCCTAGTTCTACACTAGATGGCAATATTGCCAGTGGACAACAAATCGTTATTGAACAACGTGAGCAAAATGAATTGTTGCCAGAATGTTATTCACAATCTAATTTAGCGGTAAATGCTTGGAATCCGGTATTTGATGTTACGCCGGCTGAATTAATTTCTGTGATTGTTACGGAACGAGGAGTAATATTTAATCCATCTGTACAAGGGATTAGGAAATTACTGTGAATTCAGTTGTTAAAAATCAGCTAAAAAATCCGCTTTACGCTGCGAGATATTTATTAAATGGATTTATTTGGATATTCAAAAAACCATTAGGTCATTTTGTATGGATACCTATCAGTATTAATTTAGTGATTTATAGTTTTGGATTGATTATAGGATATTTATATTTAGGTAAATTAATTGATTGGCTGATTCCACAATCATTGCAATGGCTATCTTGGTTATTATATCCATTATATTTTGTTAGCTTTATGTTAGTTGGATTTTTTAGTTTTACTATAATTGCTAATTTAATTGCAGCACCTTTTTATGGAATATTAGCTGAAAAAACCGCAAGATTAATTGAAACAGAGCCATCTGTAAATATTTCTGACAATACAGTAAATAGAGCCTCTTGGTGGCAATTTTTATTAGGCGAATTGAATCGAATTCAATATTTAATTCGATGGTCAATTGCTTTAATCATTATTTCATTGATTCCTGTAGTTAATATAATTGCACCAGTATTATGGGCGGGTTTTGCAGCCTGGGGATATGCGTTGGAATTTTTTGCCTACCCATTAGAAAATCAAGGGCTAATATTTATCCAACAGCGAGAATTTATTGGCACTATTCGTTATAGTGCATTAGGTTTTGGTGGATTGATTTTGATTGGTTTAAGCATTCCATTGGTTAATCTTTTTATTGCACCTGCGGCAGTGATTGGGGCAACTTTGTATGTTCATGCGATTTATTCACAATCTGATAAGTTTTGTTAAACAATACCAATGAAAAATATTTTTGAACAAGATCAGCAATGGATGGCATATGCGTTAAAGTTGGCTGAAACAGGACAGCAACTTGGCGAAGTGCCAGTTGGAGCGGTTATTGTATTTGAAAATCAGAAAATTGCTCAAGCTTGGAATCAACCTATTGCGACAAATGATCCTACAGCTCATGCGGAAATAGTAGCGATTCGTCAAGCTGGATGTTTTTTAGGTAATTATCGGTTACTTAACACAACTTTATATGTGACGTTAGAACCTTGTTTGATGTGTATCGGGGCGATTATTCACAGTCGAATTCAACGTTTGGTATTTGCGACTACTGATCCTAAACGAGGAGCGGTTTGTAGCGCACTACAATTATCAAATCTGAGTTTTTTAAATCATCAAGTGATTTGGCAGCAAGGGATTTTAGAAATAGAATGTTCGCAACTGTTGCAAAATTTTTTTAAGGCGAGACGATGAAGAGCTTAAGAAGCTAAAAAGCGGACAACAAAAAAGCCTCATATTAATGAGGCTTTTTCGTGTGAAAACTTAGTTATTTTACAAGGCTAACATTTTCTGCTTGAGGTCCTTTTTGACCC
>JBEEJU010000149.1:0-2903 GCA_041169045.1 Pseudomonadota bacterium
ACTCTAAACAATTTGGTATTCATGATCCTCAACAACGTTTTAATTTATCTAAAGGGGTTTTATCTTTACATTGGACAAATCGAGATCAAGCGTTAACCCATTCCAGTTTTGCTTGGCAACAATTTACTCTATTTAAATTACCTTTAGAATCCAGTTATTTTTTATTTGATTTTCATCAACAACACATTCATTTAGTCGATAAAACCACTATTCCTTTATTAAATGGTCGAGTGTTAATTCAACAATTTGATTGGTTAAAACTCGAAAATCAAACACCTAAAATACAATTTTCTGCACAATTACGTCATATTTCATTAAAATTATTAGGACAAGCTTTAAATTGGCAAAAACCACCATTAGGTAATATTAATGGTCAAATTCCAAATGTCACTTTATCGAATGGCAAATTGACTTTAGGCGGCGAATTAAAAATGGCTTTATTTAATGGTTTTATTGTTTTTAAAAAATTGGCGATTTCTGGATTTATGACTGACTTTACCCAATTTTATGCTGATATAATGCTGCATCATTTGGATTTAAATGCCATTACCCAACGTTTTTCTTTTGGAAGTATTCAAGGAAATATTTCGGGATATATTAAAGAATTGTATTTAGAAAATTGGCAGCCCATTCATTTTAATGCTTGGTTGGGAACACCGGATGATGACCATTCTACGCATAAAATTAGTCAAAAAGCAGTAGAAAATTTAGCAACCATTGGCGGTGGCGGGGCAATTGATTTTATTTCCCGAACCATTTTAACTTTGTTTGATAATTTCAGTTACGATAAAATAGGTTTTGGTTGTTATTTGCATCATAATGTTTGTTTATTAACCGGTGTTGAAACGAATGATTATGGTTATTACATTGTTAAAGGCGGAGGACTGCCACGAATTGATGTAATGGGGTATAATCCACGAATTGATTGGACAATTTTACAAGAACGTTTACATCGAATTACGGTTTCAAATAAAGCCGTTTCTGGTTCACCTTAAGCTTTTTATGTTAAAAAAATTATGAAAAAATTATTATTATTTCTTACCTCATTATTATTAGTCGCTTGTGTAACGATTAATATTTATTTTCCTGCTGCCGCCGCTGAAAAAGCCGCAGATCAAATTATTAAAGAAATTCAGCAAAATAATCCACCTGCTAAAAAATCAGAATTAAAATCAAATACCCTTTCTATTTCTGAAATATCGGAAACGATTTTGCTTTCAATTGCCAATCAATTAATTCCAATCGCCGAAGCAGCTGAAGCCGATTTAGATATTGATAGTCCAGAAGTTCGCCGATTACAATCCAGTATGAAAAATCGATTTGCCAATTTAGACAATTTTTATAAACAAGGGTTTGTAGGCATTAAACAAGATGGTTTAATTGGCATTAAAGATGCGAGTAATATTCCGTTAAAAGATCGTAATCAAATTAATCAATTAGTTGCTGCCGAAAATAAAGATCGTGAAGATTTATATCAAGCCATTGCGAATGCAAATGGTCATCCAGATTGGGCATCACAAATTAAATCGACTTTCGCAGCTCGTTGGATAAGTAATGCGCAATCGGGATGGTGGTATGAAGTGTCGGCTAACCAATGGAAACAGAAATAATGGCTAAACCCTTTATTGAAAAAACGCCCATTCGAGTTGAAATTGAATCTTTAGCTCATGATGGTAGAGGCGTGGCAAAAATTGACGGAAAAGTGGTTTTTATTGAAGAGGCTTTAATCGGAGAAATTGTTGAATGTATTTATCAAAAAAATCATAAAGATTATGCCGAAGCAACCACTATTAAAGTTTTAAAAGCTGCTCCAGAACGAGTAACCCCCAATTGTCCACATTATGGCATTTGTGGTGGTTGTAGTTTTCAACATGTTGACTCAAAAAATCAAATTGAATTTAAACAACAATTAGTGATTGAACAACTATATCGAATTGGAAAAGTGCAAGTTACAGATTATTGGTTGCCTTTAACGGATCAAGCTTGGAATTATCGCACTAAAGCCAGAATGGGGGTGAAATATGTGGAGAAAAAAGCACGGGTTTTAGTGGGCTTTCGTGAGCGACGACAAACCTTTTTAGCCGAAATGAATAGTTGTCAAATTATGCATCCGTTAATTGGTAATCATTTGCCTGAATTAGCGCACTTAATTTCACAATTATCGATCAAAAGTTTTATCCCTCAAATCGAAGTAGCAATTGGTGATCAAAATGATTGTATATTGGCAATTCGTACATTAAAACCCGCAACGATTGAAGATCAACAATTATTAATTCAATTCGCTAATCAATATCAAATTTGTATTGCTTTGCAGCCTAAAGGCGTGGATAGTATTCATGCTTTAATGAATGAAAAATTATTAACTCCAGCTTATCATTTACCTGAATTTAATTTGCGTTTTGAATTTAAACCGGCAATGTTTACTCAAGTGAATTATGCAATTAATCGACAAATGATTCAGCAAGCAATTCATGCTTTAGAATTAAATCAAAATGATAATGTATTAGATTTATTTTGTGGTTTAGGTAATTTTACTTTGCCATTAGCCACTCGTGCGGCAAAAGTGATTGGCATTGAAGGTGATAACGTTTTAATTCAACAAGCAAAACATAATGCGCAATTAAATCAAATTAATAATGCCGAATTTTATGTAGCGGATTTAACTAAACCTTTAATCGGTAATTGGGTTAATCAACGCTATTCTAAATTATTACTTGATCCTTCACGAGCGGGAGCGGATAAAGTTTTACCTTATTTAGCGCAATGGCAACCGGAAAAAATTATTTATGTTTCTTGTAATCCTTCGACTTTAGCAAGAGATGCAGGAATTTTAGTCAATGATTTAGGCTATCGACTCATTAAAGTCGGCGTAATGGATATGTTTCCTCAAACTGCCCATGTAG
>JBEEJU010000150.1:0-5204 GCA_041169045.1 Pseudomonadota bacterium
TAAACCGTTTTATTGAGTTAAACTTTGATATAACATTAAATCATCTTGAAAACGTTGGTTAAATAATTGTTGAATTTCGGGATTCATAAAACTCGCTTGATTGGGAAAATGTCGATTTGGAAATTCAATAGCCAATTGTTCACCATTTACCGCATAATAATACTTATCACTTTTTGTTTTAATATGACTATGTTTTGTATAATTGAGTAACGGAGATTGCGGAAATTTTTGTTGCCATTGTGAAGATAATTGCTCCAGACATAAAATATCCGTATATTTATCAAAAAAAATAAAATCGATTTGAGGTCGCCAATGAGCATCTAAATCATGATTAGAAACTTGGCTTAAAAAATAAATAAATTCTAAAAAACTAATTGATTTTCCCTTAGATTTTTTTAAATCACGGGTTTGCAAATATGCTATGACCGCTAACGCTTCCATTTGTACTGGAGTTCTGGCAAATTTATCTAAATAAGCCGATAATATTCTTTCAAAAGGTTCTCGAAAACAAATAACCGTGCGACAATTTGATGGATATAAAGCATATTTATCCGCGCAATAAAATAAATGCTCTGTTTCATGTGGATTGTCTTTTTGACTTATAATTCCAGAATGAACGCCTAAAGTATATTTTAAAGTTGAACACGCATTTTTAGGAATATAGGTATATAGAATATTTAAATTTGGATAATACAATAAACAACGACGCAATAAATGAAATTCTGAAGTCGCTGAATATAGTCGTGGTCTTTGATAAATATTGAGTGTAGCTAATAAATTCAACATTGATTTTTGAAAAAACGCGCCTGTTATCCATTAAACTTAATGCAAACAGGCGTTAATAAGGACTTTTAAGTACGATATTCTGCATTAATTTTGACGTAATCGTATGAGAAATCGCAAGTTAAAACTTCTTGACGTGCATGACCTCGCCCTAAAATAACCGTCACCGTAATCTCATCGCGGTGCATCACAGCAACGCCTTCTGCTTCTGTATAGTTGGAAGCGCGCGCGCCATTTTCTACAATGAAAACTTCACCTAGATAAAGTTGTACTTTTTCCAACACCATGTTTTCTAAACCAGAACGCCCGATCGCGGCTAAAATTCGTCCCCAATTCGGATCACTGGCAAAAAACGCGGTTTTGACTAAAGGGGAATGCGCAATGGTTTTCGCCACTCTTACCGCTTCCTGATCATCAGACGCTTCTTCAACCACAATGCGAATCAGTTTGGTCGCACCTTCACCGTCACGAATGATCAACTCAGCTAATTCTTTACAAACCTCCAGCAACGCCTCAAAAAATACCAGATAATCACGGCTATGTTCTGTGATTTCTTCAGCATGACTTAAACCAGTCGCCATCAGTATGCAGGCATCATTAGTAGAAGTATCGCCGTCCACACTGATGCGATTAAAAGATTGCTCAACCGCCGCGCTCAAAGCCCGTTGTAAAGTATCTGAATGCACATTGGCATCAGTGGCAATAAAAGCGAGCATGGTCGCCATGTTCGGTTGAATCATGCCCGAACCTTTAGCAATGCCATTAATCGCAATCCGTTTGCCATCAATCACAATATAACGAGTGGCACCTTTAGCAAAAGTATCCGTAGTCATAATCGCACGCGCTGCTTCTTCCCAATGGGTTTCGGCTAAATGTGCTAATGCAGTGGGTAAAGCTTGATCAATTTTTTCTACCGCCAAGGGTTCGCCAATCACTCCAGTAGAAAAAGGCAAGACTTGCGCAGCTTGCCCACCCACTAATGCTGCTAAAGTGCTGCAACATAAAAACGCATTGGTAATTCCTTGTTCGCCTGTTCCGGCATTTGCATTACCGGAATTAATCAATAACCAACGTGGCGATTGAATTAAATGATTTTTAGCAATCAGGACTGGTGCTGCACAAAAAGCATTTTGGGTAAATACTCCGGCACAATTTGTCCCTTCGACCATTTGAATCACTAATAAATCAGGACGAAAAGTTTGTTTAATACCTGCATTTGCAGTGCCTAACGTAATTCCAGAAACAGGCTTCATTTCGGGAAAGTTGATCATACCTACAGCCATAATTCATACTCTCGACAAATAATATCATTAACTTATAGAGGTTTATTAAACCGCATATCATACCCTAAATAATGATGATAAAGTTTTATTAAGTGTGAAAAATAATCATCCATTTAACTAAAAATCATTAAAATATTAAAGATTATGGTTAATTAATCTGATTTAATTTGAGTTAAGTTATCACTAATTCTGCGCTTTAATAAATAATTATTGAACAATTGAATCGCTATTGATAAAAAATCAATTAATTTTAAATCAATAATGCTAAAAATAAATCAAAAACAATTGAAATGAATGGTAACGACAATTTGTGGAATTAAACTAAAAAAATGTCGCCCATAAAAAAAGGCTTAACATGAATGTTAAACCTTTTACAAAACTTGTTGGTACCGAGGGTCGGAATCGAACCGACACTCCCGTGAAGGAACTGGATTTTGAATCCAGCGCGTCTACCAGTTTCACCACCCCGGCAATGTTTGGTTATTATAGGAAAACTCGTGGGATAATGCTAGTCTTTTTTCAGAAAATTCCCGAATATTTATGCAAAAAAGCGATTTTTATTATTCACTCCCTGCGGAATTAATCGCCCAATACCCGCTACCTAATCGTACAGATAGTCGATTATTGTCGGTTAATCTTTCGACCGCACAATTTATAGATGATCACTTTAAACATTTACCGAGTTATTTAACCGCTAAAGATTTATTAGTTTTCAATAATACGCAGGTTATTCCAGCGCGTTTGTGGGGACATAAACTTACCGGTGGTAAGGTCGAAATTCTCATTGAAAGAATTTTAAATGTAGATTCTGCGGTAGCACATGTTAGAGCGAGTAAAGCACCCAAAATCCACAGCGAGATTAAATTAACACAAGGATACCAATGTAATGTCCTAAGCAGACAAGCCGATTTATTTATTTTGCAATTTAATCAACCGGTATTACAAATCCTAGAAAAAATGGGGCATATTCCTTTACCACCTTATATTCAACGTCCAGACAACGAAACCGACACCGATCGCTATCAAACCATCTTTGCTGAAGCTAAAGGCGCGGTGGCTGCACCTACTGCGAGTTTGCATTTTGATCATTCTCTATTATCTGAAATCAAAAATGCGGGGATTGCGACTGCATTAGTCACGCTGCATGTGGGAAGTGGAACTTTTCAACCGTTGCGCGTTGAGAATCTCGCTGAACATCAAATGCACTATGAATATTTTTCAGTACCCGAGTCAACCGTTGCGGCGATTCAACAGACAAAAATCAATGGTGGACGAGTGATTGCGATTGGCACAACCGTCGCTAGAGCTTTAGAAGCTGCTGCTTATTCAGGAAATTTGGCAGCGAAAGAGGGAGAGACCAATTTGTTTATTACCCCAGGCTATTCTTTCAAAGTGATAGATGGCTTATTAACCAATTTTCACCTGTCAGAATCGACTTTATTAATGTTAGTCTGTGCCTTTGCCGGTTATTCCTTAACCATGCAAGCCTATACTCATGCGATTGAACAACGTTATCGATTTTTCAGTTATGGCGATGCGATGCTACTCATGCCTTAAGCGGCAATTGTGGCGACTGTAAACAATCGCCACAAAGCTTGGAATTTTAAATAAACAGTCTATGCTCACCGTAAAAAATTAAAGTCATCATCATAGTCTTCAGTCTCTTCAAAATCGCCTAGCTGATCACGCAAACGTTTTTTCTCCCAGAGCATTTCGACTTTGCGCCGTGCTGCCATTTTTTTAGAAACCTTTTCATTTTCCAACGGAAATGAATAATAGTCTCCTAACTCAACGTTATCATATCCGGCTTCATCAGCAGCGGTGAGCGAGCCACTGTCATTCTTTTTTCCAGCAGATTCAGGTGCAAATTTGGATGACATTGTTGTCATTTTCCCATCCGATGTTAAAAAATGTGCTTTTTAATACTTTAAGCTTGAATTGTAAAGTAAAACTTGTGCGATTGTGGTAGATAGGCAAGATTGGGGTAACTATGAATAATTGAGTTTTGTAATCGGTTGAGAAATTTATTTATAAAAATAGTTCGACCAACTTTTTAGGTTTTCTAAAAATTAAACTTTATTCTAAACCGAGTTTTCGGAAAAATATTTTATTTCGCATTTCAGCATCGCGTAAAACTTTATCCCAACTTAATACTTCAATATATAAATTAATGTTCTCTTGAAAATAAAACCAGCCTAATCCATCAGGCATACGTTTAAAATTCTTTTCCTCTTCTAACCATTCTTCTACTTTTTGATTTAACTCACAAATAACATAACCATAAAATGGAGTATTTAAACCTATCCTAATTTGTCTTCCTTCGGGAGTTTTAAACTCACCTTTCCTTATTTTATTAACATAACGGATAATTTGTTTAATCGGGTCATCTGATGATGAGGGATTAACAAAATCATCCCGATTCGGTTTTTTAAATTCAAAAATCGTGATAGGGTTACTAGGTTCATTTTCGCCACGAAATGAAACCCTATTATTATAAATTAATAAATCAGGTCTATCCGATTTTGAATCATTTAAAGGTAAATCAGAAGAAATATAAGTTGTGAAATTTAACCGTTCATCAACAATCCACAAGTTATGATCTTCAAATGCAGTTTTTTGACTATTTCCTTTTTTGGGAAAAATAATATTATGCACGAAACCTTCGGAGTGATATTTTCCATCATCATCTAACTCTAAACTCTTTTTAAAAAAATCTAATATAGTTTTTCTTAAGGAAATATAATAAGCTAATTCGCTTTTGCTTGTGTCTGAAACCTGATTGACTAATCTAGCAGCATTATTTCGCAAGTTTTCGCCATTACTAGATAATAATTTTGTTACTTCTTTTTTAATTAAAACTTCTTGTTCAAATTTTTTTTCATGCAATTTTAATTCTATTTCTTGAGCTGTTGCGTGATAACGAAAATCAGACAAATCTATTTTATGTAATATATTTTTATACCAAGGTGCTTGTTCATCAATATATTTAGCAATACGTTCTTTCTTTTCTTCTTGCCGTAAAATAACTTCATGATTGACAACGCTTTTTATTATTTCTAATGCACCACTTTCTATTTTTTGAATTATTAGAGTATCAAATAAAATATCGTTTTCTTCTTTAAATTCAAAAGTTCCTCT
>JBEEJU010000151.1:0-43115 GCA_041169045.1 Pseudomonadota bacterium
AATTTGAGTTTCTAAATTCTCTAATTTTGCTCGTGTTTTAGCTAATACATTTTTTTGGACTTCAAATTCTTCTCGAGAAACTAAATCAAGTTTTTCCAAACCTGCTTGTAAAATCGCGCGAAAATTTTTTTCTAAATCTTCTTTTAAAGATTGTAAACCTGCGGGTACAGTATTGGCTAAATGAGCCGCTAATTCATCTAAAACTTTAGGATCAAACATTTTTTATCTCCATATGAATAAAATCAAAATAATTAACGTGATTTTGCCCCACGTTTGGCTGAAAAATGATGACGATTATTATACTCCTCTAATCGTTTTGAATTCGGTTTTGATACGGTTTTATTTTTAATTTGAGGCATTAATGAGACCGACTCATAACCGGTATTTACTATCCTAGGAATTTGTTGTTTTAATAATTTTTCAATCGCAATTAATTGTTCAATTTGTTCTGGACAAACCAATGACCACGCTAACCCCGAATATCCGGCTCTTCCTGTACGTCCAATTCGATGAATATAATCTTCAGCAATAATCGGTAAATCATAATTCACCACTTGGGCTAATTGTTCAATATCTAAACCTCTAGCCGCAATATCGGTGGCAATTAATGCCGTAATTCGCCCAGCTATAAACCAATTTAATACAGTCACTCTTTCGGTTTGATTTTTATCGCTATGCAAAGTGGCACTACGAATTCCTTGTGCAATTAATTGTTTCATTAAACGTTCCGCAATTTGTTTCGTACGCACAAAAACCAAAACTTGTGACCAACGATAATGCTGAATCCAATAAGCTAATAATTCATGTTTATATTCTGCTTTAATTGGATAAACTAATTGTTCAATCTGTGTCGCTATTTTATGATTTTCATTTAATCGAATAATTAACGGATTCTGTAATATTTTTTCAGCTAATAATTGAATAGATTTTGGAAAAGTCGCCGAAAATAATAAAGTTTGTCTCTGATTAGGTAATTGTTGAATAATCTGATTTACGCTTGGTGTAAATCCTAAATCCAATAATCGATCTGCTTCATCAATGACAACATATTTTAATGCAGATAATTCAATCATTGCAGTTGAAATTAGCTCTAATAATCGCCCTGGGGTTGCAATAATAATATCTATTCCTCGGTGTAATTTTTTTAATTGTGCATGAATATTCATGCCTCCAATAATAACCGCGCTATTTATTCCTATAGATAAAATATAAGGCTGTAAATCATTTTGAATTTGTAATGCCAATTCTCGAGTTGGAACTAAAATTAATCCTCGAATTAAGCGCGGATGATTAATTATTGTAGCACTTAATAATTGTATTATCGGTAAACAAAAACTAGCGGTTTTACCGGTTCCGGTTTCAGCAGTAGCTAAAATATCTTGACCTTTTAATATTGCAGGAATAACTTGATATTGAATCGGAGTAGGTTTTGAATAACCTTGTCGATGAATTTCAGCTAATAATTCAGCAGATAAACCTAATTTAGCAAAAGACATTAATTAATCTCCAAATAAATAGGCATATTGTGTTTTTAATAAAAGCATAATTTGGGGGTAATTTATTTTACCACTGCCTAATAATGGAATTTGATCAACAATTAATAATTGTTTGGGGAAATGAATCATCGCAATTCCGGGATTTGCATTAATCATTGCCGATAATTGCGCAGATTTTTCAGTGGTTAATAAAATAATTTGTTCGCCTTTTTTCATATCGGGAATACTCACTGCGGCATGTAATCCATTTATCCAAGTATTGGTTGCTAATTGTTCTACCACAGTTAATGACACCATTTCGCCACCAATTTTTGCAAATCGTTTCATTCGCCCTTTAATTGTGACAAACCCCTGTTCATTAATATCAACAATATCTCCAGTATCATACCAACCCAATCCATAACGCGATTGTGGCGGAATAATTTCACCCGGGCGATCGGCTAATAAATAGCCTAACATAATATTTGGGCCAAATAAATGCAATTGTCCACCGGATTCAATTCCATCAATTAATTCTAATTCAAATTGCATTGCCGGCATTAATCGTCCTACTGAGCCTAATTGACAAGCTAATGGCGTATTAACTGCAGCGATTGGCGACGTTTCAGTTGCGCCATAACCTTCTAAAATCCGAATGCCAAATTTATCATTCCATAAAGCCCGCGTATTGGGTTGTAATTTTTCTGCACCGGCAATCACATAACGCAATTTAAAAAAATCGTAGGGATGGGCTTTTTTTGCATAACCGGCTAAAAAAGTATTCGTGCCAAAAATAATTGTGGCGTTAATATCGTATGCAATTTCTGGAATAATGCTGTAATGTAAAGGTGAAGGATAAAAAAAACTGCGCATTCCACTGAGTATTGGTAATATTGTGCCTACCGTAAAACCAAAAGAATGAAATAAAGGTAAGAAATTTAATACGGTATCAGTCGCATTAAAATTGATTCGTGCTTGTACTTGATTAATGTTCGATAAAATATTTTGATGCGATAATACGACACCTTTAGGACTGCCTTCAGAACCTGAAGTAAATAAAATTACTGCCGGTTGTTTTGCCTCGGTTTTAGCTAATGATTTAGCAGTTAAAAAACGAGATTGAAGATAACCGAATACTCGTTGTTTGGTCGAAATAGCTGCGGCAATATCTTCTAAATAAATAACAGTTAATTGTTGGGCTAATGATTCAATTAAGGGTTGTAAATTCGCTAATTCAATAAACTTACGCGAGCTTATAATTTTAGTTAATCCAGCTAAATGACAAGTGGCAATCACTCCTTGTGAACCCAAAGAATAATTTAACATTGCTGGCACTCGTTGATGAATTTGTAATGCTACAATTAATAACACTGTTTTCGCTGAATTCGGTAATAATACACCGACATATTCGCCAGATTTTGTGAATGAAATAAAATGATTAGCTAAAATCCATGCTCGACTAATTAATTGATGATAATTTAACGGTTGACGATCTAAATCTTCAATAATTAAATGATTTCCACCATGAATTTGCCTAGCAGCTAATAAAGCAGAAAAAATATTATCATATTGCGGAGCGGTATTAAACATCATTTCTGTCATAATATCATCTAATTGATCTCGACTTTGACGACGCTTTTGTTTGCCTACTGTATTTTCAGCATGATGAATTTTAGTGGGCGGTAAAATATGTAATGAAATTTTAGGAAAATAGCGAATTCTCACCTGACCTTTTAATCGTGAAAAAGGGGTATATTGCGCTCCCTCTACCCGAATTGGTAAAAGTATCGCGTTGGATTTCTCGGCAATAATTCCAGTGCCTTCATAAATTTTCATTAATGATCCCGTAACGGTAATCCGACCTTCTGGAAAAATAACGGTTTTTCCTTTTTGTTTTAAATGATTAATTAAGGCTTTAATCGATAATGGATGCGTAGGATCCATAGGAAAAATTTGCGAAAACTTGAGAAAAGGTTTCAGCCATATTTGTTGCGAAATGTGCGTATTAATTGCAAAAGTCACTGTA
Source organism: Pseudomonadota bacterium (assembly GCA_041169045.1). Taxonomy (GTDB): domain Bacteria; phylum Pseudomonadota; class Gammaproteobacteria; order Methylococcales; family Methylomonadaceae; genus CAIQWF01. The sequence continues at coordinate 3,502 of JBEEJU010000151.1, forward strand.
TCAGGTAAAAATACTCCTAATAATAAAGGATCAAGAAATGAAACATGATTAGAAATAATTAATACCGTCTCTCCAGCTTGATAATAATGTTCAAGACCATGTACTTCAACACGATATAAAAGTCGTAAAATAAGTTTTAAAAATTTCTTAATCCATGGATACATTTTTGACTCCAATTTAAATAAAAAAGCAGACTCGAATCCTGCTAAATTATTCAAGCCTGCTTAAAATAAATGCGATAATTAATTAATCAACGTTAATCCCATAACGTTTACAAACAGCGGCTAAACCACCGGCAAATCCTTGTCCAACGGCGGCAAAACGCCATTCCCCGTCTTTTTTATAAATTTCACCGAAAACCATTGCCGTTTCTATTGAATAATCTTCGGTTAAATCAAAACGGACAATTTCTTGACCATTTTCCTCATTCATTACTCGAATAAAAGCATTTTCAATTTGACCAAAATTTTGTTTTTTGGTATCAGCATCATGAATCGTGACAATCATTGCAATTTTATCAATACTACTTTGTTGATTTAATTTGGCTAAATCAATTTTAATGACTTCATCATCACCGTCGCCTGTGCCAGTGCGATTATCGCCTAAATGTTCAACCGCGCCATCCGCACCTTTTAAATTATTATAAAATATGAAATCCTCATCATTTCGCACTCGACCCGCAGCGGTTAAAATAAATGCCGAAGCATCTAAATCATACTCTGCGCCATCGGTTGCTCTGGCATCCCAGCCTAAACCGACTAAAACTTTGCGTAAATTGGGATTATCTTTAGATAAAGAGGTGCGACCACCTTTGCTTAATGAAATAGACATTGTATGTTCCTTGATAATGAATGGGTAAAATATTGCTAATCATTAAAAAATATTTTAATGGATTTTTCATGATTGGTTGGTCAATTTGATCAATCGATTGTTAAAAATAGCGTCAATCGAAAGGTTCGATAATCTTAATCTAAACCTCGTAAAACTGAAACTTTTTTGCTAATTATAGCGTTTTTAAATCAAAGGAATAATTTTAATGAGAGACGTTGCAATCCAACGTCTCTATACAATTTCAATATCGCCTAGTCAATTAGGTTGAATTAAAAACGTTATAGTGATTGATGACGATCGTTAAAAATTCAGCGCACTTTTTCATCGATCTCAAATTAACGCATACAATATAGCCTATTTTAATTTTCTGAGAGTTACTATGAGACCCAGTCGCCGCCAAGCTAAACAATTACGTTCGATTCAATTTTTATGTGGTTTTAATAAACATGCCGAAGGCTCGGTATTAGTCGAATTTGGCGATACTCGCGTATTATGCACCGCCAGTATTGAACGCGGAGTTCCTACTTTTCTCAAAGGTAAAGGCGAAGGATGGCTAACCGCTGAATATGGCATGTTGCCGCGCTCCACTCATCAGCGCAGTCCACGCGAAGCGAATCGCGGTAAACAAGGTGGACGCACTTTGGAAATTCAACGGTTGATTGGGCGTTCATTGCGCACCGTGATTGATTTAAAAATCTTGGGGGAAAATACCATTACTATCGATTGCGATGTATTACAAGCTGACGGCGGCACTCGTACTGCTTCGATTACCGGCGGTTATGTGGCACTCGCTTTAGCGGTGCAAAAATTGTTATCTACTCAGCAATTGAAAAAAAATCCATTACATTCTCAAATTGCCGCTATTTCAGTCGGTTTATATCAGGGAGTACCCATTTTAGATTTAGATTATGCTGAAGACAGTATCGCCGATACCGATATGAATGTGGTTATGAATCAAGCGGGTGAATATGTTGAGATACAAGGTACAGCTGAAGCTCAAGCATTTACCGCAGATCAATTACAAGCGATGTTGAAATTAGCCGATCAAGGGATTCGTCAATTATTAACTTATCAACAACAAGCTTTAGCTGCGATATTATGAGTTCAATCGCTTCTCAAAAAATCGTCTTAGCCAGTAACAATACTGGCAAAATTCAGGAAATTCAAACCATTTTTCAAAATTATCAAATCGTGCCACAATCGAGTTTTGCCATTTCGGAAATTGCAGAAACCGGAACTACCTTTGTGGAAAACGCGCTTTTAAAAGCCCGTCATGCCGCACGTCAAAGCGGTTGCGCCGCGATTGCAGATGATTCAGGACTGATGGTTGACGCATTAGACGGTCAACCCGGGATATATTCCGCACGTTACGCCCATCCACAAGCCAGCGATAACGAAAATATCCACCGTTTGCTAAAAGCTTTGACCGATGTGACAATCGAACATCGCCAAGCCCAATTTGTGTGTGTATTGGTATTTTTGCGGGAAGCTCAAGACCCTTTACCGCTGATTGCGCAAGGGATTTGGCGCGGGAGAATACTGCAACAACCTATAGGGGAATTCGGTTTTGGTTATGATCCGATTTTTGCGGCTGAAGGCTATGAGGTTTCGGTGGCTCAACTGCCTTTCACCCTAAAAAATCAATTGAGTCATCGCGCGCAAGCATTAAAACAATTACAACAATTATTTGTTGAACAATAACTCAAAAAAACAGGACACACTGAAAAAGTGTGTCCTGTTACTGTCAACTTTAAAGTTTTTTAGGCAAAAATTACAGTAATTTTTTCAAATCAACAAACGCAGCTTCAGCCGTTTTTAAATGCTCAGAAGCCAGTTTATTGTCTTTTTCTTTAGCCATACCAATCGCTTTAGATAAGTGAACATTAGCACGAATTCTAGCAATATCAACTTTATCGTTTGCATTAATTTCTTTACTGGCATCTTTAGCAGCTTTAATTGCCGTGACAATATCATCGGCTGATTTGTCAGCAGCAATCGCCTCTTGCGCAGCTTTGATTTTCGTTAACACTAAATCAATCGCTTCCGCAGGTTTATAAGCCACACGACCGGGATCAGATTCTGCATGAGCTACAGAAGTCACACCGACTGCGGATACGCTAACAACCACTCCTAAAATAATCGCTTTTAATAGTTTCATTGACTAAACACCCTTTTTATGAATCATTAATAATTTCCATGATACGCAAAATAAGCCTGCGTATGATCTCGCATTTTAACATAAAACCTCAGCATTTTAACCGTAGAGTTAAAAATGCCATTTTCTATTATTTTATAAGGATTATCTAAAGGATTACTGCTTTTAGGTAGTTATTACTAGAAGATACAGTATAATCGCTGTATTTTTATTTTATCTTTTTGACTATTCACCGGAAAAAAGTATGCTTGACAAACTGGTTAAACTCGTTATCGGCAGTCGCAATGACAGGCTAATAAAGAAAAAATTAAAGGTCGTCGCTAAAATTAACGCTTTGGCTGCAGAATATGAAAAATTGTCTGACGACGCTTTAAAAGCAAAAACTCAGACTTTTCGTCAACGGTTGCTTGAAGGTGAAAAGTTGGATAATTTAATTCCAGAAGCTTTTGCAACCGTCAGAGAGGCTTCAACCCGAATTTTTAAAATGCGCCATTTTGATGTACAGCTAATTGGCGGTATGGTGCTAAATAGCGGCAAAATTGCTGAAATGAAAACCGGCGAAGGTAAAACGTTAATGGCAACTTTAGCAGCTTATCTGAATGCTTTACCCGCAAGAGGCGTGCATGTTATCACGGTCAACGACTATTTAGCCGCGCGTGATGCCACCATGATGTCGCAACTCTATGGTTTTCTTGGCTTAACTACCGGCGTTATTTTAAGCGAATTGACCACCGAACAACGTCGTAAAGCCTACGCTGCGGACATCACATATGGCACCAATAACGAATTTGGCTTTGATTACCTGCGCGATAACATGGCTTTTACGGCTGACCAAAAAGTTCAACGCGATTTGTATTTCGCGATTGTAGATGAAGTAGATTCGATTTTGATTGATGAGGCAAGAACCCCGTTAATTATTTCCGGACCTACTGATGAAGGGACAGATATTTATTTGCGGGTTAATAAAATTGTCCCTTTATTAACTAAACAACTCAAAGAAGGTGAAGCCGGAGATTTCACCTTGGATGAAAAATCTAAACAAGTTCATTTAACTGAAGAAGGTCATGAACGTGTGGAACAATTAATGCTAGATCATGGATTGATTCAAGAAGGTGAGAGTTTATATAGCTATGCCAACATTCGTTTAATGCACTATTTGAGTGCATCGTTGCGAGCGCATCATCTGTTTTTCTTAGATGTAAATTATATCGTGGCGAATAATGAGGTCATTATTGTGGATGAGTTTACCGGACGGGTCATGCCCGGCAGACGCTGGTCTGAAGGTTTACATCAAGCGATTGAAGCCAAAGAAAATGTGCCGGTTCAAAATGAAAATCAAACCCTAGCTTCGATTACTTTCCAAAACTATTTCCGTTTGTATGAAAAATTGTCCGGTATGACTGGAACCGCGGATACCGAAGCCTTTGAATTAAATAAAATTTATGGCTTAGAAGTGGTGGTGATTCCGACTCATAGACCCATGATTCGGGAAGATTTAGGCGATGTAGTTTATTTATCGGCTAAACAAAAATATCGGGCGGTAGTTGAAGATATTAAGGATTGTTACAAACGTGGGCAGCCGGTTTTGGTTGGGACAACGTCAATTGAAAATTCGGAGTTAATTTCCCGCATGTTGCAACAACAAGGCATTAAACATGAAGTGTTAAATGCAAAACAACATGAACGTGAAGCACACATTATTGCTCAAGCTGGAATGCCCGGAGCGATTACGATTGCAACCAACATGGCGGGTCGAGGCACTGATATTGTGCTAGGCGGCAATTTGGACGCGGAATTTGCCTTATTTCCTGAGGCAAATCCGGCTGAAAAAGACAAGATTCGCGGTGCTTGGTTAGAACGCCATAATCAAGTGATTGCAAGCGGCGGTTTACACGTCATTGGTTCTGAACGCCATGAATCTCGCCGTATCGACAATCAATTACGCGGACGTTCAGGTCGTCAAGGTGATCCGGGTTCCACTCGGTTCTATTTGTCTTTAGAAGATGATTTAATGCGGATTTTTGCTTCAGAACGGGTCGCCGCGATTATGCAAAAATTGGGCATGGATGAGGGAGAAGCGATTGAGCATCCTTGGGTCACGCGCTCGATTGAAAATGCTCAACGAAAAGTAGAAGCTCGCAATTTTGATATTCGTAAAGAAATTTTGGCTTACGATGATGTGGCAAATGATCAACGTAAAGTCATCTATGCGCAACGTAATGAATTAATGGCAACAGACAATATTTCAGAAATTATTCAACACATTCGTCACGACGTAATTAATCAAATCATTTCGCGGCATATTCCACCGAAAACAATGACCGAACAATGGAATATTAAAGGATTAGAAGAGCAATTGCGTGATGAGTTTTTATTATCAATGTCAATTACAGAAATCCTCGCTAATGATCGGACTTTACGCGAAGAACAATTGCGTGAACAAATTATTGAAAAAGTAGAACAGGCTTATCAAGAAAAGGAACAATTTATTGGAGCTAAAGATTTGCGTAATTTTGAAAAATCGATCATGTTACAAGTGTTGGATAATAGTTGGAAAGAACATTTAGCAGCGATGGATCATTTACGTCAAGGAATTCACTTTCGTGGTTATGCACAAAAAGACCCCAAACAAGAATATAAACGGGAATCTTTTGAAATGTTTACCCGTTTACTTGATAATATTAAATACGAAGTCATTACGGTATTATCCAGAATATCGATTAATCAAGTTTATGATGATTCTGAATTTGAAGTGCATAATATCGCTAATGCTAAAACAGAAACCATTATTGTCGACAATAATCAACCTATTGAGGATGAAACTGAGGCTGCCGCGATATTGGCAGAGAGTTATCCTGAAATGACTACGCATTATGAACCCATAGTGGCGCGTAATGATCCTTGTCCTTGCGGTTCTGGACAAAAATATAAACATTGTCATGGAAAAATAACTTAAGCTTTTTTGAATTTCATTCTCTATTCATTTTTTAAAATGCGGTAGATTGAATGAATGATTAGCTCGAATTAGAAACGCTATGATTTAACTTTGCTTTTATTGCTACCTTTTAATTATGCCAAATAGAATTTTTGAAAAAAGTAAACCCAAAAGTGCTTTAAACAAACTCCCTCATTTAGGAAATAGCCGAAAAGATTTTGTTGCCGATTTTAAACGGTATTATGGACATCGTTTAGGTCGTGATAGTCATTGTCGTTCTTTACATTATGCATATGAGGCTTTGGCATTAACCATCAGCGACCGACTCAGCGAATGTTGGAAAGATACTTACAATGCTTATAAAGATTCCGATTGTAAACGCGGATTTTATCTTTCTATGGAATATTTAATGGGACGTAGTCTCAGTAATGCTTTACTTAATCTTGGAGTCACCGAAGATGTAGAAAAAGCGATGGCTGAATTAGGTCTGGATTTACACGAATTAATTGATTCAGAAGAAGATGCCGGATTAGGAAATGGCGGATTAGGCCGATTAGCCGCTTGTTTTATTGACAGTTGTGCAACTTTACAATTGCCCGTTATTGGTTATGGTTTACGTTATGAATATGGCATGTTTTCGCAAACCATTGTGAATGGTGAACAAATTGAAAATCCTGATCATTGGTTACAAAATGGACAGGTTTGGGAAACGAAACGCCCAGAATATGCGCAACGCATTAAATTCGGCGGTCATACTGAAATTCATACCGATCACAATGGTAAAAAAGTCAGTTGTTGGTTAGATACGCAAGATATTTTAGCTGTGCCATATGATACGCCAATTCCCGGGTATCAAAATCGCACCGTGAATACATTACGTTTATGGAAAGCAACTGCCACTTCTAGTTTTGATTTACAGGAATTTAATGCGGGCGATTATGCAGATGCTGTCGCAGCTAAAAATATTGCTGAAAACATTACGATGGTGTTATATCCGAATGATGCAAATGAAAATGGTAAAGCCTTACGCTTACGCCAACAATATTTATTAGCTTCCGCCAGTTTACAAGATGTCATTGCCACTTGGATTGGTCGTCATGGTAATGATTTTACCGAATTCGCAGATAAAAATTGTTTTCAATTAAATGATACTCATCCGAGTATTGCGGTCGCTGAATTAATGCGTTTATTAATTGATATTCATGATTTAACTTGGAAACAAGCTTGGGATATTACGACGAAAACGATGGCATATACCAATCATACGTTATTGCCTGAAGCATTAGAAAAATGGTCGGTGAATTTAATGCAATCGATGTTGCCGCGATTAATGGAAATTATTTTTGAAATTAACGCGCATTTCTTGGCTGAAGTCTCTTCTCGTTGGCCTGGTGATGGCGATAGAGTGGCGAGAATGTCTTTAATTGAAGAAGGTTATGATAAACAAGTCAGAATGGCTTATTTAGCCATTGTCGGCAGCTATTCAATTAATGGCGTAGCGGAATTACATTCACAATTATTACAACGTGGTTTATTTAAAGATTTTTATGAATTATGGCCGCATAAATTTAATAATAAAACCAATGGCGTTACTCCTAGACGTTGGTTAGCCGGCTGTAACCCTGAATTAGCCGAATTAATTACTGAAACCATTGGCAAAGGTTGGCTCACTGATTTAGCGCAATTATCTCGCTTAAAACCATATGCCGAAGATAAAAGTTTCCGTAAACAATGGTATCAAATTCGTCAATCGAATAAACAACGGTTAATTGATTATAAATACGAAGAATTGGGTATTGAATTAGATGTCAATGCTTTATTTGATATTCAAGTGAAACGAATTCATGAATATAAACGGCAAACTTTGAATGTATTACACGTTATTCATTTATATGATCGGATTAAACGTGGCGATATTGAAAATTGGACTAATCGTTGTGTATTAATTGCGGGTAAAGCTGCCCCGGGTTATGCAATGGCAAAAAAAGTGATTAAGTTAATCAATAATGTTGCTCATGTCATTAATCAGGACCCTACAATTGGAAATAAATTAAAATTAGTTTTTTTACCCAATTATCGCGTGAGTGCAATGGAGAAAATTTGTCCGGGTGCTGATTTATCTGAACAAATTTCGACCGCAGGTAAAGAAGCTTCCGGTACTGGCAATATGAAATTCATGATGAATGGTGCAATTACCATTGGCACTTTGGACGGAGCTAATATTGAAATTCGTGATGAAGTTGGCGCAGAGAATTTCTTTTTATTTGGCTTAACTGAAGCCCAAGTACAAGAATTGCGCGGACATTATAATCCGAATGCGATTATTGCCTCTGATGAAGATTTACAAAGGGTAATGTATTTATTGGAATGCGGTCATTTTAATCAATTTGAACCCGGCATTTTTAATGACATTATTCAATCTTTAAGAAGTCCTTTTGATCCTTGGATGACCATCGCTGATTTTCGTAGTTATATTGATGCGCAACGCCAAGTTGAATTTGCTTTTAATGATAAAGAGCATTGGATACGATTAAGCATTTTAAATTGCGCAGCAAGCGGCAAATTCTCTACCGATAGAACCATTGCAGAATATAATCGTGATATTTGGCAATTAACCGCTGTTCCGGCGAAAACGGAATAATTTTAATATTTCCTTTTTGATTAATTTTCGGCGTGCTTTATTTAATAATAAGTACGCCGATTTTTATTTTATCCTTTCATGTTACATATTGCTTTATATCAACCACAGATTCCAGCCAATACCGGAAATATTATTCGTTTATGTGCCAATACCGGCGCGCAATTACATTTAATTAAACCGTTTGGATTTGAATTAGACGATAAAAAATTACGTCGTGCCGGTTTAGATTATCACGAATGGGCTAATATTTGTTGTTATCCAAATTTATTGACATTTATTTCTCAATTTCAACCACAACGATTATTTGCTTTAACCACAAAAGGACAAACGCTTTATAGTGAAATTTGTTTTCAAGAAAATGACGTTTTATTATTCGGTGCAGAAACACACGGATTGCCTGCTGATTTTTTAGCTGATTTAGATAACAGCTATAAATTATATTTACCTATGCAGCCGAATAATCGTAGTTTGAATTTATCTAATACAGTGGCAATTGTATTATTTGAAGCGTGGAAACAGTTAGCTTTTAAGGGCGGCATTATTAAATCAAAAACAATTGTGTAAATTCGTTTGAATTTTCAATCAATTAAATCGTTTTATACTACCTAATTAACCGTATAAAGATTGATTTTATTGATTTACTCTACTATAATTAACAAGCTGTTAACGGTATTTTAAAAAACCGGTTTGTATTTTCAGCAAAAAAACAACTTCCATCTTTTAATTAAAAAAAGAGTAATTTAAATGACAACCACCAGCCCTGCTTTACCGCAAAATTTCAATGAGTGTATGACTGACTGTTTCACTAAAATGGGAACAGAAACTCGTCAATTTGTTATTAATACCATTCGCATACAATTCAATGAATTAATCAGCTCTGGTCAATTCAATATCGAGCATTATATCCAAGTGATTAATCATTTGGTTTCGGTATTAGATGGCGATGATAGCCAAGAAGGTTTCCAACACTTTGTTCAATTAGTAAACGATGTTAATTTGCTTAAACAAGAGCATATTACTCAGCAACAAGTGACTACGATTGTACAAAACTTATTCGCCAATAATGGTATTGATATTCACAATAACTTTGTTAGCCAATTAGTCACCAATCAAGAATTCATTAATCAAATTAAATCTAATGCAGTTATTATTAACAGCGTGGTTGAAAATTTGATTCATTCACTAAATCATTTACCTTCTGGTTCTGTTACAGATAACAATGTGAATCAGTTTGTAGCCATTTTAAATCAGTTAATTAATTCTCAAGTTGTACAAATTAATCAAAACGTAACCACTCAAGTTACACAAATTAGAACTGAGATTGCTACACAGATTGACCAAGTGAATAACCATTTCTCTGCACAAATCACAGAAGTAAACAACAAATTCTCTGATTTTCTAAGCAAAAAAGACTTAGCCGCTGCTTGTGCTGCCGCCTGTGAAGCTTTTATTACCTCTTTGAATGGTCGTGTAGCCAATCCAGCACCCGTAGCACCACCAGTTGTTGCCGCTCCTTTATTAGCCACCTTTTTTGAACACGCTAACTACGAAGGACATTCTGTGCAATTGGGCGTAGGTTCGTACAGTATGCAGCAAATTGGATTACCTAATGACTGCATTTCGGCTTTGAAAGTACCGCACGGTTTGGTTGTCACCTTGTACGAACATGCTGATTATCAAGGAAATACTCGCGTTTACGATAATGATTGTTCATTTGTTGGCAATTTCAATGATGTTACTTCTTCCATCATTATTAAAACTGTTTAATTAATTCCAACGATATTGGGATTTGCATAGTACGGAAAAGATTTTCGTACTATGCTCTCGAAATGAATTATTTTTTATTACATTTGACTTTGCAAATAATTTTGTAAACCAATCGTATCAATTAAGCCTAATTGCGTTTCTAACCAATCAATATGTTCTTCTTCGCTTTCTAAAATAGCGTGTAATAAATCGCGCGATACAAAATCTCTAACCGTTTCGCAATAATTAATCGCTTCGCGTAATAAAGGCACTGCAATTAATTCTAATTTTAAATCGCACTGCAACATTTCTAATGGATGTTCACCAATTAAAATTCTGCCAATATTTTGCACATTCGGCAATCCTTCCAAAAATAAAATACGCTCAATTAACTGATCTGCATGTTTCATTTCATCAATCGATTCATGATATTCTTTTTGATTCAGTTTATCAAATCCCCAATTTTTATACATTCGCGCATGAAGAAAATATTGATTAATCGCGGTTAATTCATTTTCTAATGCTTTATTTAAATAATCTATCACTTTTGCATCGATTTTCATCATTTTTACCTTTAATTTCCAGTCATAGCCACAGAATACGTTAATGAATTTTGCGCTGATTGTTTTAATAATGCTTTAATATCTGGATTACATTTACCACAATCTTTACCCACACCAAAACAATGCGTTAATTGTCGTCGTGTACAAACGCCATTCTTAATGGCTGCGCGTAATTGTCCATCAGTCACCGCATTACATATACAAATATACATGAATTGACTCCTTTGTTTAATTAAGAATGATTATCATTTGACAGCAAAAAATTGTCAAGTTTGTTATTTGTTAGTAAGCTACAAAATGAATTGCATCGAAAATTCACAAGGGTATCTTTGATTTTATCTACAAAAATCATTTTGTGAATCTTTATTTTTAAATCAAAAACATTCGTAAACGTCAACCTCAATAAAACCTAAATGCGGATTAAAATTTTTTTACATTTATGTATCATTATGATTTTATTAGGATTCTTAGTATGGCGTGCGATGACAACTAACCATCAAGAACCGATTAAAATCGGCGTATTGCATTCATTAACCGGCTCTATGGCAACTATCGAACGTCCTTTGGTCGATGCCGTCACTTTAGCGGTTAATGAAATTAATGCGCAAGGCGGTGTATTAAATCGTCCATTGCAATTAATTGTCGCTGATGGTCAATCAAAATCTATCGTATTTGCTCAACAAGCAGAACGATTAATTAGTGAAGAAAAAGTCAGTGTAATATTTGGTTGTTGGAGTTCTCGAGCGCGACGCGCGGTAAAAACCGTTGTTGAGGCTCATCAGCATTTATTGTTTTATCCATTACGATATGAAGGCTTGGAACAATCGCCAAATATTATTTATACCGGTTCAGTGCCTAATCAATTAATTATTCCGGCGGCACGGTGGGCATTAAATAAATTTGGTAAACGAGTTTATTTAATTGGTTCAGATTATATATTTCCGCATACAGCCAATCAAATTATTAACGATTTTATTCGTATTACGAATGGACAATTATTAGCAGAACGATATATTGCTTCATCTGAGCAAAATATTAATCAAATTATGAATGAAATAGAACAATTAAAACCGGATATTATTATGAATACGATCGCTGGAAATCAAAACTTAGTTTTTTTTCAAGCTTTAGCGCGATCTTCACAATCTGCTACGCCAGTATTTTCATTTAATTTAACCGAACAGGAAATTTATCATCCACAATTAACGCTGATTAAAAATCATTATTTAGCATGGTCTTATTTTCAATCTTTAGCTAATATAGAAAATCGCCAATTTGTTGATCGTTATCGTAAACAATTTGGTCGTTATCGCGTCACTTCTGATCCAATTGAAGCGGCTTATTTTGACGTTTATTTATGGGCGCAAGCGGTTAATGAAGCAAAATCTATTTCGCCAGATCAAGTGAATATTACAATATTAAGACAAAGTTATCATGCGCCTTCTGGGATTGTATCGATTGATCGAAAAACTCGCCATACTTGGAAAATGTTAAGAATTGCTCAAATCCAACCCAATCGACAAATTAAAATTGTTTATAGTTCACAATATCCATTACGTCCAGAACCTTTTCCTGGGTATCGTCATCAAAATGATTGGCACAAATTATTAACTACCTTGATTAACCATCAAAAATGATCAAATCACTATTGACACGTCATTCTTTAATACGCCGATTATTATTTGGATTTTTATTGGTCTCTCTATTGCCATTAACTGGCATTGTTTGGATCAGTTTACATTATATTCAAACCGAATTAACCAGCACTATTTTAAATAATTTAACCTCAATTGCAGATAAAAAAGCAGATCAAATCGAAAATTATGTTAACGAAAGTCGAACCGATTTACGCTTATTAAGTTATTCTAACGAAATGACCATCGCGTTTGAAGCATTACAACAAGCTTATCGTTTTGGTTTATCTTCTGCACAATATCAAAAAGCTTATCTCAAAACCGAAAAAATAGTCAAAAGATTAACTAATCATTTAACTTATTATGATATATTAATTATTAATCCTAACGGAGATATTATTTTTTCCTTGTTAAAAGAAAATGATTTAGGCGAAAATTTAAATCAGAAATTTCATCATACGGCTTTAACCGCTGCATTTCACCAAACTTTAGATTTTTTAACCACTGAATTTTCTACTTTTGAACGTTATCAACCTTCAAATAATCAACCCGCTGCTTTTACTTTAACCCCGTTATTAAAAGAGGGGTTACCCATAGGCGTTTTAGCTCTTCAATTCGATTCCAATAGTTATCAACCGGTGATTACAGACCGAACTGGATTAGGAAATACGGGGGAAACGGTAGTTGCTTATCATGCTCAAGGAAAAACGATTTATACCGCACCTTTAAAACATGTGCCTAACGCTGCGTTTCGTTATCAAGTTGAGCAACAAAAAACTGCAAAAGTGATGTTGAAAGCCTTAAATGGCGAGCGTGGATATGGATTTGTCAACGATTATGCGAATCGTCCGGTAATTGCCGCTTGGCACTATTTACCCAGTTTACGCTGGGGAATGGTGGTTAAAATGGACATTGATGAAGCCATGGCACCTTTAATTAAAATTCGCTGGTATTTAAAATGGATTTTAGTTTTATTTATTATTTCAGCATCCGCTTTTGAGGTATTAATTGGTTATTCCGTCATTAAACCAATTAGAGAATTAATTGTCATCACCGATAAAATTTCTAAGGGCGATTTAGCTCAACGAATTCCTATACATTCCCGCGATGAATTCGGCTTATTAGCGCGTACTTTTAATCATATGGCTGATGAAATTCAACGCGGTCATCAACAATTAGAACAACGGGTCAATGAACGTACTATTGAATTAGTTACGCAAAAAAATTGCGCTGAAGAAGCACTGGTTTTAGTACAAAAAACTGAGGCGAGTTTAGCACAAGCGGAAAAAATGGCAGCTTTAGGCAATTTAGTTGCCGGTATTGCTCATGAATTAAATACCCCATTAGCGGCAATTGGTTCATCAGCTCATTTAATTCAAAAATTTTTGGCGCAATATTTTTGTCAATTACCCAAATTGTTTCATAATTTATCCTTAAGTGAAAACGAAAAATTTGTTGAATTATTAATACAATCTTTTAATAATCAAAATACGCTGTTATCGGTGAAAGAATTGCGCCAAAAACGCAAACAATTGGTTTATCAATTACGCACTCAAATTCAGGATGCAGATACCATTGCTGATACGTTAGTCGATATTGGTCTTTATCAACCTTTAGACCAAGTGATTGAATTATTAAAACAGCCACAAGGTTTAGCTTTATTAGACGTTTTATATCGCTTATCTGAATTAAATAAAAGTGCAAAAACGATCAGTATTGCGACTGATAGAACTTCAAAAATTGTTTTTGCTTTAAAAGCTTATAGTTATCAAAATCATTTTGGTGAAAAAATCCCATATGATTTAACTCAAGGGATTGAAAATATTTTAACTTTATATACGAATCAATTAAAACAAGGCGTTCAATTGATTCGACAATATGCTCAGAATTTACCACAAATTGAATGTTATCCTGATGAATTAAATCAAGTATGGACAAATTTAATTCATAACGCCTTACAAGCGATGAATTATAAAGGTGTTTTAACTATTAGCACGGAATATAATTCAGAATTTATTACGGTAAAATTTGAAGATAACGGTATCGGTATTCAAGCGGAACATCTTGATAAAATTTTCGACGCTTTTTTTACCACTAAACCTATGGGCGAAGGCAGCGGTTTAGGATTGCATATTGTCAAAAAAATTATCGATAAACATCGGGGACAAATTGTAGTCAATAGTCAAACCGGATGTACGATTTTTACCGTTTTATTGCCTTGTTGACAATAATTGATTGATCCTAGAATTAAAATGATTTTTCTAATCTACCAATCGATTCCAATGCTTGTAAAAACCCTTGAGTAGCGGCTTCAATATAATCTAATACGCGCTCAAATCCTTGTTCACCACCGTAATAAGGATCGGGAACTTCTCGAGTATGAAATTGCGGCGCGTAATCCATTAAATAATGCACTTTAGATTGATAAGAAGTTGGACATAAACGTTCTAAAGCTTCATAATTTTCTTGATCCATTACCAATAAATAATCAAACTCAATAAAATCGGCTAATGAAACTTGTCTAGCGCGTAATAAAGCTAAATTAATTCCTCGTTTTCGAGCTGCTTTTTGCGCTCTAGGATCAGGGGCTTCATTTAAATGATAAGCATGAGTACCCGCTGAATCAATTTCAAAATAATGGGTTAAATGACGTTGTTTAAGAAGTTGGGCAAATACACCTTCTGCGGTGGGTGAACGACAAATATTTCCCATACAAACGAATAAGACTTTTATTTTTTGCATTAATAACTCAATATTTTTATTAAACATTTATTCTGAATAAATTTATTCTGCAAGGTTTTTTAATTTATGTTTAATGATTAACCTTTTTGATATAAAAATAATTATCTTTTAAATCAAAAAATGGGTGATTTATCAAAATAAGTTAAACCTATTTTTTAATGATATTCTTTGTGGATAAATTAATAAACCATTGACAATCTAATCATAACATAAATTATACTTTAGATTAGCGTTCGTTTATAATTTGATCTAAAATGAATTTGAATCGGCTTAATATTTAGGAGCTTTGAAATGAAACAACGAGTTTTTAACTTTTTAATCTTATTGCTTATGACCTCTACTGTGCAGGCGAAAGTTTATAAATGCCCGGGCAAAGTTGAGGGGCAGTACATTTATCAACAATCTGCTTGTAAAGGAGCAAAAGTTGACGAACATACGCTAACAATTATTCCTTCCGACGAACATAAAATTGAGGAAGCGCGAAAGCAAATGGCTAAAGCCACCACCTTAGATAGTGAAAAAGTTGAACCTAGAGAAGTGATCCTTTCTTTACCACAGGTAGCACCTACTACCAGTGCTTCCCCCCCCTCAACTAACAACAACTCCACTGCCCCAGTCCAGTCGAATACGGCGACTGTACCAACGAATCCACCTAGCGAAAAACCTGCTACGGCGACAAACTCCGGTGCAACCCCCAGCTCCAACGCGGCGACCCCCAACCCGAATCAGTCGATTGCCAAACCCTCAGTAAAATAAATCACCCTCTTTTATGACCTTAGAGACATGCGAAACTACGTCTCTAAGGTGTCTGCATCTTGATTTTAATCTATATCGAATCGATATTAGTTGCTTAAAAATAGCTTTCGTTTTATAGTATCGTTTCGATATTATTAAAAATTAAATATCAATATTAAATTAATCGTCACCCTACTATATTTTGTAAACAATGTTTCAAATTGGAAAAATGGCATTGATAAAATCAGCAATATCATTCACCTCGTCAATACACACTGCGTGATCCATAGCATAATCCTGCCATTGAACCCGATAACCTAGTTGCGTTAATGCGGTGTACGCCATTTTTCCTGCTGACCAATTCACCACCGAATCAAAAGTACCGTGAGCCATAAAAATAGGCAGTGATTGATTTTCAATAGCTGCTGCGGTTTTTAAAGTTTCTATCGTTGGTAAATAAGTGGATAACGCAATCACTCCCGCTAAACGATGCGGATAACGTAAACCGGCTTCTAAGGCGATCAATCCCCCTTGCGAAAAACCGGCTATAATAATGGCAGTCGAAGGAATACCTTGTTGAATTTGTTGATCAATTAAAGTTTCAATCGCTGCCACAGAACGTTGAATGCCCACCTCATCTACACGCCGGACTAATGATCTTTCCAAAATATCATACCAAGATCGCATACGCATTCCACCATTAATTGTCACCGCTTGAATAGGCGCGTTCGGAAAAATAAATCTAATATAATCATCAGCTTGTAAAGCAAGCTCCGGCACAATCGACTCAAAATCATGACCATCTGCTCCTAAACCATGTAGCCATATAATGGAATAGCGATGTTGCATAGTAGCCGGACGATCAATCGTTGTTAATACCGTATTCATGTTTTGATCCGTTGAAAATTTGTTATTTTAGCTAATTTTGTTTAATTGCCATTCAAAAATAGCAACGAATTGGGATTAATCATTTTCAATCATTAAAAACGAACTTTTTAGGTTAAAATAAACTTAGTAAACGTGATTGACGTTCTGCAAATTTAATTTTTTATTCACCTAGAGTCTTTGATTATGAAAACAACTTATTTTTTGGCATTGATAACCCTGTTAGTTGTCAGTTCAGCCTATGCTGAAACCACTCCTACTACGACACCAACTATCGTTCCGGTTTCAAGCTCTGCTGAACCGGCTGCTCCTGCGACAACCACTACGCCACCTGCGGCTGCAACAAACACAAACTGTAACGTCACCAATTGTGCGAATGCGAGCGATGTGAGTAAATTAAAAAAAGATATTTCTTATTTGAAACGTAAATTAAAAACCCAAACCGCGGCATTAAATAATTTAAAAGCGACTAATGCCGAATTGACCAAAAAATTAACTAAATTATCCAAAAAAGCAATCGTTGCGGCTGAGGTCAAAAAATCTCCGGCAATTATTCCTGAATTGAAAAAACTCACGCCTGTGATCGGTGATGATAAAACACGTTATCAAGCCGCCTTAGCTGCTTTTAAACAAGGTGGCATTAATCGCGCTACGGGTGAATTTCAAGCCTTATTAAAATCATCGCCCAAAAGCAGTTATGCGGATAATGCGCAATTTTGGATTGCTGAAGGATTATTAAGAAAAGGCGATAAAGTTGCTGCATTAAAAGCCTTTGATCAATTAACCCAACGTTATCCTAATAGTGAAAAAATTCCTGAATCTTTATATAAATTAGGCTCGGTATTAATGACTATTCATCAAAAAAGTAAAGCTAAAGAATATTTACAATATTTAGTCGCTTATTATCCAAAAACCAGCTCTGCAAAACTAGCCAGCCAAAAATTAAAACAATTAAAATAATTCTCAGTTTTATATGTGGCAATTAAATCCATTTGTCGATTTTGTCAATCACCGATTTTTAAACGCTTATCATACGATTTTAATCGGTGGTTTTACAGAACCTTTTTATTTACCGGCTACTAATCATCAACCCGCGCAAATTCAATTTACGCACGATTATTTTCGCAGTGCTTTACATGAATTAGCGCATTGGTGTGAAGCGGGTAATAAACGGCGACAATTGCCAGATTATGGATATTGGTACGCGCCGGATGGTCGTACACCGGCGCAACAACAATTATTTTTTAATTGTGAAATTACCCCGCAGGCTTTTGAGTGGGCATTAGCTTTAGTATGTGAAATTGATTTTGAAGTGAGTATTGATAATTTAACTCGTCCAACCGATTCAGGCATTCTTGAATTTACTGACTCGGTTTATCAAAAATTATTACATTATATTGCTGTTGGATTTCCTCAACGTTTAGAGAAATTATTAATTCTTCTTTATCAACATTCTAATTCCGAATTACCTTTATATGATTATTTGCAACAGCAATTAATTTCGGTGAAAAAATAATTAAATTTAAACTCATTTATGTATCAACGTTCTGTTTTTATTTTTCGCCGAGATTATCGCCTAGAAGATAATTTGGGATTAAATACTGCAGTTAATGCTTCACAAGAAGTCATTCCTTGTTTTATTGCTGATCCTGCACAAATTAAACCCCATGCTTATCAAAGTCAATTCGGTTTAGCGTTTATGCTAAATTCGCTAATTGATTTACAACAACAATTAAAAAAATGGCAAGCTGAATTAGCGATATTTTATGCTAATCCTGTAAATGTCATTCAACAATTAGTTCAACAATATCAGATTCAAGCGGTGTTTTTTAATCGTGATTATACGCCATTTAGTCGGCAACGCGATGCTGCGATTCAACAATGTTGTCAAGCATTAAATATTGATTGCCATATTATCGCTGATGCGTTATTAAATGAACCTGAACAGGGATTAAAAGCGGATGGCAATCCTTATAAAGTATTTACCGCTTTTTATCAACATACTCGAACTTTAGCGATTAATTTTCCACGACCTTTAGCTTTAATCAATTCACGATTTTTGAATATTGATAGCGGTTTTGAATTATCACAATTACCGATTAAAATTGCGATTCGCATTCCTGCTGGACGTACTCAAGCATTAATTGAATTAAATCGTTTATCATTTTGTATTGATTATGCTATTCAACGAGATTTTCCTAGTGTAGATAAAACCAGTCATTTATCTGCGCATTTAAAATTTGGCACTTGTTCAATTCGTGAAGCTTATTATGCTATTATTAATCAGTTAGGTTTTGATCATCCGTTAATTCGCCAACTTTATTGGCGAGATTTTTTAACCCATTTAGCTTATCATTATCCATATGTATTTCGAGGATCATTTAATCGTAAATATGATGCTTTACTTTGGGAAAATAATGAAACTTATTTTTCAGCTTGGTGTGAGGGACGTACTGGATTTCCGATTGTTGATGCAGGAATGCGACAATTAAATCAAACCGGTTTTATGCACAATCGAGTGCGAATGATTGTCGCTTCTTTTTTGGTTAAAGATTTACATATAGATTGGCATTGGGGCGAACGTTATTTCGCTCAACAGTTAACCGATTATGATCCTTGTTTAAATAATGGCAATTGGCAATGGGCAGCTTCGACTGGCTGTGATGCACAACCTTATTTTCGGATTTTTAATCCTTGGTTACAGCAACAAAAATTTGATCCAAATGGTGATTATATTTATCAATGGCTACCTGAACTCAAAACATTTCCAATCAAAATCATTCATCAATGGGATAAAAAATATTATCACTGCGCTTATCCTAAACCCATTATTAATCATGCGATTCGCGCTGAAATAATTAAGCAGAAATTTAAATTTCTTAAGTAGAAATACATAAGTTATCAAATATTCCTATTTTGAAATCCTCTGGAATTCCCCATTTTTTAAATGGGGTAGGGATTTTACAATACCCGATAATTTTCGATTAATTACTTATCTAATTTAGTAATACTATTTTCAAAAAATAATATTTTAATTCAATCTAAATCTTATTACAAACATACTACGCTATAATCATGAGCTAACATAAATTCCTCTACTTTTTAATTGTTCTTCCAAAATAAGTAAATTTCTTTTTCTTTCATAAAGACGTTTAATCGGAATTCCAGTATAAACAATTTTTACTTAAAAAAATTATCGATTAATGCGCAAATAATTCCAAACTACCGATTAATAATACGCCAGTTAATATCCATAGCATTTGTTGAATCGAGGTTTTAAGATCAGTATTTTGATGTAACGCCGGAATTAAATCCGCCACCGCAATATAAATAAAACTCGAAGCGGCTAAGGCTAAAATATAGGCTAAATGTGAATGTAAATAATTTAAACTGTAATAAGCTAATATGCCGCCAATCACAGTAGTTAAACTAGATAACATATTAAAAATTAATGCCTGCTTTTTAGCATAACCACTTTGTAATAAAATCGCAAAATCCCCGACCTCTTGCGGAATTTCATGGGTTGCAACCGCTAAACTGGTGACAATTCCCAAATGCAAATCGGTTAAAAAAGCAGCCGCAATTAATATTCCATCGACAAAATTGTGAATTGCGTCGCCAATTAAAATTAAAGTTCCCGCCGAATGTTGTCCATGATAATGTAAATGGGAATGCGTTTGAGAATAAGTTTCTTCATCACTAACATGATAATGTCGCCAAATTAATAATTTTTCTAACATGAAAAAAATTAAAATACCCAGCAAAATCGTCGCGGATAATTGATGAAATTGCTCTACCTTTACTTGAGCAAATGCTTCTGGAATTAATCCCCCAAAAGCCACCGTTAATAACGCTCCAGTCGCTAAACTAATTCCATGCGGTAATAAAGCATGGCGTTTAGAATCGGGTAATAATAAAAAAACACTTGCCGCCAAAATACTTAAAATACCACCAATAGCTGTAAAAATAATAATCCATATTAATAAATTCATTGATTAGGCTTTCCAAATTAAACTTGCCATTCGTCCAGTGATTTGATCGCGTCGAAAAGAATAAAACCGTTGTTGATCACAAACCGTACAATATTCACCACCGCTAATATTTTCTACGCCTAATTCGCGTAATTCAATGCGCGCTAATTGATAAATATCCGCTAACCATTGTTGTTGATTATTTTTAATGATCGGTTGAAATCCAGCGGCAAAATTTGGATAACGTTGAATAAATGCGTCTCTTACTTCATCGCCAACGATAAAACATTCTTTAGCAATTGCCGCGCCTAACCAAACCAATAATCGCTGAGTTTGCAAAGCTTTAACAGTTTCCGTAATGATGCCGTCTAATAATCCGCGCCAACCTGCATGAATCGCCGCGACTTGTTCACCGTCTTCAGTACAAATTAAAAGCGGCAAACAATCAGCGGTTAATACCGCACAAACGACTCCGCTTTGAGTGGTAAAACTCGCATCGGCATTTCGATCAAGGATATTGGTATCGGCGACAATCACGCGAGTGCTATGGCTTTGATTCAACCATACCGGTTCACTAGGCAGTGAAAGTTGCTGAACTAATAATTGTCGATTTTGTTCAACAGTTTGCAAATCATCTTCTACATGAGCGGCTAAATTTAAGCCAGAAAATAGTCCTTGACTATAGCCATCGTAACGTAAAGTCATCAACGCATGAATGTTTTTGGGAGCTGACCAATTTGGGGTTAAATAATTAATTTTCATGAACATTCTCAGATAAAACTTGAACTAATTGCTGCATATCCGCAGGCATTGGACGTTGCCATTCGTGATATTTTCCTGAACGTGGATGATGTAATCCTAATTTAGTCGCATGTAATGCCTGACGTTTAAATTGGCGTAATTGTTGCGCCAAAACATCGCTACAATGCGCGGGTAATTGAAAAGCTCCACCATATAAACTGTCACCAACAATCGGATAGCGAATATGTGCTAAATGCACCCGAATTTGATGCGTACGACCGGTTTCTAAACGTAAACGAATTAAACTATGCTGAGAAAATCGTTGTTCAACTCGATAATGAGTCACCGATTCGCGTCCATCTTCTCGCACACAATAACGCAATCGATCTTGTGGATGCCGCCCAATCGGCAAATCAATTTTACCACCGGCAGTCATCCAGCCGCGTACAATTGCCAAATATTCGCGAGTAATTTCACGTTGTTGTAATTGTTCTGTCAAACGGTGATGCGCGGTTAAGGTTTTGGCAATCATTAACAAACCGCTGGTATCTTTATCTAAACGATGGATAATTCCGGCTCTAGGTAAGGTATTGAGTTTTGGGCAATAATGTAATAAACCATTTTGTAAAGTGCCGCTGGAATTACCTGCGCCGGGATGAACCACTAATCCTGCGGGTTTATGAATAATTAATATTGAACCATCTTCAAAAACAATATCCAATGGCATAGCTTGGGGTAAAGATTCTAAAACCGGTTCAGCTTCTGCTTGTAATTCAATGACTTCTCCGCCGAAAACTTTGTCGCGTCCGCGTAAAATATCGCCGTTGACCAACACTTGTCCAGCTTTAATCCAAGTTTGTAATTTGCTGCGCGAATAATCACTAAAAAGTTGGGCTAATACTTGATCCAAACGCATCCCTGCACATTCATCCGGCACTTTTTCACTATGTAACATCAGTTTTTCCAAAATAATTGATCGATTTTTGAATTAATAACGCTCTTAGTTTATTTTAACACTTTAAATCTACTGAATCTTATCTCAAAATGGTAAGTAATTAATCGAAAATTGTCAGGTATTGTAAAATCCCCTAGCCTCCTTTTGTAAAGGCGGGTTGGGGAAGATTTCAAAATAGGAATATCTGATAATTTAAGTATTTCTAGTTATATTTAATCGGTAATCATTTAGTTTTAAAATGAATAAGGAAAAATAATGCAAATTTCTCAGTTTTTTAAATTAATTTTAACCGGCTTAATCGGATTAAATATCCTTATAGTCAATCCAATAAACGCGGCAGAGATTTATCAATATCCTGAAGTTTTATCGAAATTGCATTTACCTAAAGGTTTTTCAATTTCAATCTTTGCAGATCAATTAACTAATGCTCGTTCATTAGCTTTAGGTGACGAAGGAATTATTTATATAGGAACGCGCCAAGAAGGTAAAGTTTATGCCGTACAAGATCAAAATGGCGATGGAATTGCCGATAAAAAATGGACAATTGCCAGTGATTTATATATGCCAAATGGCGTGGCTTATAAAGACGGTAATTTATATGTTGCACAACCGCATCGAATTATTCGTTTTGATCAAATTGCTAAACAACTCGATCATCCTCCAAAACCGGTGGTTATTTTTAATCAATTACCTTCAGATAGTCATCATGGGTGGAAATATTTACGTTTTGGAGCAGATCAAAAATTATATTCAGCCGTAGGTGCGCCTTGTAATAGTTGTGAATCTAAAGCCGAGATTTATACCTCGTTATTTCGCTTAAATCCGGATGGAAGTGAATTTGAAATTTTAGCGCGGGGGATTCGTAATACGGTCGGTTTTGATTGGCAACCACAAACGCAACAATTATTTTTTACCGAAAATGGACGTGATGAATTAGGTGATGATATTCCCGCTGATGAATTAAATCATTGGCAGAAAAAAGGCGAGCATTTTGGTTATCCTTATTGTCATAATGGAACGATTGCTGATCCCGAATTTGGACATAAACAAACCTGTCAAACTTTTGTCGCGCCGGTATGGTCTTTTAAAGCGCATAATGCGCCTTTAGGGATTCGATTTTATCAAGGACAATTATTTCCCGCTGCTTATCAACAACAATTGTTTGTTGCATTACATGGTTCTTGGAATCGTTCTCAACCTGATGGTTATCGAATTGATTTAATTCAATTCAAAAATCAACAACCCATTCATCAACAAGTTTTTATTGAGGGTTGGTTAACTAAAGAGGGACAAGTTTTAGGTCGTCCGGTGGATATTTTGCTATTACCCAATGGCAAATTACTGATCAGTGATGATAAATTAGGCGTTATTTATCAAGTGAGTTATCAACAATGAATCAAGCTTTTGAAATTTTAAATCAACAAATTGCCTATAACGGTTTTTTTAAATTAGAAACTTATCAATTTCGCCATACTTTATTTAAAGGTGGTTGGAGTGAACCGGTAACTAGAGAATTATTTCGCCGAAATAATTGTGTTGCCGTTTTGCTTTATGATCCTGATTTAGATCGAATTGTATTAATCGAACAATTCCGAGTGGGCGCGATGTTACATCAACGTAATGCGTGGTTATTAGAAATTGTTGCCGGAGGAATTGAATTCGGCGAAACTGCTGAAGAAGTGGCTTATCGTGAAGCTAAAGAAGAAGCTAATTGTGATATTCAACAATTAAAATTGATTTGCGAATTTTATACATCTCCGGGCGGAGCTTCGGAACGTTTAAGTTTATTTTGTGGCAAAATTGACAGCCGAAATGTCGGCGGGATTTATGGTTTAGCTGAAGAAAATGAAGATATTAAAGTCACTACCGTCACGGTTAATCAAGCTTGGGAATTATTAATGCAAGGGCGAATTGAATCTGCGATTCCGATTATTGCTTTACAATGGTTAGCCTTAAATCATGCGCAGTTAAAAGCAGAATGGTCAACTCTAACTAATGAATAGAAATTAAAAATTCGATAATTCATTTTTGATTAACATTTGGAGTACATTGATTAATGTACTCCAAAAACGAAATTAACGATGTTCTTTTTTCAATAATTGTTGATATTCATCCAATTGCATTTCTTTCATGATAAATACCAATTCTTTTCGTTGTTGTTTTAAAGGTTCTAATTCAGCTTTTAAATGCGCAATATTTTCCACTACACTGCCTTTAGATTCATTAATTTTTTTCAACATCATTAAACGACTTTCGATCTGTTTTTTATGATCTTTAATTTGGTGCATTAACGGAGTTAAAACACCATTACTCCAAGTTAAAGCATCTTTATGAGCTTGTTTTAATACATTGCGAGCTTTAACAATTAAGGTACTATATAATTTACTCACAACAATACTTTGTTCAGTCATTGTGGTTCTGGTACTAGTACGAAATGCCTCACCTTCAGCAAAAATCGCTTCGAGTTCATCTTGATATTGTTTAATGGAAAACAATTGCGGTTCAATTTCTTTAAAACCATATTCATCTTGGAATTTTTTATGAATGGCTTTAATTAAACGACGAGTTTCATTGGTAATATCAATCGAATCTTGTAATAAATCGCGTAATTGATCAAACAATTTCCGAATATTCTTTTTCATGCCATATGTAGTCAAACTTTTACTCATATCTTCACGAGTTTCTTTGACAATCACATCAATTTTTTCTTTAGAAAAAGAATCAATTAAAATTTTTGCTTGCACCGCAAATACGCGCCGACTGGCTTGGAAATTTTCTACATTAGCGGCATATGCTTTTTGTCGATCTCGCGTTTCAGACATTAATTTACCGGTCATGTCTTTATTTTCAAAATCGATTTTCATAAATTCTTCCAATTGCTTGGCGGCATTGGATAATTTAGCTTCGGTTAAATTTAGCGATTCAGTGACTAAAAAGCCAATTTCACGAATCACTGTTTCCATTAAAATACGTCGCCGTTGTTTTAGAATATCATCCGATAAATAATTTTCTAAAGCAGATAAACGACTTTTAATAAACAATTCTTTATTGTCATTAATTTTCGCTAATAAAGCTTGTTTTGCTGATACTGGAAAAATTAATTTTTCATCTAACTTCAAAGTCATTGCTGAAGTGACAATTTGTTTTTTAATCGATGTTTCATAGCCATTTTCACCGGCTAAATCTTCCCACATTGCATCAATTTTATTCATCACCACCGCCAATCCTTGGCGATTATTGCGCGCACTACAGATATGATTGCGCCACATTTCCAAATCGCTTTTGGTCACGCCTGTATCAGCGGCAAGTACGAAAATAATCGCCTGCGCACTCGGTAACATGCTTAAAGTTAATTCCGGTTCAGTTCCCAATGCATTCAATCCGGGCGTGTCCAAAATACACAAGCCTTCCATCAATAACGGATGCGGAAAGCTAATTAACGCATGTCGCCAATAAGGAATTTCGACTGTTGTGGCATTCGCCATTCCTTGTTCAGCGGCTTCTTGTTCATTCCACAATCCCAATTTATCGGCAATTTCTCTAGGCACGACTTTAGTCGCGATTAACTGCTTAAAAGCTTCCTGCATTTGCGACGGCGAATCACAATCCAAAGGGATATGCTTCCACGCTTCAGGACGTTGTTTATATTCAATCAGAGAGTCCTCTTCTAAACGAGTTTCTATACTCAAAACCCGAATATAACTCCCGCCATTTTTATCGTAGAAAATCTCTGTAGGACACATCGTAGTGCGCCCGGGCGAAGAAGGTAATAAACGCACACCTGTTTCAGCAAAAAACAAGGCGTTGATTAACTCCGTTTTTCCTCGAGAAAATTCAGCGGCAAATGCCAATGTAATTCTGTCGTTTTCCAATCCACTGAGAATATTTAAAATGGTGTCAGTGCTATGAAGGTCGCTCATGCCGTAACGCCGCCGCCACTCCCGATACATTTCTATAGAACGCATCAGTTGTTCACGCCACTGCGTATATTCATGCAGCTGTTCTTTAAATTCCAAATTCCTCATGGTAAGCCTTTTTCGCTGACGCTAGTGTAATTAATCAGAAAGTAATAACTGTAATGGGCTACATTGTAGACCAAATATCCAAAACTGTTGAGTTAAAATCAATTTTATTAGCCGTTTATTCGTTATAAAATCAGCTAAATTCCGTATTCTCGTTGATAAGTTTCAATCATTTTGAGTTCGGCGGTAAAATCAGGATGTGTTTGTAAAAACTCAACAATTTGGGTTAATGAAATAATGCTATATACAGGCAAGCCTAATTGTTGTGTCACTTCTTGAGTTGCTGATAACAAGGATAAACCTTTTTCTTGGCGATCTAACGCTAATAACACACCCACTGCGGTAGCTTGAGAAGTTTGAATCAGTTGTAACGACTCCCGAATCGAAGTTCCAGCGGTAATCACATCATCCAAAATTAATGCCCGTCCTTGTAAGGGTGAACCGATAAATAATCCGCCTTCTCCATGATCTTTAACTTCTTTACGATTAAAAATATAGGGCATATCTTCGCCAGTGATGCGTGCATAGGCGATCGCGGTCGCGCTGACTAAAGGAATACCTTTATAAGCTGGCCCATATAAAATATCGATTTTCAATCCACTATGTAATAATGCCTGTGCATAAAAATAACCTAAACGTTCTAATTTTGCACCGGTATTAAATAAGCCAGTATTGAAAAAATAAGGACTGAGTCGTCCGGATTTTAATTGGAATTGTCCAAATTTAAGTACACCACAACTGAGCGTATAGGCAATAAAATCTTTTTGATAATTTAACATAAAAATGATTATTGTTCATTAAAATGTAATATTATCGCAAATTTAGTACGTTTTGAAAACCTATCGAAAATAGCTTAAGTAAACTGTTCCAAAATGGTTTCAATAAATTGCCACCCTTTTTCAGAACAATAATAATGCTGTTGTTGTTGAATCAATAACCCTTTTGCAATCACTTTGGATAAATTCGGTTCTAAATAATCAATAGTTAAACCGGTTCTTTGATAAAATTGTTGACTAGAAAAGCCCGCTTTTAATCGTAATTGATTCATTAAAAATTCCAACGGCAATTCCGATTTTTCAACAGTTGTTATTTGGGTTTTATTCTGATGATTCATATACGCTTGCGGATGTTTAGTCTTAATCGTACGATAAATTTGATTAGGTAATTGTACACTGATTTTCCCAGAAGCTCCGGCACCAATGCCTAAATAATCGCCAAATTGCCAATAATTGAGATTATGTTGACATTGACTATTTAATTGACTATAAGCTGACACTTCATATTGTTGATAACCGTATTCTGCTAATAATTGTTGACCCATTTCTTGTTGTTTAAAAATGATTTCCTCATGCGGTAATTGCGGTGGAAATCGATAAAAATAAGTATTCGGCTCTATCGTTAATTGATAAAAAGATAAATGATTAGGTTGAAATCCACAAGCAAAATATAAATCATTCCTACAATCGGCTAAGGTTTGTTGTGGTAATCCAAACATTAAATCCAAATTTAATTGAGCAAAATTGACTTGTTTAGCGATTTCTATCGCTTTCAAAGCTTCAGCAGCATTATGTACTCGACCAATTTGAGTTAATTGATGATCATTAAAACTTTGTATCCCGATTGATAACCGATTAATCCCAGCGACTTTAAATTCAGCAAATTTATGATAATCAATTGTTGCAGGATTTGCTTCTAAAGTGATTTCTATTTTGGGATTTATTTTAACCATTTTAGCGATTTCTTCGATTAAATAAGCTATCGATTCTGGTGAAAATAAACTTGGTGTTCCGCCGCCAAAAAAAATCGTTTGAATCGGACGATCAATTTGAAATTGCTGACAATCATTAGCTAAATCATTTAATACAGTTTGTATATATTTTTTTTCAGAAAACTCCGTTTTAATCAGATGTGAATTAAAATCACAATAAGGACATTTTTGTAAACACCAAGGAATATGAATATATAAACTTAATGGCGGTAATAATAATGACATGTCGTAAACCATGACTTTATAAAGGATAAGTATCATTGTAACATTCTATCAATGGCGAACCGGAAGACGTTATTAGTAAATAAGAATGATTTGCAAATAAGAATGATTGTTGTTTATAATGCGTACACTCTTTTAAAAATAACTTGTATTTACGCATGAACCGTTCCATAAAATTCTTAAATCCTTTAATATTCAGTTTGTTAACTGGTTTTAGTCACTCAAGCTTCGCCTTGGAAAAACCTAAAACAATGGATGAAATGTGGAAAATTATTCAGCTACAACAACAACAAATTGACGAATTAAAAGCTAAAACGCAACCTTCTACGACATCGACTCCGGTAAAAATCCAATCCAATGATGAAGTTAAAACGTTAGAACATAAAACCGACGTTCTCAGTCAAGAAGTGGAAAAATTGCGCACGAATTTGTCAATTCCTGATGAAGCCAAATATAAAAGTATGTATGGTTTAGGCCCCGCAGCGTCGAAAGTGTATGGTGTAAGTAAGGGTTTGTCGTTAGGTGGTTACGGTGAAGCCAGCTATAGTGGCAAAGTCAGCGATAAAGGAACGAAAAATGACAGTGCCGATATGTATCGCATGGTGTTGTACGCGGGTTATAAATTTACCGATAATATTTTATTTAACAGTGAGTTAGAATTTGAACACGGCACAACCGATAAAGGTGGTTCGGTTTCGGTTGAATTCGCCGCGTTAGATTTTTTCCTTGATCCGATAGCGAATATCCGTGCGGGGTTAGTGTTAATGCCAATGGGCTTTATTAACACTATTCACGAACCGCCATTTTATTTTGGCAACAATCGTCCTGAAGTCGAACGCACGATTATTCCCAGCACCTGGAGTGAATTAGGTGTCGGCTTGTTTGGACAAATTACACCTGAATTAAGTTATACCACCTACGCGGTAACAGGATTAGATGCCAAAGGCTTTAGCAGCAAAGGCATTCGAGAGGGTCGTCAACTAGGCAGCGAAGCTCATGCTGAAAGTTTTGGATTTGTCGGACGAGTGGATTACACGCCCAATGCCATTCCGGGATTTAGCGTGGGCGGTTCAGCTTACCTGGGCGAATCGGGGCAAGACCAAATTTTTAACGGCAAAAAACTCGATGTTTTTACCCAACTTTACGAAGGTCATGCGCAATGGAAATATAAAGGTTGGGAATTACGCGCGTTAGGGGCGTGGGGATTTATTGACGATGCTGACCAACTCAGCCTGGCTAAAAACGATACCATTGGCGAAGAAAATTTTGGTTGGTATGCAGAAGCCGGCTACGATATTTTACCTTTGCTTTTTAGAGACACCAGCCAATATTTAGCACCGTTTTTTCGCTATGAGCATTATGACACCCTCGCTAAAGTGCCTAATGGGCGCAGTGATGATTTAACTAAAGACAAAGAAATTTACCAAGTCGGAGTCAATTATAAACCGATTCCTAACGTCGTTATTAAAGCCGATTACCGTAATATCCGCAATAAAAAAGCTACGCCGGAAGCCGATGAATTTAATTTAGGCTTAGGTTTTATTTTCTAATTGCTAATCTAGTCTCTATTTATTTTAGTTTTACAAATAGAGACTTATTTTATGTCATACGGACATTCTCTATGAATAATTTTCTTAAATTATCTCAAATCATTTTACCTTGTATTTCTACTTTTAGTTTTGCTGCTGATTTTTTGCCTAAAAATGAAATAGAATTAGGAAAAGCCTTATATCAAGATAAAAATTTATCTTTAAATCGCAATCAATCGTGTGCTACTTGTCACAGTTTGACTGGAATAGGTAAAAGAAAATTAGGTTTATTTATCGATACCGATAATATTCGCAATAAAACTTTTGTTTCTAAAGGCTCAATAGATGGGAAATTCGGAACATTAAATGCACCAAGTGTTGGATATGCTGCATTTAGCCCACCGTTTCATTGGGATAAAAAAGAAAAGCTTTATATCGGTGGACAATTTTGGAATGGTCGAGCTAAGGAATTAACAGAACAAGCTCAAATGCCTTTTCTTAATCCTGATGAAATGGCAATGCTTAGTCAATGGGCGGTGGTTACTCGATTAAAAGAAAAATATACTGCCGCTTTTAAAAAAATTTATCAATTCGATTTAGACAATATCATTGATTATGAAAATGCTCCAGCAAATATACAAACTCCCAATACAGTAACTCAAGGATATAATTATTTAGCTTTAGCTATTACTGCTTTTGAAAAAAGTTTATTTTTTAATCGCTTTAATTCTAAATACGATTATTATTTAGCAGGAAAAGTACCGCTTACTGAATTAGAAAAACAAGGATTAGCTTTATTTGAAAATGAAAAAAAGGGAAATTGTGCCGCCTGTCATCCGAGTAAACCAACCATTCTCAAAGATGGCAGTATCCAGCCACCGTTATTTACCGATTTTAGTTATGACAATATTGGATTACCGCGTAATCTATTAATTCCTAATAATCCTAAAGCGGATTTAGGTTTAGGTGGACGTGAAGATATTACAGAGAAAGACCGGCAAGGTTTAGAAATAGGTAAACATAAAGTGATGACTTTACGCAATATCGCGCTCACTGCACCATATGGGCATAACGGCGTATTTAAAACGCTCAAACAGATAGTACATTTTTACAATACCCGCGATACATTAGGCAAAGTTGCTGATAATACTTCGGCAGGCTTTGGCAAAATAGGTTGGCCTGAACCGGAAATTACACAGAATGTCAATATCGACGAATTAGGCGATTTAAAATTAACTGAACAGGAGGAATGGGCAATTGTGGCATTCTTAAAGACGTTAACAGACGATTATCTTCCGATTAGAAAACCGACTCATTAGCTTCAAAGAGTTTTTAGGTAAGCACTAACAAAAAAAGCCTAGGTTAAATTAACCTAAGCTTTTGAATTTATGGTGGGTCATCCGCGATTCGAACGCGGGACCATCGCATTAAAAGTGCGGTGCTCTACCGACTGAGCTAATGACCCGTAAACAGCTTGTTATTATAACAACAGTGAATAAATTTGCAACTGATTTTTTCACTCTAGCATAGCATGAGATTCCGATTTTTGTACTTTACGCAACCAAGGGGCAATCAGTAGTGAACTAAAAAATAATAAAGCAATTAATTGAAAAACATAATTAAATGTCATCACTTCCGCTTCACGCCAAGTTAAATTGGTTAATAATTTGATCGCGGCTAACTGGCTATCGATTAAAGTCGTTTGTGATAATCGATCAGCAATTCCCTCAATAATTATTTGAGTATAATAATCAGTTGCAGTTATTGATTCGCGTAATTGAGCGTAATAAGCTTTATCCACATTCGTAATTAAAGTATTGGCAATTGCTAATCCAATTGCGCCACCTAAATTCCGCATTAAATTATATAAACCGCTGGCATTTTTGACTTCTTCTATAGGCAATAATCCCAACGTTAAAGTATTAATGGGAATAAAACAAATCATCATCGCGCTGCCTCGAATCGCTTGCGGTAAAAAAAATTCCCAATAACCTGAATCAGCGGTTAATTGTCCATTTAACCAAGCGGAAGTCGCAAACAATCCAAATCCTAAACTTAACATCACTCGTAAATCTAAATATTTTTCTAAAATTCCCGCCATAAATGCCGATAATAATTGAAAAACACCTACCACCATTAAATAAAAACCAATTTGTAAACTATTTAATCCTTTAATACTCGAAAGATATAAAGGAGTTAAATAAATAATGGTATATAATCCCACGCCTAATACAAAACTATACCAACAACCAATTGCAAAATTAAAATTACGAAATGCCCATAAATCAATAATCGGATGTTCAATAGTAAGTTCCCAAATAATTAATATCAATCCAGAAACCACCGCAATAATCGTTAAATGTATAATTAAATCATCTTCAAACCATTGTTTACGCACTCCTTCTTCTAAAACAAATTGCATACATCCCAGAAATACCGTAATTAAGCCTATTCCAATAAAATCAATTTTGGCTAATAAATGCCAATTCGGTTGATCAATATTGACAAAATTCCATACCGCAATACAAACAATTAATCCGGGTACGGTATTAATTAAAAATAATAATTTCCAATTAAACATTTCGGTTAAATATCCGCCTAAAATCGGGCCAACGGTAGGCGCAATTGTGACAATTAAGCCTAAAACGATTCCCATTGCGGCTTGTAATCTAGGTGGAAATAAAATAAAAATAACCGTAAATGTAATCGGAATCATTGCCCCGCCTAAAAAGCCTTGTAAACAGCGAAAAACAATCATTGAAGGTAAATTCCATGCCGCTGCACAAGCAATACTCGCCAGCGTAAATCCACCGGCTGAAATAACATATAAATAACGCGTTGAAAATACTCTAGCTAACCATCCTGATAAAGGAATAATAATAATTTCAGCGACTAAATATGAAGTTTGTACCCACGCAATTTCATCTTGTGTTGCAGATAAACCGGCTTGGATTTGTTGAATGGAACTGGCGACAATTTGAATATCTAATACTGCCATAAATACACCAATTGCCATGGTAAAAAAACCTAACCAATCGGTTATTTTTAATGTTTTTTCAGCAGAAGAATTTATCGAATTCATTGTTATTTTACCTTCACTTTGACTTCAGCAGAAAAGCCAGCTTTTAATAAATGCAGATCACTATTCGGTGCAAAAGTAATTTTAACCGGAATGCGTCTAACAATTTTAGTAAAATTACCGGTGGCATTTTCTGAAGGTAATAAACTAAACTCAGCACCACTAGCTGGAGAAAAGCTTTCAATTCTACCGTGAAATTCTTGATTAGGATAAGCATCAATATGAATCGTGACTGGTTGACCAATTTGCATATGAGTTAATTGCGTTTCTTTAAAATTAGCTTCTATCCATAAAGATTGATGTGCCACTAAAGACGCTAATCCCATTCCGGGACGAATAAATTGTCCTAGTTGTACCCCGCGATTTCCAATAATGCCATCAATAGGAGAACGAATTTGCGTATATTCCCAATCTAATTGCGCCAATTGTAATTGTGCTTTTGCATTTTTAATTCGCGCCTGAATTTCCATCATTTCTGAATCTAAAGTCAATAATTGTTGTTGTTGTACAGTTAAAGTGGATTGTTGACTATTTAATTCTGCTTGTGCTTGTTTTGATTGTGCTGTTAAATTTTCTAAAGTTTGAACCGGCGCAGAACCATTCGCAATTAATTGGGTAAATCGTTGAACATCTTTAGTAACAGGCTCTAATTTAGCCTCAGCAACGGTAATATTGGCTTTTGCGACCTGAATACTAGATTGTTGGGTTAATTTAATCATTTTTAATCGTTGAGCATTAGCCATTTCAACCTCAATCATTGCTTGAGCTTGTAAAACTTTTGCTTGATAATCACGATCTTCAATGGTTAATAATAATTGTCCTTTTTTTACCGATTGATTATCGGTAATATATAGATGATTCACATAACCTTGGACTTTTGGACTCAACAGAATAATATTCGCTTTTAAATAAGCATTATCCGTTATTTCATAATGTTGTCTATCGATTACCCATAATATAATGATTATTACTAAACCTGATAATCCTAAAAACACACTCAAAAAAATCAATAATCGTTTCATAATTTTAGTCGTTAAATTAAATAATTGGTTTTATTCTAACCAATCAATAAATTTTCGCAACTTTTTTATACCTTTATTCATAAAAATTAAATTTATTTTTTATTCGGAGTATTCTTCAATGCAGCGTAATTCTATAGATTATATTTTTAACCTTATTTTTTTTATCATTAACGGTATTTTAAGTAATATTACACAAGCTGAAACTTTAGAACAAGCTTGGAATCAAGCTTTTAATGCCAATCATTCAATTCGTGCGGCGAATGCACAAACACAAGCCGCCGATCAAGAATTATATGCGGCTGAAGGGCAAAATTTACCCAGTATTAACATAGACACTAGTTATACTCAATTAAGTGTTGATCCAGCCGCAAAAGCGCAATTTGCCGGTGGACAAAATGCACAATTTCCTACGGCACAATCCGGCTATTTTAAATCGCAAGCTCTGATTTCGATTCCGGTTTATAGCAGTGATCAAATTAATAGCAATATTCGTGCAGCACAAGCTAATTTAAATGCGAATTATCAAAATGAATTAACGATTAGATTAACTTTAAAAAAACAAATTGCGGATATTTTTTTAACCGTATTACGCACTGAAGGTCATGTAATAGTCGCCAAAAAACATATAGACAGTTTAAAAAATCATTATCAAGAAGTACAACATTTATTTGAACAAGGAGTAGTCGCACGAAACGATTTATTAGCTGCCGGCGTTGAACAAGCGAATGCTGAACAACAATTATTGCAATTTTCTACACATTTAGAAATTGCTAAAGCTAATTATAATCAATTATTAAATCGCCCATTAAATACAAAAGTTGAATTACAATTACCGCCTCAAATTTTACCTAAAGGCGGATTAAATGAATTAAATCATAAGGCTTTAGAAACTCGTCCTGAATTAACTGTATTAACTCAACAATTACAAGCTCTAACGGAACAAGCTCGCAGTTTACAAGCCAGTTTATTACCCCAAATTTCATTAAATGGCGGTTATAAATTTGAAGAAAATCGCTATCAAGCTTATCAAGGAATGTGGTTAGTTAATTTAGCTTTACAATGGAAATTATTTGATGGCAGCACTCAACACAAAGCAGAAAGTTTATTACAACAAGCTAATGCTCTTAATGAACAAAGAGAAAATTTAATTTCGTTAATTCATTTTGAAATTCGTCAAGCTTGGTTAACTATTCAAGAAACTCAGCGGCGATTAAAAGTCACTCGTCAAGCCATTGTTCAGGCTAACGAAAATTTACAGGTGGCAAAAGATCGTTATCATCAAGGATTAGCAACGAATACCGAGGTTTTAAAAGCTGAAGATTTACATATTACCTCGCATGATAATCACAATACTGCGGTTTATGATGCGATTGCCGCTATTTTACAAATGCGTTATACCATAGGCATTTTATAATTTCAGCTATTTAAATAAACAGATGATAGTCAATTAAGCCTAAATTTGTTATGATATTCGCCTTTACATTTATCCGAAAATTAATCACAATCTATTTGATGACTGACAGAATAATTGTCTAATTTTCACAAAAATATTCTTACTTTTTAGCTTTTTATACCCTTATATATAACATGATTTATTGATACGTTTTAAATAAAGGAGTTTTCTATCATGAACGATGCAATTTTATTATCAATTGGTTTGATATTAACTGCAGTTACTGTTTTAACCTACGCTCAAGATTCTTCAGATTATAAAGTACCTTTTGATGATACTCAACTTGAGGAATTACGCTGGTTACAACAAGATGATGATGTTGAAATCGTTTCAAAACAAAAAGAAAATCGCAGTACTTCAGCCGGAATTGTCAGCGTTTATAATCAGCAAGATATTGAACGTTATGGCGGAAATAATTTATTTGAAATTTTAAATCATATCACTAGTATTTATATGCTAGGGACGAGTGTTTATATGCAGGGTGGTATTTCAATGCGAGGCGATGCTTTAGGCACTTCCAATAACCATGTATTAATGTTAATTAATGGCAGACCTTTTCGTGATAGCGGATTCGGAGGGGTTAATGAATCTATACTGCGCAATTTTCCGATTCATTTTATTGAACAACTCGAAATTATTCGCGGACCGGGATCGGTTTTATACGGAACGAATGCTTATACTGGTGTCATTAATATCGTTACTAAAAAATATGCCAATCAAGAACATTTCGATTTACATACGCGTTATGGTAGTTTTAATAGCACTCAAATCGAAGGAGAATTTTATTGGAAATCTTCAGATTTATCAATAAATACTGCTTTACGTTATGCAAATAGCGACGGTTGGTTATTTCAAGCCCAACGCGCAGGATTTAATCCTAGCCAATTTCGTCGAAGCGATAATAGTATTAGTTCTGCTATTCAATTACAATGGAAAGATTTAACCGTTAATGGCTTTGTTATAGACGCTAATTATCAACATTGGGGCGCGGCGGCTATTTCAAGTAAAGGTGAAGTTTATCATCCTCAACGATTATTTATCGATTTAGGTTATGATTTTCAAGTGAATCCTAATTGGAATATTCAAACTCATTTAACTTATAATCAATCAACTGATGCACAATATGTGCCTATTCCGCCGAATTTATCTTCAGTATTTACGCGCTTATCGGAAAATAATTTATTATTTGAACAAACGCATTTTATCGATTTATTTAATAAAAAAGTTAATATTCGTGCCGGTGGGTTAGTGGAATGGCAAACCGGTCGAATTAACCAACAAATTGCCGGTGGGATATTACCTTCTTATACTTATTTAAAATCCAGTTTATATGGAGAAATTAATTGGACAATTTTTGATCAATTAAAATGGATTATCGGAGGACAATGGCATCATTTTTCTCATTTAGATGAACCAGATGCCGCAGAATATAATGGTTTTACCGGACGCTTAGGGTTAGTTTATGAATGGGATAAACATTGGGGCATTAAATTATTATATAGCCAAGCTTATCGCACACCTTCCGCTTTTGAATTAGAAATTAACTCATTACCCATTCGAGGCAGCGCAGAATTAAAACCAGAACAAATTGAAACGGCTGATATGCAAATTTTTTATCATGACAGCGATTATCAATTTTCTTTAACCGCTTTTCGCTCTCGGCAATCCAGAACGATTAACGTAGATTGTCAATATTTTCCACCTTGTCAATACTTTAATCATTCAGCACAGAAATATCAAGGATTAGAATTTGAGAGTCAAGGGCAATTTACTAAAGCATTATCTTGGAGAGGCTCTTACACTTTTCAAACCAATTGGGATCAATTAGGTAATAATAATACTTCTTTTATTCCTAATCATATCGCTAAAATAGGTTTAAGTTATGCGATTACTCCAGAATGGCAATTCAGTGTATTTGATAATTTTTTTAGTCAAGCTTTAACCAAAAATCCAAAATTAAATTTCAATCCTCCTTCACATAGCTATCATCAATTAAGCTTAAATACGCGTTATCAATTAAAATCGTTATTGGGATTGAATTTTTTGAAAAAATTTGAAATTTCTCTGTATCTGGATAATTTATTCGATGAAAAAATTAATTATCCAGCTTCAGGGCGTGATGGTTTTAATTCAATGCCGGGATTACCTGGACGTAGTCTTTATGGCGAATTGTCACTTAAATTTTAGACAGATTTTTTAATAGCACGAGAGATAATAAACCTTATTTGTTAATTTATTTTTCACAATGAATAAGGTTTATTATGATTGATTTTTATTCAGTTAATTCAACTATTTCATCATTATGTTCACGCAAATAAAAACTCATTAAAGTCGTTGCTCGTAAACTCACATTACGCACTCTATCCATCATCGTTTCAAATAAAAAACGCATAATTGGATAAGCTTTTGCAGGATGAGAATCCATAAATTCCAATAAAGAAGCTCCATCAATCATAATAATTTCGCAATCAGTTGCTGCAATAACGGTTGCAGTACGCAATTCATTACTAAATAAAGCCATTTCGCCAAAAAAATCGCCGGTATTTAATTTGGCAATACCTTTATCCTCAAAACGCTCTGAAGTTATTTGTATGGATAAAAAAATATTTACACTGCCTTGAGCAATTAAAAACATTTCTGTTCCGGGTGAATTTTCTTCAACAATAATCTCTCCCTGACGATACCATTTTCTGCCCCATTCGACATTTTCCTTAACACCTGCTTGCTCCAATAATGATAATAATTTCATGGTGTTTCTCGATGAATAAAAAATTAAAATGACTAAAATTAAACTATTGCGTTTGTAAAATGCGTTGATAACAATCTTCTAAAACTAAACAAGTTAAAATGCCGCTCATATACGCCCCCGTATCAATACCAATTCGATTCGGCAATAATTCAGGTTTGTCACTAATCGTATGTCCATGCACAATAATTTTGCCATAATTTCGTTTACTTCGCGTAAAAGTTTCACGAATCCATAATAAATCATCTGGATATTGATCCGACAAATTACGTTTAGGATAAATGCCGGCATGAACAAAAAAATAAGAACCAATAGTATAAGATAATCGCGTTTGAATAAAAAACTCATAATGATCACGCGGCAATTTTTGTTTAAACTGTTGTTGTAATTCGGTAAAATCCTCAATCGTGGTAGCGATATGATCTAAATAAACCCCATAACTATTTAAAGTCGCGAGTCCTCCAAAAGCAATCCAATTCGGAATCATTAACGGATTTTGTAAACATTCTAATAAAGTTTGTTCATGATTACCGCGTAAATAAATCGCTTTAATATTTTCTCGTTGATTGATTAATAATTGATCAATAATTTGCTTAGAATTCTGCCCTCGATCAATAAAATCACCCAAATAAATTA
This sequence comes from Pseudomonadota bacterium, assembly GCA_041169045.1. Lineage (GTDB taxonomy): Bacteria > Pseudomonadota > Gammaproteobacteria > Methylococcales > Methylomonadaceae > CAIQWF01. The sequence continues at coordinate 42,513 of JBEEJU010000151.1, forward strand.
ACAAAATTTTTCCCTTAAAATTGCCAATATCTGCCTCTATTTTTTCCCATAATAGTAATAATAAATGATCACAACCATGAATATCTCCTATACAATAAACTCGAGTATTTTCCGGTAGATAAGGTTGTATTATTGGCGAATAGCAAAACCAATCAGGGAGCAATTTTGTTAAATTCATAATTCATAGCTGCAAAAATAGAAGGATGAGTTTCATAAAGTAATTGTCGAATCTCATATCGGCTTTTTATATCCCTAGCAAATGTTTGACTGAAAACAGTAGGCGATATATTCCAAGCAATTAATACTTGTTGTTTAATTAATAATTTTTGATTTCTATTAAAATGGTTTAATAAATATAAACAACATTTTAATCTGGGTAATAAATGCGTCAATTCGTATTTTCCTATCACAATTGACCAGATTAATTTATCAATAACGATTTGAATTGGGTCTTGTAATATCCAATCAATTACTGCGGATTGATACCATAAAAATGAATTAACAGGTGATAATAATAAACTCTGTTGAATTTGTTGTTGCGTTGTTTGTAATAATCGACGATTTAAGCCTAAATAACGAATTTGATAAAAGGATAATTGGCTC
>JBEEJU010000152.1:0-18690 GCA_041169045.1 Pseudomonadota bacterium
TGATCACAGCTTCAGTGACTTCTTCCCCCAAAAAAGCTTCAGCGTCTTTTTTCAATTTCATCAAGACTCGTGAGGAAATTTCGGGAGCAGCCATTTTTTTACCATGACACTCAACCCACGCGTCGCCGTTGGTGGCTTCAATAATTTTATAAGGTACCATTTTGATGTCTTTTTGTACGACATCATCGGTAAAACGTCGTCCAATCAAACGTTTAATGGCAAACAAAGTATTTTTTGGATTAGTGACCGCTTGACGTTTTGCTGATTGTCCGACCAACACTTCATCATCGTTAGTAAAAGCGATAATCGAAGGGGTAGTACGCGCACCTTCACTGTTTTCAATCACTCGCGCGGTGCCATTTTCCAAAACCGCCACGCAAGAATTAGTGGTGCCTAAATCAATGCCAATCATTTTTCCCATGAGAAATTCTCCAAAAGTTTTTGCTAGTTGTTATGTAAAATAAGTTGTTATGAATATAAGGATGTTTTAATCAATTTCAATTGTGATTGATTCAATCTAAATTTAAGCTGCGGCGGCTTTTGCTACCACGACCATAGCCGGACGTAATAAGCGACCATTTAAGGTATAGCCTTTTTGGAAAACCGTTAATACGGTATTAGCCGCTACTTCAGTAGAAACTTGCATTGCCATTGCTTGATGAAATTCAGGATTAAATGCTTGTCCTAAAGGATTGAGAATTTCAATATTGAATTTACTAAATACTGAACTAAATTGTTTTAAAGTTAATTCATTGCCTTCCCGAAATTTTTGCACTTCACTATGATCACTAGAAATCGCTTGTAATCCCAATTCCAAAGAATCAATGACACTAATTAATTCTTTAGCGAATTTTTCAATCGCATACTTACGCGCATCTTCTAAATCTTTTTGAGTACGACGTTTTAAATTATCCATTTCCGCTTGAATGCGTAACATTTTATTCCAGCTTTCTTCAGCTTTTTGTTGCGCACTTAGCAATTCTTGCTCCAACACTGTAATCGTTTGATGCAAATCGGATTCGGTTAAAATCGCTGACGCTTCAAGCTCAGATTGTGCTTCAGTGCCGGTTAACTCATTGGTTTCTAATGGCTGATCTTCAGTGACTATAGGCTGTTCCTGTGCAGTATTCATCGTTTCACAACTCCCAAAAATAAATAAAAAATTAAAATGTTACCGTGACTTTTTCATTAACATGGGGATATGAAACTCAGGATTCAAGGCAAATTTGCAATAAAAACGGTTAAAATCACTGTTTAGCAAACGATTTAACCGACAATAAATTTGATATGTTTGATGATGCTTCTGCGTTTGTCGCGCCTTCTTTACCTACAACCACCACCCCAATTTTGTATTGGACGGGTTTACACGGCAGTGCTGAAACTTTAGCGTTAGCCAATGCCATCCAAAGTCATCCTAGTTTGTTGATGATTGTTACTCACGATAATCACAGTGTTCAACGTTTGGTACAAGAATTACCCTTTTTTTTGCCGCCAAAGTATTCCGTGTTACCGTTTCCTGATTGGGAAATTTTGCCTTACGATGTTTTTTCGCCACTGCCGGAAATTATTTCGCAACGTTTGCACACTTTAGCTTTGCTGCCACAAACCACTCAAGGCGCGTTGATTTTATCGGTGACAACTTTAATGCAACGATTAGCTCCCAGAGAACATGTTTTAGCCCACAGTTTTCAATGGACAATCGGTGATCGTTTAGATTTAACTTTACAACGAATTCAATTAGAAACGGTCGGTTATCAATGCGTTTCTCAAGTTTATCAACATGCGGAATTTGCAATTCGCGGTTCAGTGATTGATTTATTTCCAATGGGCAGTGAAATGCCTTATCGAATTGAATTATTTGATGATGAAATTGAATCCATTCGGACTTTTGATCCGGAAACGCAATTATCATTACTGAAAATTCAACAGATTCAATTATTACCGGCGCGAGAATTTCCTTTAACTGATCAATCGATCAAATTATTTCGCCAACAATTTCGCGCGCAATTTCCCACTATTTCGCCTAAAAATCCTTTATATGCTGATGTGAGTAAAGGAATAATGCCGAATGGTATTGAATATTATCTGCCGTTATTTGTAATACAAACCGCAACTTTATTTAGCTATTTACCTCAAGAAACGATTATTGTTTTACCAGAAAATATTGCAGACTATGCGCAACAATTTATTCAAGAAATTGAATTACGTTATCAACAACGACGTTATGATCCAGATCGTCCGTTATTAACCGCCGAACAATTATTTTTATCTATCATTGAATTTCAACAACAATTAAGCTTATTTAAACAAATTCGGTTAGTCAATAATACTGATTCGCCATTATCTCCCTTAATTAATTTTCAAAGTTTACCATTACCCGAATTGGCTTTTGAACCTCGATTAAAACAACCCGCTACTCGATTACATCAATTTTTAAATAGCATTCAAGCTAAAACCTTATTAGTTGCAGAAACGGCTGGACAACGTGAAGTTTTATTAGAAACCTTAAAACGTTATCAATTACAACCACAATTAATTAATCATTGGCAAGAATTTCTGATTCATTCAGCAAAATTATGTTTAGTCGTCGCCACTTTAGAACAAGGGCTTTATTTATCACCGATTTCAATCGCAATTATTCCTGAATCTTTATTATTTGCTGAAAAAATCCAACAACGTCATTCACGAAAAACCTCTCATAAAGAATTAGACAATTTAATTAATAATTTAAACGAATTAACCATCGGTTCGCCGGTAGTTCATCGTGAACATGGCGTAGGTCGTTATTTAGGATTACAAAGTTTAACCATTAGCGGAATTATCGGCGAATTTCTCACTTTAGAATATGCTAATCAGGATAAATTATATGTTCCAGTTTCGGCTTTGCATTTAATTGGACGTTATACAGGAGCTAGTGCGGAAAACGCGCCTTTACATCGTTTAGGCAGTGAACAATGGCTAAAAGCTAAGAAAAAAGCTTTGGAAAAAATCCGCGATGTAGCGGCTGAATTATTAGATTTACAAGCGCGACGAATAGCAAATGGTAAAAGTGCTAATAAAGGAATTGAAATTGATATTGAAGATTATCAATTATTTGCTCAAGCTTTTCCATTTGCTGAAACGCCGGATCAACAAACGGCAATTGAAGCTATTTTGGCGGATTTAAGTCGGGATCAACCGATGGACAGAGTGGTTTGTGGTGATGTTGGATTTGGCAAAACCGAAGTGGCAATGCGAGCGGCATTTGTTGCGGTTAATAGTGGTCAGCAAGTCGCGGTTTTAGTGCCAACAACGTTATTAGCGCAACAACATTATCAGAATTTCCGCGATCGATTTGCGGATTGGCCTATCCGAATTGAAGTGAGTTCTCGATTCGTTTCTGCTAAACAACAAAAAAGAATTGCTGAAGAATTGGCTGAAGGTAAAATCGATATTATTATTGGTACGCATAAATTATTGTCTAAAGAATTACAATATAAACAATTAGGTTTAGTCATTATTGATGAAGAACATCGTTTTGGCGTACAACAAAAAGAACATTTTAAGAAAATTCGACAACAATTAGATTTATTAACTTTAACCGCTACGCCCATTCCTAGAACTTTAAATATGGCGTTATCTGGTTTAAGAGAAATTTCAATTATTGCGACTCCACCTGTGGGCAGACATCCTATTAAAACTTTTATTAGTGAATGGATTGATGCGCAAATTCAAGAGGCTTGTTTGCGTGAAATTAAACGCGGTGGACAAGTTTTCTTTTTGCATAATGATATTAAAACAATGCCGAATATATTTACTCAATTAACCGCTTTAATTCCAGAAGCAAGAATCCAAATAGCGCATGGACAAATGCCGGAACGAGAATTAGAACAAATTATGTTAGATTTTTATCATCAACGATTTAATTTATTAATTTGTAGCACCATTATTGAAAGCGGAATTGATATTCCTAGTGCAAATACGATTATTATTCACCGTGCGGATTTATTAGGATTAGCTCAATTACATCAATTACGCGGAAGAGTCGGTCGATCGCATCATCGCGCATATGCTTATTTAATTATTCCACCGAAAAAACAATTAACTAAAGAAGCGATTAAACGTTTAGAAGCGGTGGAAATGTCTGGTGATTTAGGCGCGGGCTTTTTATTATCTTCTCATGATTTAGAAATTCGTGGTGCCGGAGAATTATTAGGCGAAGGACAAAGTGGTCAAATTCAAGAAATTGGCTTTGGTTTATATACTGAATTATTAGAGCGCGCGGTTAAAGCTTTACAATCTGGAGAAACGCCAGAATTAAATTGGAATTTGGATCAAGGTACAGAAATTGATTTACAAGCTCCAGCATTAATTCCTGAGGATTATTTACCCGATGTTCATGCGCGTTTAGTCTTATATAAAAGAATTGCGAATTATGAAAATGCGCAACAATTACGCGCTTTAAAAGTCGAAATGATCGACCGATTTGGCTTATTACCTGAAGCCACGCAAACTTTATTTGATTTAGCTGAATTAAAACAATTAGCTACTCCTTTGGGCATTAAAAAAATTGATATTCATCAAACTGGTGGACGACTTTTGTTTCAATCACAACCGAGCATTAATGTTGAAAAACTGATTCAATTACTTCAAACTCAACCACATATTTATAAATTAGACGGTATGGAAAAATTACGTTTCACTCTGCGGTTTAGCAGCACTGAAGAAAAATGTGCATTTCTTCGCCAGTTATTACAAAATCTATATCCATAAAAAAGAGAGATTGCAATTTTCAATGCTAGATAGCTAATGCAGATGTTTTATCCCTAATTATTATATTTTTTTTAAATCATAGTTGTTCTTTAAAGTGATAGGACTATCCTTTTTTTTAATATTCAGGTAACATTGAATTGCTTTTATTTTTTATCCACAGCCTATTAGCGAAGAACAGCAGGTTTACATTTGATTTTATTTAATAAAAGCATCAGCAGATTGTATAAATGCCCTTTTTCATTTTAGCATATAAACAATCATTCATTTTTCATTTAACATTAACTTAAAATACTGAGGAAAACATGTCTGAAAATACACCAAGCAGTGCCAGCTTATATGAAAGAATTGGCGGAGAAGCAGCGGTCAATGCAGCTGTTGAATTGTTTTATCAAAAAGTATTAAACGATTATCGTATTAATCGATTTTTTAATCATACTGATATGGCAAAACAATTAGCCAAACAAAAAGCTTTTTTCACTTTTGCCTTTGGCGGACCTAATCATTACGACGGTAAAGATATGCGTGCTGCTCATGCGCGTTTAGTAAAAATGGGTTTAAATGATAGTCATTTTGATGTGGTTATGGAATTATTAGGGCAAACCATGGTTGAATTAAAAGTTCCGCAAAATTTAATCGCTGAAGCGGCGGCTATTGCAGAAGGAGCGCGTGCCGATGTATTAGGGCGTTAATCATCGGTTGATTTTCTTAAAAAGATTTATTTTTTAAGATGCGGGTCATTCACTAGTCAATTTAATTTGGCTAGTGAATTATTTTATTAATTAGCTGTCATTTTTTATGTATGTCATTATCAGAATTTGATTTAATTGAGCGTTTTTTTAAGCGTCCATTAAAAAATCCCTTTAATCGTATAGGCATCGGTGATGATTGTGCTTTAATTAAGCTTCCAGAGTCTTTACAATTAGCGGTGACAACCGATACTATGGTGCAAAATGTGCATTTTTTTGAACACGTTTCTGCGCAAGATTTAGGACATAAATTATTAGCGGTCAATTTAAGTGATTTGGCGAGTATGGGGGCGCAGCCTTTTGCAATCACTTTAGCATTAACGATGCCTTCTGTTGATGAAAAATGGCTTAATGATTTTGCTGAAGGTTTATTTAATCTAGCTGATCTTTATTCAATTGATTTAATCGGTGGTGATACGACAAAAGGTCATTTAACCTTGACTTTACAAGCACTTGGATATTTACCGAATCATTTAGGATTACGCCGAAATGCCGCTCAAGCTGGAGATTTAATTTGTGTCACCGGTTCTATAGGAGATGCAGGATTAGGCTTAAAAATTCTCCAAGGACATAATGGTAATTACTCTGCTCAACCCTTAAATCGATTTCATCGCCCTTTAGCGAAAATTAATGAAGGTTTAGCGATTCGCCATTTGGCTCATGCTTGTATTGACATTTCAGATGGATTAGCCGCTGATTTAACGCATATTTTACAAAAAAGTTCAGTGGGTGCTATTATTGATTATGACACTTTACCTTTATCCACAGATGTTAAAACTTATATTGCAATGACTGATGATTGGCAATTACCTTTAATTGCAGGCGAAGATTATGAATTGTGTTTTACCATTAAAGCCGAAGATTATCCAAAATTAACTATTCATCATAAAGTCATTGGTATGATTGAAGCTGAACCCGGATTACGCATTTTACGACATGGACAATTACAAACATTACAGGTAAAAGGTTTTGAACATTTTTCGTGATTTTTATGGTAAAAACCAATTGATTTGCCGACAAATTATTAGCGATCCTGTCTTATTTTTAGCGTTTGGATTTGGTTCTGGATTAATCAAAAAAGCCCCTGGAACAATGGGAACTATAGCCGCTATTCCAGTATATTATTTCTCTGCTCAATTTTCTATCATTGGGTATATCGCTATTATTTTATTTACCGGTATAATCGGAATTTGGCTTTGTGATCAAGCCAGCAAAAAATTAGGCGAACATGATTTTAATGGCATTGTATGGGATGAAATTGTAGGCTATTTAATTACCATGAGTTTTGTTGATTTTTCAATCACGCATTTAATCATCGGATTTATTTTGTTTCGCTTATTTGATATTATTAAACCTCAACCGATTGCATGGATTGATCAACGAGTGAATGGCGGTTTAGGCATTATGCTAGATGATGTGATTGCGGGTGTATTTGCTGCAATTATTTTGAAAATCATCAGCACTCTAATTTGAATATTTTATATCCTTGTTAATATCTTTAAAAACAATTTTTATTTTTCAATTTAATTTCGATTTATTTCATCATCAATCGCATTTAAGGATTCCAAATTAACCACTTTCATATATAATACTATTTTCACCACATTCATTAGCCAATAACATCAGAGGTATTTAAATGGCACGAGTCACCATTGAAGATTGTTTAGAAAAAGTGAATAATCGTTTTAATTTAGTCTTATTAGCCAGTCAACGAGCGCGACAATTGAGTCATGGCGCGGACGAATTTGTCAAACGCGGTAAAAATAAAGATACTGTACTGGCATTGCGTGAAATCGCTGGCGGTTTTGTCACTCCAGAAAATATCGATGCTTTACATCAAGTTGGACGACTGTCGAGTAAATTTAAATTTTAAGGATGGTTAAGAATGTCTTTAATGGAAGTTGAAATTGAATCCCCGCAAGATAAATTAATGCGGCAATTGATCAGAATTTTAGAAGGATATTTAAATCCAACTGAAGTTAAGGATATTCAACAAGCTTATCAGTGCGGCGCAAAAGCGCATCAAGGACAAACCCGTAAAAGTGGTGAGGCTTATATTTGTCATCCGGTAGCGGTAGCGACTATTTTAGCCCATATGCATATGGATGCGCACGGGATTATGGCTGCGATTTTACACGATGTCATTGAAGATACTGGAGTTTCTAAAAAAGAACTCGCGATTCAATTCGGTATAGAAGTCGCTGATTTAGTTGATGGCGTAACGAAATTATCTAAAATCGGTGGCAAATCTCGCGCCGAAGCTCAAGCGGAAAATGTACGCAAAATGTTCATGGCGATGGCGGTGGATTTGCGCGTCATTATGGTCAAACTCGCCGATCGTTTACACAATATGCAAACTTTAACCGTGATGTCGGTTGATAAACGACGGCGAATTGCTAAAGAAACGATGGATATTTATGTGCCAATTGCCAATCGTTTAGGGATGAATGATATTCGTCATCAATTGGAATTGCTGAGTTTTCAAGCTTTATATCCGTTGCGTTATCAAGTTTTATTAAATGCGGTTAAAAAAGCGCGGGGCAATCGTAAAGCGATTATTGAGTTAATTCAAAAACGAATTAGTCAACGTTTAAATGAATTAGCGATTCGCAGTGTTGTTATTGGACGAGAAAAAAATATTCCTAGTATTTATCAAAAAATGCTGCGTAAAAAAATTTCATTTGCGGATGTATTTGATGTTTATGCTTTCCGAATTTTTTGTGATGATGCAGATACTTGTTATCGAATTTTAGGCGTGGTTCATAGTTTATATAAACCGATTCCGGGACGATTTAAAGATTATATTGCTCTGCCTAAAGCTAATGGTTATCAAGGTTTACATACCACCGTAGGCAGTTCATATGGTGTGCCAATTGAAATTCAAATTAAAACTCATGACATGCACAAAATGTCCGAATCGGGAATTGCAGCGCATTGGTTATATAAATCTAAAGACAGTAATAAAATTTCGCAAATTCAAGCGAATGAATGGGTCAGACAATTATTGGAAATTGAAAAAACAGCAGGAAATTCTTTAGAGTTCATTGAAAATTTAAAAATCGATTTATTTCCGAAAGAGATTTTTGTTTTTACCCCTAAAGGTCAGGTCATTAAATTACCTAGAGGCGCGACCGTTGTTGATTTCGCATATGCGGTACATACTAATATAGGTCATAGCTGTAATTCAGCTCGCATTGATAAACAATTAGCCCCTTTACAAAGTAAATTAGAAAATGGTATGTCAGTCGAAATTATTACCACGCCTTGGGCAAGACCTAATCCTATTTGGCTGAATTATGTTATGACGGCGAAAGCACGCTCTTGTATTCGTAGCTATTTAAAACATTTTAAACAACGCGAGGCGATTCAATTAGGCAAGCGATTATTAGAGCATGAATTGCAAAATATGAGTTTATCGTTAGAGCAAATTGAGTCAATAAAAATTCAAAATTTATTAAAAGTATTAAAAAAACAATCTTTAGATCAAATTTTTGAAGAAATTGGTTTGGGTAATAAAATGCCTTTTCTAATTGCCAAACAATTAAAACAAGGCGATTTACAACCGAATTTAAAATTAGATGATAAAGAACAATTGCATAAAACGGCTTTGGCAATTAAAGGCACTGAAGGAATGGTCGTTACATTAGGAAAATGCTGCCGACCTATTCCGGGCGATCAAATTATTGGTTTTTTTAATCCCGGAAAAGGCATTGTAGTGCATCATCACGAATGCGGAAATAATTTAGAAGGTCGTAAACGTCGTCCGCATTGGTTAGAAGTTGAATGGGCAAAAGAAACGGTGGGTGAATTTTCTGCTGGTATTCGTTTAGAAGTGTTAAATCAACCCGGAACATTAGCCATGATTACTTCAACGATTTCAAGAATGAAATCGAATATTGAAAACGTTAGTATTACGCATCAAGATGCCAAAGTATCGATAGATGTGATTACTTTATCGGTACATGATCGCGTACATTTAGCGAATATTATGCGCGAATTAAAAAAATTATCACCGGTATTAAAATTATCTCGTTTTTAAATACTTTTATTTGTCTTTAAAAAACAAACTGATTTATAATTTTTTTGCAAATTTAACAACGCATAGAAATGAATATGTTATTATAATCAATAAATACATTATTGTTTATCTGATATATAGGAATGAAACTGTGAATTTTGAAGGAACAACGATTGTTGCCGTGCGACGCGGTAATCAAGTGGTGATCGGTGGCGATGGGCAAGTCACTTTAGGCAATACGGTCATGAAAGCCAATGCTCGCAAAGTAAGACGTTTATATCACGATCAAATTTTAGCGGGATTCGCCGGTGCGACCGCCGATGCGTTTACTCTATTTGAACATTTTGAAACTAAATTAGAAAAACATCGCGGCAATTTAACTCGAGCAGCTGTAGAAATGGCGAAAGATTGGCGTACCGATAGAGCATTACGCAAATTAGAGGCTTTATTAATTATTGCCGATGCTAAAGTCACTTTTTTAATTTCTGGAATGGGAGACGTTATTGAACCTGAATTAGATTTAATTGCGATTGGTTCTGGCGGTGCATATGCGCAAGCAGCAGCAAGAGCTTTATTTGAAAATACCGAATTAACTGCTTACGATATTGTCGAAAAATCTTTGCATATTGCAGCGGATATTTGTATTTATACCAATCATCAATTACGCATCGAAGCATTAACTATTGAGGCTAAAGAATAAAACATGAGCGAAATGACTCCTAGAGAAATTGTTAGCGAATTAGATAAACATATTATTGGGCAAAATAATGCGAAACGTTCGGTCGCCATTGCTTTACGAAATCGGTGGCGTAGATCACAAGTTACCGGTGAATTGCGCGAAGAAATTACTCCGAAAAATATTTTAATGATCGGTCCCACCGGCGTAGGTAAAACCGAAATTGCGCGTCGATTAGCTAAATTAGCCAATGCACCGTTTATTAAAATCGAAGCCACTAAATTTACTGAAGTCGGTTATGTCGGTAGAGATGTAGATTCCATTATTCGTGATTTAGCGGATATGGCGATTAAAATAACTCGAATTGAAGCGATTGCTAAAGTCCAATATCGCGCAATGGATGCAGCTGAAGAAAATATTTTAGATATTTTATTACCTTCGGCAGAAAGCGGCACTTTATCCGAATCCGAAACCACAACGCGGCAGAAAATGCGTAAAAAATTACGCGAAGGTTTATTGGATGAAAAAACTATTGAAATTGATGTTAGTTCGCCAATTGGAGTCGAAATTATGGCCCCTCCTGGAATGGAAGAAATGACCCATCAATTACAAGGCTTATTTCAAAATATGAATAGCGGTAGAACTAAATCGCGCAAAATGAAAATTAAAGACGCGCTGAAAGTTTTACAAGAAGAAGAAGCGGCAAAATTAATTAATGAAGATGAAATAAAACAACGGGCAATTCATGCTGTTGAACAAAATGGTATTGTGTTTTTAGATGAAATTGACAAAATTTGTAAACGTTCAGAATTAGGCGGAAGTAGCGGTGAAGTTTCGCGCGAAGGCGTGCAAAGGGATTTATTGCCTTTAGTCGAAGGTAGCACAGTTAGCACTAAATTTGGCATGATAAAAACCGACCATATTTTATTTATTGCTTCGGGGGCTTTTCATTTAACAAAACCTTCGGATTTAATTCCTGAATTACAAGGTCGATTTCCCATTCGAGTGGAATTAGAAGCATTAACTGCTGAAGATTTTGTTCGGATTTTAACCGAGCCTAATGCGTCATTAACGGAACAATATAAAGCGTTATTAGCGACCGAAGGAATCGAATTAAATTTTACCATAGATGGTATTCAACGAATTGCTGAATTAGGCTGGCAAGTAAATGAGACCACCGAAAATATTGGCGCGCGGCGATTACATACGATTTTAGAACGATTATTAGAAGAAATTTCGTTTTCCGCGCCTGATATTGTAGATAAAAATTTAACTATTGATGCGAATTACGTTAATAATCATTTAAGTATTTTTGTAGAAGATGAAGATTTAAGTCGATATATTTTGTAATTCAAAAAATACCCCAACCATTATTATAATCAAAAAAGCAAAATATATTTTTGGTCATTCATTTTTATCATGTCTTATACCAGTTATAGCTTAGAAGATTTAAAACATAAATTTCAATTAAAAGATAATCGCGCTGAATTATTCCCTAATTTTACGCCGATTAAAAGCAGTGAATTTCTAAGCATGATTTTGGCTGAAACTTTAAAATTACCTAAAGGGAGTGAAAAAGCGCGTAGTGAGCAAATTATTTTGCCCATTTTGCTAGACATTAAAAAACGCAATCAAGATTATTTTACGATTTATTCAGGTGAAACTTTAAATGCGGATAAATCTCAAGGTTTGTTTGGTGAATGTGATTTTATTTTGGCTAAAAATAATAATACGATTGGTTTAGATTGCCCTTTATTTTGTTTAATTGAAGCCAAAAAACACGATATTGAACACAGTATTGCTCAATGTGTGGCGCAAATGCTTGGAGCTAAAATATTTAATCAAAAACAGGGATATGCTATTGAAACGATTTATGGTTGTGTGACTAATGCAGATAATTGGTTATTTCTACAATTAGAGCAAAATGTTATTACGGCTGATAAACATTATTATTATTTTAATCATTTAGAAAATATTTTGGGAATTTTGCAAACCATTATCGATTTTTATAAACAAAAGCTTGCTTAATTTTTCACCCTATTTTTAATCTATTGCCTTATTTTAAAATTATGACCGATGATAATACCACCCACTTTGGTTTTACCGAAGTTCCCGTTGAAGAAAAAGTAAAATTAGTCCGTAATGTTTTTGATTCGGTGGCTGATCATTACGATGTAATGAATGATTTAATGTCTTTTGGAATTCACCGATTATGGAAACGAATTGCAGTTGAATTAAGTCATGTTCGGCGTAATGAAAAAGTTTTGGATTTAGCTGGAGGCACTGGCGATTTGACCATTTTATTTAAAAATCGCGTGGGTCATTCTGGACAAGTCGTTTTAGCAGATATTAATGCGGCAATGTTAAATAATGGTCGCAATCGTTTAATTGATAAAGGCTTTGCGGATATTGAATATGCGCAAGTAAATGCCGAATCTTTACCGTTTAATAATCATACTTTTGATTGTGTTTGTATTGGATTTGGTTTGCGTAATGTGACGGATAAAAATGCCGCTTTAGCTTCTATTTTTCGGGTTTTGAAACCCGGGGGACGATTAATTATTTTAGAATTTTCCCATCCTACTCATCCGCTTATGCAAAAAATTTATGATGCTTATTCATTTCATTTATTGCCTAAAATTGGCGCGGTGGTTGCTAAAGATGAATCCAGTTATCGTTATTTAGCCGAATCCATTAGAATGCACCCTAAACAAACTGAATTAAAACAAATGATGCAACAAGTTGGTTTTGAACGTTGTGAATATTTTAATTTAACTCAGGGAATTGTGGCTGTGCATAGAGGTTATAAATTTTAATTGATGATGTTAAAATCTTTATTACTCTCTAAAATAGAAATAGCGGTCAATTCTTATTTGAATTTAGTCGATAATTCATCTACCTTATTAATTCCATTAAGCGGTAAAGTGATTGCCATTCGTATTTTACCTTTTAATGAAATCCTTTATCTAAAACTAAGTCAATTTAATCTGCATTGTTTAGCCGAATATTCAGGGAAAGTGGATACTGAATTCAGCGGAACTCTATTTGATTTTGCGTGGTTGGGATTAAGTCAACAGCCGATGCGATTCATTCATCAACAGCAGATTCATATTCAAGGTGATTTAGAAGTTGCCAGACAATTTCAACATTTATTTAAAAATTTACAGCCTAATTTTGAGCAAAAATTAGCGCAATATACCGGTGAAACAGTTGCACATTATTGTAGTCAACAATTTCATCAAACAGCGCAATGGACTCAGCAATTTTTATCGATATTATCGTTAAATTTAAGCGAGTTTTTACAACAAGAAACCAAAGATTTACCCGCTAAAGCCGAAGCAGATATTTTTTATACTCAAGTCGATGAATTGCGTATGGATCATGATCGTTTAATGGCGCGAATTCAACGCTTATATACTCAACTCAATTAACGAATCATGATCAGACGTTTTAAAATTTTAATGCGATTAATTCATATTAATTGGGTAATGATGTTTCATGGATTAGATGAAATCATTTTAAAAACGCATTTATTTAGACCGATTCGTTATTTAGTTTTTTTATCACCTAATTATTGGCTACGCAAACCAACTGAATCACGCGCTGTTCGGATTCGGCGAATTCTCGAAGATTTAGGTCCTATTTATGTCAAATTTGGACAAGCATTATCGACTAGGCGTGATTTATTACCGGAAGATATTGCTGATGAACTCATTAAATTACAAGATCGCGTACCGCCATTTTCAGGCGAATTAGCGATTCAAATTATTGAAAAATCACTACATTTACCAATTCAACAAGCGTTTTTACATTTTAATTCAATTCCATTAGCTTCTGCTTCAGTGGCTCAAGTTCATACTGCGACTTTACACAATGGCAAACAAGTGATTGTCAAAGTTTTACGTCCAGATATTGAAAATCAAATTTATTCTGATGTGGGTTTATTATATGAATTGGCAAAAATTGCTGAACGTTTTTGGACGGATGCAAAACGTTTACGAGCCGTAGAAGTAGTGGCTGAATTTGAAAAAACTACTTTAGATGAATTAGACTTAATTCGTGAAGCGGCCAATGCTTCCACAATTCGCCGCCATTTTGAAAATTCGCCGTTATTATATGTGCCAGAAGTGTATTGGGAACATACGCGCAATAAAATTATGGTGATGGAAAGAATTTATGGCATTCCAGTTGGAGATATTCAACAATTAAAAAATGAAGGCGCGGATTTTAAAAAATTGGCTGAACGCGGCGTAGAAATCTTTTTTACTCAAGTTTTTCGTGATAATTTTTTTCATGCCGATATGCACCCGGGAAATATTTTTGTACAGATTCCCGATCGATATATCGCAGTTGATTTTGGCATTATCGGTAGTTTATCGATTTCTGATCAGCATTATTTAGCTGAAAATTTCTTAGCCTTTTTTAATCGCGATTATCGTCGAGTGGCACAAATGCACATCGAATCGGGTTGGGTACCTAGTCATACTCGAATTGAAGAATTTGAAGCCGCCATTCGTAGCGTTTGTGAACCTATTTTTGAAAAACCATTAAAAGATATTTCGTTTGGATTATTGTTATTACGTTTATTTCAAACTGCTAGACGTTTTGAAATGGTGGTACAACCGCAATTGGTTTTATTACAAAAAACTTTATTAAATATTGAGGGTTTAGGGCGACAACTTTATCCCGAATTAGATTTATGGCAAACCGCTAAACCTTTTTTAGAAGATTGGTTTCAACAACGTTTAGGACCTAAAGCAAAAATTAAACAAGCTTTTAAACAGTTTCCTGAATTAGCTGCAAAATTTCCTGAAATTCCAAATTTATTATTTCAGGCTTTAGAAAGTTCAGCCCAAATGAATCAACAATTATTAAATCACAATCGTGAATTAGCTCAATTAAGACAAAATATTGCCGATAATCATTCTACGACTTTAATGATTGTCACCGGTGCTTCGATTTTAATCAGTTTAGCGATTTTATTTTAATAACTATTTCGCTTGAATAGTTTGTTGAAAATGTTGCATTTGTAAATCCGCATGATAAGAAGAACGTACTAAAGGCGCGCTTGCTACTTGAATAAAACCTAAGGTTTTAGCTTGTTGCGCGTACCAATCAAATTGCTCTGGGGAAATATAAGCTTGTACCGGTAAATGCGCTTTGCTCGGCGGTAAATATTGCCCTAAAGTCAGCATTGAACAGCCATGATCGCGTAAATCTTGCATCACTTGTAAAATTTCTTCTGGCGTTTCGCCTAAGCCCACCATTAATCCCGATTTCGTAGGAATTTGGGGATATTTTTGAAAATGGGCAGCTAATAAATTTAATGAATGTTGATAATTAGATCCGGGTCTAGCTTGTAAATACAAACGCGGAACCGTTTCTAAATTATGATTAAAAACATCTGATAATTGCGTAGATAATTTTTCTAAAGCAATTTCTAATCTTCCACGAAAATCAGGCACTAGAATTTCAATTTTGATTTGTGGATTCAATTGTCGAATTGCCGCAATACAAACTGCGAAATGTCCTGCGCCTCCATCGCGTAAATCATCACGATTTACTGACGTAATTACTACATATTTCAATTGCATTTGGGCAATAGTTTGGGCTAATTTCTCCGGTTCTTGTTCATCTAAAGGTTGAGGACGACCATGAGCGACATCACAAAATGGACAACGACGAGTGCATAAATCGCCCATAATCATAAAAGTTGCCGTACCTTTAGCAAAACATTCTGCTAAATTCGGACAAGCGGCTTCTTCACAAACCGTGTGTAATTGATTATGGCGTAAAATTTGTTTTAAAGAATCAATCTTCGGATTTGAAGCTAATTTAATCCGAATCCATTTCGGTTTAGCTAAATATTGCTCGCTAGATTCAATTTTAATCGGAATTTTGGCTAATTTATCTTGATTTCGTTGATGAGAATCGGGAGTAAATCGAGAAGGTGCAGTAAAATTGGCGGTCATAATAGCAAATTAATTTGATTAATGAGTTGGGATAAATTCAGGATGAGCAATTGTTAAAGGTTGATCTTTAGCACCGGCATAAAAAATTAATAACTTCATCGGTTTATCGCCAATATTTTTACCATTGTGCATCGTATTCAATACTTCAGAAAAAGACTCGCCCGCATGAAATTGTTTTACCGTTCCATCGGCTAATTTGACCTCTACGGTTCCTTCTAAAACCAATTCTAATGAAGGAATCGGATGCAAATGCCAACCGGTTTCTCCCCCCGGGGCAATTTCAACCACCAAACTGGTTAATTCGGCTTGTCCTGGTGGATAAACCAATGGTTGATGAAACCAAGTTTGATCGGTTTTGAATAATTGCTGACTGTGAATTGCCTCAGAAATATAATCCGCCTTCACTGATGTCATCAATATCAATGAAATGATGGAGATTAAAGCGAATTGAATCTTTTTTAAACGCCTTATATTTTTCATAAACTCTCCTGCAAAAATAAATAAATTAAACTGCATATGACAAAATTCATAATCTAACTCTCAATCATCAATTAATCGAATTTTTACTCAATCAATTGCTCCCGTTTCTAAATTAAAGATAAAAACTATTTCCATAATTAATTATTCTATTATACTGAATTAGACCCTAATCTATTTTGCAATCAATAAAAAATTTAAATCGTTCGCTTAAATGTGCTAATCTAAAGCGTAACTTTATCAAACTAATGATTAAATTGAGGACAATCATGATGAAATTCAGTCAACTAAGCGGACATTTATTATTTGCAAGTGTTTTATCATTAACTGCCTGTGCTACAACGGGAAATAACGCCAATTCTGAGGATATTCCTTCTTTAGTGGGAACGAAATGGCATTATACGGACAAACAATGGAACTATGATATTGAATTTGCTGAAAATGGCGTTTTGCATTCGCGTCATCCCAATGATAAAACGCCGGATAATGATACTTGGGAACAAGATCGTGACACGGTTAAATTTTATTACAACAATAAATTTTCTCAATATCAAGGCGTATTATCCGGTGCGAATGTGATGTCAGGAACGGCGAAAAATACCAAAGGTAATACTTGGGAATGGTCTGCGACTCGAGTCGATAATTAAGCAAATTCAATGAGTTAAGGAGAAAATTTATGATTTATGCACAACCCGGAAGCGATGGCGCAATGGTTGATTTTAAACCACGTTATGAAAATTATATTGATGGACAATGGACGGCTCCGGTAAATGGACGTTATTTCCACAATTACAGTCCAGTCAATGGTGCTTTGATTTGTGAAATTCCACGTTCGGATGCTGAAGATATTGAATTAGCCTTAGATGCCGCTCACGCTGCCCGAGAAAATTGGGGGCAAACTTCGGTTACGGAACGCGCATCTATTTTATTAAAAATTGCCGATCGAATTGAATCGCATTTGGAAATCTTAGCCGTTGCTGAAACTTGGGATAATGGTAAACCGATTCGAGAAACTTTAGCCGCTGATATTCCTCTAGCCGCTGATCATTTCCGTTATTTTGCCGGTTGTATTCGTGCCCAAGAAGGTGGAATTAGTGAAATTGATAAAAATACTGTTGCATATCATTATTACGAACCTTTAGGCGTAGTTGGGCAAATTATTCCTTGGAATTTCCCTTTATTAATGGCAGCATGGAAATTAGCCCCAGCATTAGCCGCCGGAAATTGTGTCATATTAAAACCCGCTGAACAAACCCCGGTTTCTATTTTAAAATTGATTGAAATTATCGGCGATTTACTGCCCTCGGGCGTAATTAATATTGTGAATGGATATGGTGAAGAAGCGGGTCATGCTTTAGCAACTAATTCTCGAATTGCCAAAATTGCTTTTACCGGTTCTACGCCAATTGGATCGCATATTTTAAAATGCGCCGCGGAAAATATTATTCCTTCAACGGTCGAATTAGGTGGTAAATCACCCAATATTTATTTTGCGGATATTTTGGAACAAGAAGATGCGTTTTTAAATAAATGTATTGAAGGAACGGTATTAGCCTTTTTTAATCAAGGTGAAGTTTGTACTTGTCCGTCCCGATTATTAATTCAAGAATCGATTTACGATCTATTTATTGATAAAGTTTTACAGCGAATTAAACAAATTAAACGCGGTAATCCTTTAGATACTGAAACCATGATTGGTGCACAAGCTTCGCAAGAACAATTCGATCGGATTTTGAATTATGTTGAAATTGGCAAAGCCGAAGGAGCTGAAGTTTTAATTGGTGGCAATTGTGAAATTTTATCGACAGAATTCAGTGGTGGTTATTATATTCAACCGACTTTATTAAAAGGTCGAAATACCATGCGCATTTTTCAAGAAGAAATTTTTGGACCAGTAGTGGCAGTAACGACTTTCACCAATGAAGCCGAAGCTTTATCGATTGCTAATGATAGTGAATTTGGATTAGGCGCGGGATTATGGACGCGAGATTTAAATCGCGCTTATCGCATGGGCAGACAATTACAAGCGGGGCGAGTATGGACAAATTG
>JBEEJU010000153.1:0-2745 GCA_041169045.1 Pseudomonadota bacterium
CCGGGAAAAAAACGACTGGCACTACAAACGGCAGTGACAGAAGTTCCGGGATCAATATAGCCTAAAGTATTAGTTGGCGTACCAGCAAAACTAAGGCTGCTTAACAAACCGGCTATTGCAGTGACAGCGAATAACGAGGGTTTTATAGTCATGATCATCCTCATGGAAATAAAGTTTAAGTGTAGAGCCTTAGTCTAAAACGAATTGTTAAAAAGTACAATTGTTAAACCATGATTTTGGTTTAACGGCGTTAAAAAAAAAATGTAACAACGGGTTTATATTTTTTGAAGAGAAAAAGAGTGACGATAAAAATTGATAAAAAAATTGTGGGTTACAAGGTAATGACTGAAGAAAAACCTTTGCCAATCAATGACGATCCGGTCGAAAGTATGCATGAAAATATGGAGCGTCCTGATATTTTATTAGGCTCAACCTATAAAATTAAAACGCCTCAATCTGAACATGCGTTGTACATCACGATTAACGATATGATTTTAAATGCGGGTACTGAGTATGAAGAACGTCGTCCCTACGAAATTTTTATTAATTCCAAGAACATGGAGCATTTTCAATGGATGATAGCACTGACTCGAGTGATTTCCGCGATTTTTCGTAAAGGGGGCGATAGCACTTTTTTGGTTGAAGAATTAAAAGGTATTTTTGATCCCAAAGGTGGCTACTTTAAAAAAGGTGGAGTTTTTATGCCATCGTTAGTTGCTGAGATTGGTTGCGCGATTGAAACCCATATGCGGCAGATTGGCATGTTGACGATCAATGAATTGGATGAACATCAACAACAATTTTTATTAGCAAAACGTCAAGAATTTGAAGTTCGTCATCGAGATACAGCGATGATTGACGAAGTTCACACCTTTCCAGCTCAAGCGACTTTGTGTAACAAATGTCATATTCAAGCGGTGATTTTGATGGACGGGTGTATGACTTGTTTAAATTGTGGCGAAAGTAAATGTGGTTAAATGTTAGATAGAAAAGTTTGGCAATCATTATGGTGTTGAAATCCAAAAAATTTGCAACGATTGCCGCTCTGGGAATTTTGACGATGGCGGGTGGGGCTTATCTAGGATTTGTCCGCGGAATGGGGGTTCCGTCAAATTTTTCTTGGGTATCGAAATCAGCACCGCTCACTGTAAATCCACCTTCAATGACGATGACCATGGGGCACCCGGTTTCAACTGTTGCGATGGAGGCGCAAAATGCCCTGAGAACGATTTTATCTGCTTATCTTTTTGGTCAAGAGTCTGTGGCGAAACCCTCAACAGTGACACATGCGCAGGGCGAAGTGCCTAAAACGCAACAACCTTTAGAGTTACATGGTATTATTTATGTGGCTTTACGTCCAGACAAAGCGGTGGCATTAATTGCGCAAACAGGAGGCATGGCTAAAGATTATGTCAAAGGAGATGAATTGCCGCAAGGTTGGAAAGTGCATTTGATTTTGCCGGAAGCGGTGCAAATTGAGCATGATGGGCAAATTGAATTATTAGAACTACCACATTCTTCGGTAAAATTGGATAATCCCAATTTGGAAATGAAGTTAAATAATGGGTCTAGTAATGCAAATCAAGAAACTACAGAAACAATTTTAAGTGTAGGACGTGCTGCTGATGGATTTGTATTAAATTCAACAGAAACTGCAACTGCATTGGGTTTATTGCCTGCGGATAAAATTATTTCAATCAGTGGCTATGATTTTGCAGATTTAGAAAGCGATCCATCGATGCTAGAACAATTATTAGCACAACCGAGTATTGATGCTAACGTTGAACGTAATGGCGAAGTGATTAATATTAGTGTTCCTAAAAATTTATTAAAAAATTGGCGAACGACAATTAAATAATTCATGTTAAAATAAATTGATTGAATAACAGTTAAGAGTAAAATATTTTTAATGTCACTGAATGATTAAAGGTTTAACTCACATTGAGTAAAATTTAAAAACCAATTCAATTCAACTTAATGGTTTTGAATTAAATAAGTTAAATCAGTATAATCTTAAATGACATTATAAATAATAATTCGTAACACAAACTAAAATAACCGAAATTTTGGTTGAATATTGAGGACGTAAGCGTGGAATTAAGTGGCGGAGAAATTGTAATCCAATGTTTGAAAGACGAGGGAGTAGAATTTATTTTTGGTTATCCGGGAGGTGCGGTATTACATTTGTACGACGCGCTGTTTCATCAGCAAGAAGTTAAACATATTCTGGTCAGACATGAGCAAGGAGCGACTCATGCAGCCGACGGTTATGCGCGTGCTACGGGTAAAGCTGGGGTGGTGTTAGTCACTTCTGGACCGGGCGCCACCAATGCGATTACCGGAATTGCCACTGCTTTTATGGACTCTATTCCCTTAGTGGTCATTTCAGGACAAGTTCCCACGCCGGTAATTGGTAGTGATGCATTTCAAGAAGTTGATATGATCGGTATTACTCGCCCTTGTGTTAAGCATAATTTTTTGGTCAAAAGTGTTGATGAATTAGCTGTAACTATTAAAAAAGCTTTTTATATTGCGACAACGGGTCGTCCAGGTCCGGTTGTGATTGATATTCCTAAAGATGTTACTGATCCTAGAATTAAAATCCCTTATAGTTATCCCAAAAAAGTCAGTTTGCGTTCTTACAATTCGGCGACTAAAGGACATAGCGGGCAAATTAAAAAAGCATTGGAATTATTATTATCAGCCCGTCAACCAGTGATTTATGCTGGAGGCGGCGTTATTTTA
>JBEEJU010000154.1:0-51274 GCA_041169045.1 Pseudomonadota bacterium
TAAGGAGCATTATGTCTTTTCAAAATTTATCGTTAGGTTCAACATTAATAATTATTGGTTTAATTACTCAATCATTTTGTGTTCAAGCTGAAAAACCTTTATATACTAAACCGCCATTTGCGGCTTTTACTAGTCAAATGCCAGATGCTTTATTAGGTAATAGCAAATATCAAAAACCGGTGTGGAATTTACATGATTATTTGCAATTACCAAATTGGTTGGAATTAAATATAGAACAGAGAACTCGTTATGAAACTTTAAGTGGTTCTTATCGAAAAGGCACGAATGGTGGCGACCAGCAAATTCCATTACAAACCTCATTATGGTTAGCTGCGCATTTAAATCATTTTCGGATTGCCGGAGAGTTTTTAGATGCTCGTCAATGGGGTTCAGATTCGGGTTCTGGAGTCAATAATACGCAAGTTAATAGCACAGATTTAATTCAAGCTTATTTAGCTTGGTCAACGCAGAATTTAGCCTATAGTGGTTATGGTGCTGAATTTATGATTGGACGGCAAACTTTAAATTTAGGTAGTCGTCGATTAGTCGCACGCAATTATTTTCGCAATACGATTAATAGTTTTGAAGCAATTAAATTTCGTTTAACCGATTATGAGAATTGGCAATTACAAGCCTTTGTTTCATTACCCGTTAATCGTTATCCTTCTGCTAGTAACGATATTTTACAAGGTGGACAAAGTTTTGATACTGCTGATGGTCATACTTGGTTTTCAGGATTCTTTTTGGAAGGATTTAATTTAATGGGTAAACTCAATAGTGAATTATATTTATATCATTTAGATGAAAGTGATAGTGAAAAAGTAGCCACTCGAAACCGCCGTTATTTCACCCCAGGATTACGATTATTTATTAAACCGATTAAAGGAAATTTTGATTTTCAATCTGAAACGATAGGACAATTTGGTAGTGTACGCGCCACTAATTTAAATACAGATAATCTTAATTTAACTCATAAAGCTTGGTATCAACATTTAGATATAGGCTATACTTTTGATATAGTGTGGTCGCCCAGATTAGCTTTTGAATATGATTATGCTAGTGGTGATCATAATCCCAATGATAATATTGATCAGCGTTTCGATAGTTTATATGGTGCGCGTCGATTTGATTTTAATCCGACAGGGATTTATGGAGCCTTTTCTCGCAGTAATATTAATAGTCCGGGTTATCGAATTAATTTCTCACCTAATTCAACTATTCAAGCACAAATTGATCATCGATTCTTTTGGTTAGCAGCGGCAAAAGATATGTGGACAACTGCTAATTTACAAGATAAAACAGGTAACACAAAAGATTTTATTGGACATCAATTAGATATTTCGTTACGGTGGGATATGAATAGCAGTTTAAATCTCGAAACGGGTTGGGCGCATTTATTCAAAGGTGCATTTGCAAAATATGTCCCTAATGCTCCAGAAGCCGGAGATTTAAATTATTTTTATGCGCAAAGTATATTAAGATTTTAATTTCTCATTCATGATCATTTTTATTCAATAATAAGCATGTTTAATTATTATTTACGCTACAGTTTTATTTTAATTATATTATCATGGCATTTTGCAGTATTTGCTGAAACGACTTTAGTCGCAGTTGCTTCCAATTTCGCAAAACCCATGAATGAAATTGTGAATCAATTTGAAAAAACAACCGGACATCAAGTCAAATTATCTTTAGGTTCAACCGGTAAATTTATCACGCAAATTGAGAATGGCGCGCCTTTTGAAATTTTATTAGCTGCTGATGAAGAACATCCACAACAATTAATTCAATCTGGTTATGCGGTTGCACAAAGTCAATTTACATATGCGATTGGAAAATTGGTTTTATGGTCAGCGATTCCAAATTTAATTGATGCTCAAGGACAAATTTTAACTCAAAAAAGTTTTAAACATCTCGCAATTGCTGATCCTAAATTAGCTCCATATGGCGTAGCAGCAATTGAAACGTTAAAACAATTAAAATTATTGGATCAATTACAACCTTTATTCGTTCAAGGTGAAAATATTGCACAAACTTATCAATTTATTCAAACGGGTAATGCTGAGTTAGGGTTTATTGCTTTATCACAAGTAATTGATAAAAATAGAATTTCTCAAGGATCAGCGTGGATAATTCCTGAAACTTTATATACGCCAATTCGACAAAATGCGATATTATTAAATAAAGCGGAGGCTAATCCAGCAGCGATTGCTTTATTATCTTTTTTAAAATCTCCAATTGCCATCGCTATTATTGAAAAATATGGTTATCATTTACCCAATTCAATTAAACAATGATGTTATCTACTGCGGATATTATTAGCTTAAAATTAACTATTGAAATTGCGAGTTTATCCACTTTATTTATTTTATTATTAGGCACGCCATTAGCTTGGTGGTTAGTTAATACTCGTTCGAGATGGAAGCAATTAATTAATGCTTTAATTGCTTTGCCTTTAGTCTTACCGCCAACCGTATTAGGATTCTATTTATTATTAATTATGGGCCCTTCGGGATGGATTGGACGATTGACCCAATTATTAGGTTGGGGATTATTACCTTTTAGCTTTTCCGGCTTAATTATGGCATCGATGTTATATTCATTACCGTTTGTTGTTCAACCTTTACAAACCGCATTTACTGCGATTGGTCAATTGCCTTTAGAGGCAGCAGCAACTTTAGGCGCGAATCCACTTGATCGTTTTTTTACCATTGTGATTCCATTAGCTAAATCTGGATTTTTAACTGCGGGTATTTTAGGATTTACTCATACCATAGGCGAATTTGGAGTGGTATTAATGGTCGGGGGTAATATTCCAAATCAAACTCAAGTCGTTTCTGTACAAATTTATAATCATGTTGAGGCTTTAGAATATACTGAGGCGCATCAATTAGCTTCGGTATTATTATTATTTTCACTATTTGCTTTAATTTTATTATATACCATTATTAAAAATCCTATTCCCATAGATATTCAATGACGGTATTGATTAATTGTTATCATAAACAAGGTGAATTTGAATTAATTGCGGATTTAATTTTGCCCGCACAAGGGATTAGCGTATTATTTGGTCATTCAGGATCGGGTAAAACCACTTTATTAAAATGTATTGCCGGATTACAACGTCCAATTCAAGGATTAATTAAGATTAATGGACAGTATTGGCAGCGAAATGATCCGCCATTTTTTTTACCTACTCATCAACGGCGATTAGGTTATGTTTTTCAGCAAGCCCATTTATTTCCGCATTTAACGGTAAAACAAAATTTACAATATGGTATTAAGCGTGTTTCTCATCCACCTTCTACAGAATATTGGCAATTTTTATTACAATTATTTGATATTGAATTTTTATTAGCGCGTTATCCACATTCTTTATCCGGTGGTGAACGACAACGAGTGGCAATTGCGCGAGCATTAGCAACTCAACCGCAATTGTTATTAATGGATGAACCATTAGCGAATTTAGATTATTTGCGTAAACAAGAAATTTTGCCATTTTTAACGCAATTAACCAAACAATTTCAGATTCCAATCATTTATGTCACGCATGATTTACAGGAATTAATACGATTAGCCGATTATGTAGTGATTTTACATTCGGGCAAAATAATGACTGCGGGTGGATTAACCGAAACCCTTGCACAATTATCATGGATAAAAAGCGAATTTATGGTAGCTACAACGGTTTGGTTAATCACAATTATGACTCATGATCAAGAAAATGGTTTAACTGAAATTGAATCTCCAGCGGGGCGACTATATTTACCTTATATTAAGGCAAATATAGGTAATGAATTTCGTTTACAAATTGGTGCTACTGATGTCAGTATTTGTTTAGAATATCCGCAATTTAGCAGTATTTTAAATATTTTACCCGCCGAAATTAAGGATTGTATTGAAAATAATCAACAACAATTAATGGTACGTTTGCATTTAAATCAACAGCCATTATTAGCCCAAATTACGCGTAAATCTTGGCAACAATTGCATTTACAAATTGGGATGAAAGTGTATGTACAAATTAAAAGTACCGCATTAATTATTTAATTACCGAACTTATTGATAAGTGCGTCCTAAATATTTCAACCAGCCATTTGGATGACGTTGTTGTGGATCATGATGCGTCCAATGAACAACGCCGCCTAATTCATTCCATTCGTATTCGCCATAAAATTGAATTCTATTACCTACTTTTAAGGTGTCAATTTTGGGTGCAATATCGATATTATGTGCAATTAATATTGTTAATTGCGGCGATAATTGTACTAAAAAACGTTGGTGTCTATCGCCTTCTATATCATCCGGCAAAGATTTAACAATTCTGCCTTGGGCTGACACTTGTAAATTACTTTTTTGAGTCGCAAAAGCTCGTTGAATATCGCGCACACTGGCTTGAGTAGAAGCGGTATATAAACCAAATATCAACGCAATTGCTGGAATTAAAGCGGCAATCATTTTAAGTAACATCAGAAAATCTCTCTCAACATAAAATAAGATTCTATTTTAAAATAGATAAAGCCTATCGTAAACCAAAAATGATATTTTATTTAGTTTTATTTTACGCATTTAATTTGCTTAATCCAAAAATCTATAATTATCAAGGGGATGATGGCTATTATTAATAATATTAAGTCTAATTGCGGATAATAATTTAGCAAAATTACTAAAGGTAATAGCCAAAATAAATGAATAATGATTAATAAATAATTCACTTGTCTATGAGCTAAACTGCGAGCAAGATTTAATTCAACAGATTGCGCATATTTTTGCATTAAATAACGGCTATAAATTTGATAACTGTGATTCGCATGAGCTTGATACCAAACTTCTTTTGCGAATATTCTTTGGATTAAAGTTAAACTGCTATCGACAATAAACGGTGATAATAAAATTAACCAATTATAAAAATAAATCGGATCATTAATAGCAGAAATTAAGATTAAAATTGCAAACATAAATCCTAAAAAACCACTGCCAATATCGCCCATAAAAATTTTTGCGGGCGACCAATTCCATAACCAAAATCCGCTAATGCTGGCAGTTAATAATCCTAATATTAAACTTAATTCAATTTGTGATTTAAATAAAAATAAAACTGCCATTGTAATGCTCACTAAAATAGCTTCTGTGGCGGCTAATCCATCAATTCCATCCATAAAATTATATAAATTAATTAACCATAGACTAGCAAAACTATACAATAAATAGCTAAATAAACCTAAATCCAATAAATGATTAGCGATAGAAATCAAAGGTAAATTTGAGAAACTACTTATACTAATCATAACCGCTATACATTGAATTAAAAATCGCCATTGAGTCGCAATTGAATAATAATCATCGAGTAGACCGATTCCAGAAATTAAAATTGCAGCAATTAAAAGACGATTAAAAACAATATTCGGCATGATTATCCACTGTTGCTGAATTGAAATAGTTAATCCAATTAGAAAAATACTGACAAAAATTACCCCCCCAGCTCTAGGCGTAGGTTGAGAATGTGAACTGCGATGATTAGGATGATCTAATAAATTGGATTGACGGGAATAGTTTTGAAACCAACCGGTTAATATAAAACTGCTTAATAAAACAATGAGTATAATAATACTTAACATATAAATTTATTTTTAGATAAATACGCGACTATTTCTGCTATACTATTTTTTAATTGATACTGTGCTTGAAAACCTAATTCGGTTTGAATTTTATTTGACGAGTATTCAGCATTGGAGATTAATTTGGTTAATTTTTCTGAATTAAACGGTAAAGTATAATGAATTAGCAATTGTAAATAATCAGCGATTAATGCCGCGAATTGCAAACTCTTAAGCGGTAAATACCAACGGGGAATGGGGAGTTTTAAAGCGATGCAAATCCATTGATATAATTCTCGAGTTGAATAAATTTGCCCATCGGTAACAATATAACATTGATTCGCAGCCGCTGGTAATTGAGCTGCTAATATCATCGCTCGCGCTACGTCTTCAACATGAATCATCGAACGTCGATTCGCAATCGGCGGCATAGGCGGAAACCATCCTTTTGCAATCGCGCGAATCATTTGTGGCAAATGTCCTTTATCAGTATTGCCATACACCATGCACGGGCGAATTACTACTGAATGCGCAATTTGATTTTCTGTCAAAACTCGTTGTTCTGCCGCATATTTTGATTGTCCATATAGGGTCGTTGCTGGAGCTGACCACGATTCGTCACTGCAATTTTCACAATCGCCCACCGCTTTTACGCTACTTAAATAAATAAATCGTTTGACTCCAGCTTGTTGTGCTGCGTGCAATAATTTTTCCGTCGCTAGATAATTAACTTGATGATATTTATCATGATTTGTTATTTTTCCGCTCAATTCGTGTGCTAAACCGGCTAAGTGAAATACCGTATCTATGCCTTCGCAGGGATTGCTGTGCCAAACAGAGTCAGTTAACTCTAAATACAGTGTTTTATCGACGGTTAAAGTAGCGGGCTGGCGCACTAAAGCGGTGATTTTTAGCGGCAGTTGGATTAATTGGCGAATTAAAACCTGAGCAATAAATCCCGAAGCACCGGTGATTAAAACGTTTTGCATAGTGATAATTAAATAAAAGTTATTTTTAAAATTCACAATCAAGCGGTTGTGAAAAATCTGCTAAAATAAAAATCAATTTTTGTTTAACCAATCCATTTTAATAGGTTTTATTGCTAAATGAGTGATTTTATTTGTGGTCAACGTTGGATGAGTCATACTGAATCAGAATTAGGTTTAGGATTAATTGCTGATGTCAGTTTAAATCGAGTAACGGTTTTATTTTTAGCTACCGGTGCAAAACGAATTTATGCCCGAGATAACGCGCCATTAACTCGAGTACAATTTGCGGTAGGGGATATTATTGAATCGATTGATAATCTCAAAATCACGGTTAAAAAAATTCGTTCTCAAAAAGGCTTATTAATTTATAGCGGTATTACGGAACAAGGCGATAAAATTGAATTAGAAGAAATTGATTTAAATCATCGTTTACAATTTAATAAACCACAAGAACGTTTATTTAGTGGACAATTTGATCCTAGTCATTGGTTTTTATTGCGCTATGAAACTTGGCGTAAATTACAACAACATCAACAATCGCCAATTAAAGGATTACAAGGCGGACGCACTTCATTAATTCCGCATCAATTATATATTGCATATGAAGCAGCGAATCGATTTGCCCCCAGAATTATGTTAGCTGATGAAGTCGGATTAGGTAAAACGATTGAAGCGGGATTAATTTTACATTATCGTTTATTAAATAAATTAACTGAGCGTGTATTAATTATTGTTCCAGAAAGTTTATTACATCAATGGCTAGTCGAAATGTTACGCCGATTTAATTTACGCTTTAGTCTATTTGATGAAAGTCGTTGTTTAGAATCGACCGGAAAAGACAATCCATTTTTATCGGAACAATTAATTTTAGCCAGTCAGCAATTTTTTTCGCGTTATCCGAAACGACAAGCGCAAGCTTTAACTGCGAATTGGGATATGGTGGTGGTTGATGAAGCGCATCATTTAGAATGGCATCCTGAACATCCTAGTGCGGATTATCAATTTGTGGAACAATTAGGATTAGTTACGCCAGGATTAATTTTATTAACCGCAACACCGGAACAATTAGGTAAACAAAGTCATTTTGCGCGATTACGTTTATTAGACCCCGATCGTTTTTATAGTTTTGCCGTTTTTTTAGCAGAAGAACAACAATTTGAACCGGTAGCAATTGCGGCAAAAGCTTTATTAGCCGGCGAAAATTTAGAGAAAAAAGCACACGATGATTTAAAACAATTGGTCAAACATGATAATGTCGAAACATGGTTAAATGATTTAAATCATCCTAAGAAATCCGAAGCCGCTAAAGAGCAATTAATTCAGGTTTTATTAGATCATCATGGTACGGGTCGCATTTTATTTCGCAATTCACGTCAAACGGTACAAGGATTTCCTCAACGTCAACGAACTGCTTATCCTTTAAGCGGAATTGCTAATCCAAATCAATTACGCGAAGACCCGTATTTTTTATGGCTGATTAATCAATTAAAAGTTTTAAAACCTCAACGTGTCGTTTTAATTTGTCATTTAGCAGAAACCGTTATTGAATTAGAACAAGCTTTACGTCAACGGGGAATTGCTGCTGCGGTTTTTCATGAAAAAATGACGATTGTAGAACGTGATCGCGCTGCCGCTTATTTTGCTGATCAAGAAAGTTCAGCGCAAATTTTAATTTGTTCCGAAATAGGGAGCGAAGGACGTAATTTCCAATTTGTGCATCATTTAATTTTATTTGATTTACCGACTAATCCTGATTTATTACAACAGCGAATTGGGCGTTTAGATCGAATTGGACAAAAACAAATTATTCAATTACATATTCCTTATATCGAAAAAAGTCCACAACATATTCTATATCGTTGGTATGATGAAGGTTTAAATGCGTTTCATCGGAATTGTTCTGCGGCTCAAGCGGTGGCTGATCAATTAGAAACCGAATTAAATCAATTATTACATTCGCAAGATTGGACAATAATTGAAGCTTTTATTGAAAAAACGCAACAATTAACGGCTGAAATTGAATGGCAATTACAACATGGTCGAGATCAATTATTGGAATTAAATTCTTGTCGTCCGCAACAAGCAAATGCTTTAATTAAATTAATGCAACAACAAGAGCAACAAGATTTATGGAGTTATACTGAAGCTTTATTCGATTGTTTTGGCGTAGATATTGAAGCGCATTCTGAGGATTGTTATATATTACGTCCGAGTGAAAGTTTACGAGTGGCGCATTTTCCTTTTTTAATCGAAGAGGGAATGACGGTTACGGTGAATCGTGAAATTGCATTAGCCCGAGAAGATATGGCATTTATCACTTTGGAACATCCAATGGTGACAGCGGCAATGGATTTGGTTTTATCGACTGAAACCGGAAATGCGAGTGCAAGTGTGATTCGACATCCGAAATTAATTGCTGGACAATTTTTATTAGAAATGTTGTTTATTGTTGAATGTAGTGCGCCGGATTATTTACAAGTGCAACGCTTTTTACCGCACACGCCAATTCGGATTTTAATTGATGAACAACATCGTGATTTATCCGAAATAATTAGTCATCAGAGTTTTCAAGAAACGGCTGAACCGATTAATGCAGAACAAATTAGTCGTTTTTTAAATACTGAACGCAAAGCGATTTTAGAATTGCTAAAATCAGCGGAATTAAAAGCGAAAAAACAAATGTCTGAATTAATTAAGCAAAGTCATCAACAAATGTTAGCTTCATTAACGGGTGAAATTAAACGTTTAGTGAGATTGAAAAAAATTAATCCTAGTATTAAAGAAGAAGAAATCGAACAACTGAAAGATGTCACCATTTTATTACATGAAAATATTAATGCGGCACAATTACGTTTAGATGCGATTCGATTTTTAATTACGCATTGATCATTTTTATGCGATATTGAAATTGTGTAGAGACGTTGCAGGGCAACGTCTCTACTGTTTTTAATGCAATAAAGTACCAATTCCTTGTTTAGTAAATAATTCAAGTAATACCGCATTTTCCACGCGACCATCGATAATATGCACTGAAGAAACCCCTGATTTTAACGCATCAGTTGCACAACGAGTTTTGGGAATCATGCCTCCGGTAATCGTGCCATCTTTAATCAGTTTTTCAACATCTTTAATCGATAAACCGGTTAATAATTCTCCTTCTTTATTTAAAATTCCCACAATATCGGTTAATAATAATAATTTTTCTGCACTTAAAATTTCGGCGACTTTTCCCGCAACTAAATCAGCATTGATATTATAAGAAAAGCCATCTTTTCCTACCCCAATTGGCGCAATCACCGGAATAAAATCGCTATTCCCTAACATATTTAAAATTGATGGATCCATACTTTCGACTTCACCCACATGTCCTAAATCAATAATTTCTGAAGCATCGGCATCAATATCATTATTTTTTAATACAATTTTTCGCGCCCGAATTAAATCCCCGTCTTTTCCGGTTAAACCTACGGCTTTTCCACCATGACGATTAATTAAATTCACAATATCTTTATTGACTAATCCGCCCAAAACCATTTCAACCACATCCATTGTTTCGCTGTCAGTAACCCGCATTCCATCGACAAATTCACTGACTTTTCCTAAACGTTTTAATAATTGTCCAATTTGTGGTCCACCACCATGAACCACAATCGGTTTTAATCCCACCAATTTCATTAAAACGATGTTGCGCGCGAAACTGTGTTTTAGGGCTTCATTTACCATCGCATGACCGCCAAATTTCACCACTACCGTTTTACCTTGAAAGCGTTGAATATACGGTAAAGCTTCATTCAATACTTGAGCGATTTGAGGAGCGGCTTGTTTTTCCAATTGAGAATTGTGATTCATCGATAATACTCGTTGCTTTAGTTAAAAAAAATGGTTGAGTGTAAAGTTGAAAATTAAGTAGCGTCAATGGCTTTATGTCAATTCGCCACGATAATTGCACATTGATCTGTGTTCAATCTTTGATATTTCCACGATAATAGCGTTTTACAGCATTCTTGCTAAACATGATTCTTTTTTATATTAACAAAGGTAAACACAATGACCACGATGGATGATAGAGATGGGCTAATTTGGTTAGACGGACAATGGATAAATTGGCGCGATGCCAAAGTGCATGTTTTAACCCATACCTTACATTATGGCGCTGGTGTGTTTGAAGGCTTACGCGCCTATCATACTGATAAAGGGCCGGCTATTTTTCGCTTGACCGAACACACGGATCGTTTATTTCGTTCAGCTCATATTTTGAATATGAAATTACCCTTTTCTAAAGCCGAGATTAATCAAGCCCAAATTGAAGCAATTGCACGGAATCAATTAGACAGTGCTTATATTCGTACGATGTGTTTTTATGGATCAGAAGGCATGGGATTACGCGCTGATAATTTAAAAGCGCATGTGATGGTAGCAGCTTGGACATGGGGAGCTTATTTAGGGGCGGAAAACATGGAAAAAGGCATTCGGATTCGCACCTCTTCTTACACTCGCAATCATGTCAATAGCACGATGTGTAAAGCCAAAGCGAATGGCAATTATCTAAATTCGATTTTAGCATTACAAGAAGCATTATCCACCGGATACGACGAGGCTTTATTACTCGATCACGAAGGTTTTGCAGCGGAAGGCAGTGGTGAAAATTTATTTATTGTGCGTCAAGGTAAATTATATACCCCAGAAACCACTTCCGCTTTAGAAGGCATTACGCGCGACACGATTATCACCATTGCGCGGGAACAAGGTTTTGAAGTGATTGAAAAACGCATTACTCGTGATGAAGTTTATATCGCTGATGAAGCTTTCTTTACCGGTTCAGCGGCTGAAGTGACACCGATTCGAGAATATGATGGACGCGCGATTGGTCAAGGCAGTCGTGGTGAAATCACCGAAAAATTACAAGCTTTATATTTTGATTATGTTCATGGTCGTCGTGATGATCATCAACAATGGCTAACGCCTATTGCTTAAATGAAATCAAATTAAAAATTAATTTGATAGGTTAAATATTTTAAAATCGAATTTACAGAATAATTCGATTAATCTTAAAATCTTTATAGTGTCGATTTAAACAATAAAAAACCGCTTTTTGATTTTTATCATTAGCGGTTTTATTTTAGTGGAATAAATCGCAATCCTACCGTTGATTCTAAAATAGACGTTTAGATTTAATTAAACGTTTGCCATCGATTATCACTGCAACTGGTTGATTTTGTTCCACTACCCAGTTTTAGGTACTGGTTAATTGATTAACTAAATCTTGGGCTTGCTCTGATCTTAGCCATCTATTCGGTTGATGTTTAGGTTCATTGCCAGCTGCTTTATGTAAATTGTTAAGACAATATCTAGCTTCAGAATCTTGTTTAATAGAAATGCCTGAAATGGCGAGAGGCTAGTAGTT
Organism: Pseudomonadota bacterium; assembly: GCA_041169045.1. Classification (GTDB taxonomy): domain Bacteria; phylum Pseudomonadota; class Gammaproteobacteria; order Methylococcales; family Methylomonadaceae; genus CAIQWF01. The sequence continues at coordinate 11,991 of JBEEJU010000154.1, forward strand.
TGTCAAAAATTTACGATAGACTTAAATAATTCGGTTAATTTTAAAATCTGGTAGTCATGCAACTCAAATGATAGGTTAAAATAGTATAATTATATTTTTGCGTACTTTAAAATGCACTGTCCAAACTGATTATTCTAATCAAATTGTTAAAAACGTCTTACAACCTAACAATAATAAACAAAAATATCTTTGCAAAGAATGTCGTCGGCAATTTGTATTAAATCCTGAAAAACATAAAATTACTGATGCAGAAAAACCTTTAATTGATCAATTATTTCTGGAACATATCTCATTGCCAAAAGAATATCAGGAAAAAGCCATTTCATTTATTGATTTGTGGAAATATTATCAAACTGCATTTCCAAAAGATCATCATATTGTTGTCGGTAAATAAACTGGTAAAACAAATTATATTGAGAGGTTTAATAATACGTTATGTCAGAGGGTATCTCACTTAGTTAGAAAAACACTTTCTTTTTCTAAAAAAATAGAAAATCATATTGGCTCTATTTGGTATTTTATTCATAATTATAATACTTCTTTTCAAATATAATTTATTCATTTATATTGCATGACTACCTTGCTGAAGTTTTTGTTGAATTTCATCTGATAGAGATTGTACGAATTTCACAATGATATTTTGAGCAAAAAATATAAAACGTTATACCTGAAAACTTTTGTGTACATACTTAGCATAATTAATAGAGTTATTCAAACTCATCATTAAATGCAAAATACCATACCCCTTTTTGAATATAGGAAAATAAATAATGATTAAAAGCATGACAGCATTTGCCGGATGTGAAGCACAAATAGATGATTTAATGATTTATGCAGAATTACGTTCCGTTAATCATCGTTATTGTGATATTTCGTTCAAATTACCTGAACGATTACGTTTTGTCGAGGGTCATTTACGCACCATGATTAGTGCACAATTAAAACGCGGAAAAATTGAATGCAGTTTCAATTATAAAAAACCAATTCAAGAGGGACAAGGGTGGCAAATTAATTCTCAAATGGTCAAAGCATTATTGGCAGCAACTACGGAAATCGAAACTTTGATGCCGCAATCCAGAGCTTTTTCGGCGTTAGAATTATTGGCTTTTCCTGGGGTACAACAAGAAAAAGAGTTAGATAAAGATCACTTGCAAATTGGAGTTCAAGCTTTGTTGCAGCGGGTATTAACCGAATTTTTGCAAGTTAGAGAGCGTGAAGGTCAGCAATTGGCTTGCTTGATTGAAGAGCGTTGTCACAAAATGCTGGAATTACTTGCACTTGCAACACAACGTATGCCTCTGGTTTTACAAAGTATTCGTGCTAAATTGTTTGAACGGGTAAAAGAACTGATTGCGACTCCGGATTTTGATCGACTGGAACAAGAAATGGTGTTATTGGCGCAAAAATTAGATGTTGCAGAAGAATTAGAACGCTTGAAAACGCATGTGATTGAAGTAAAAAGAATTATTCAGCAAGAGGAAACGGTGGGCAGACGTTTAGATTTTCTGATGCAAGAAATGTATCGTGAAGCCAATACTTTGGGATCAAAATCGGCTGATCGTGAAATGACTCAAATTGCGATTGAATTAAAAGTGTTAATTGAGCAAATTCGTGAACAGGTACAAAACATTGAATAATTTGATTCCTTTAGGAAAACTTTATATTATTTCTGCGCCTTCAGGAGCAGGAAAAACCAGTTTAATTAAACAATTACGCCCCCAATTGCCCAATCTTGTGGTTTCGGTTTCTCATACCACCCGTTCGCCTCGAATTGGCGAATCTGAAGCACAAGATTATTTCTTTGTTTCAATTCCTACTTTTGAAAAAATGATTTCAGAACAGGCCTTTTTAGAATATGCTTTAGTTTTCGGTAATTATTATGGCACTGCGATTGCCACAATTGATCAAAAATTACAACAAGGAATTGATGTGATTTTGGAAATTGATTGGCAGGGTGCAAGACAAATTAAACAATTAAAACCGGATTGTTTATCGATTTTTATTTTACCACCTTCGATTGATATTTTAGAGCAACGTTTACGTCAACGTGGTCAAGATAATGAACAAATTATTCAGCGAAGAATGTCCGAATCTTTAACCGAATTAAGCCATTATTTTGAATATGATTATTTAATTGTTAATGCTGATTTTTCTCAAGCTTTAGCCGAATTAAAGAGCATTTTTATGGCGCAACGTTTACTGACAAAACGACAAGTATCAATATTATCGCCTTGGTTAAAAACACTGCTCAATTAATGCTATACTTAATCAAATAAACCTTTTATCATTTTTGATAATACACTTCACCCATTCGATTAATTATTTAACAATAATCGGGTTGAATAGCCTGTAATGTGAATTTCATGAAATCTTTTTTAACTTATTTATGGATGCCCATTTTATTTTTTTGTGTAAACAATCTATTTGCTACAGAAAAATCAGTTGATGATACTGATTTAGAGTTTGAGCTTAAATTATTACACGAAGGTTACAGCGATAGTTATATACAAAGTGCCTCCAGAATTGGACAAACGACTGCCGCCGAAACTCCGGCTATTATTACGATTATTAGTGAACAAGAAATTCTCAATTCCGGTGCGCGTGATTTAATCGATGTATTACGACTGGTTCCCGGATTTGATTTCGGGGTTGATGTACAAAATATCGTAGGTCCAGCGATTCGCGGCAATTGGGCATATGAAGGTAATATTTTACTAATGATTGACGGTTTAGAAATGAATGATCGTCGTTATGGAACTACACAATTAGGCAATCATTATCCGATTGACAATATCCAAAAAATTGAAATTATCCGAGGTTCTGGTGCAATTACATATGGTAGTTTTGCGAAATTGGGCGTGATTAATATCATTACTAAAACAGCAAAAGATCAACAAGGTGTTTCTGTAATCGCGCGTTATGGACAAATGCAAAACAGTAATGGTCATCGTTTATTGAGTTTATATGGGGGTAAACAATTTAATGAAGATACGCAATTCACTGTAATGGGACAAGCCAGTCAAGCACACCGTAGCGATCAAATTTATCATGATGTTTATGGTGATACTTTAGATTTCAGTTCTTATGGTCAACTGGAAAATTTATTTTTAAACTCTAGCTTAAATTATAAAAATCTTTCATTACGCTTTTTAGTTGATCGTTATCGCGCGAATACGGCGGATGGTTTTGTGAATATTGATAAATCAATCAATTTAACTTTCGATCATTATGCTTTTGATTTAAATTATCATTATGATTTTGATCAGGATTTACGTCTCAATTTTAAATTCAATTATTATCATCAAACGCCTTGGCAATCTAAACAATGGATAGATAATCAAATTCGATATACTAATCGTTTAGACAGTGATCGTTATCTTGCGGATAGCCATTTAGATTATCATTATCAAGATTTTTTTACGTTATCTATTGGCTCTGAATTAACTTACGAAACTTTTAATAATCGTTCTGGACAATATGATTTGGCTCATATTACTTTACCCGATAATAGCATTCCGGCTTTACCTGATTATAAAACGATTAGTGCTTATTTAGAAAGTTTATTTAAATCTAAATGGGGAAATTTATCAATTGGATTACGTTATGATTATCATAATATCTTTCAACCTAATTTTTCTACGCGAGTAGTTTTTACGGATCAAATTAAAAATTTCAATTATAAATTATTGTATAACCGTTCTTTTCGTTATCCAAATTCGGGTATTGTTTTACTCAATATTGATGGAATTTTAAAACCAGAAAGAACGCAATCATATGAAATAGAATTAGGCTATCAATTTAATCCTGAATGGTCATTTAAAGCGAATGCATTTTATATTACTTCTAAAGATCGTTTTGTTTATGGATTGGATAATGCTAATCCAGAAGCAGTTGCATATAATTTACAAGAATATTATAACTCTGAAGCCAAGATCAATATGGCTGGAGTTGAATCTGAATTACGTTGGAAAGGCGATTGGGGATACATCACTTTAAATCATAGCTATTCGCAGATGTTAGAGAATGCTAAAAAATTTCAAGCTTTTGATTTTATCCAACAGAAAGTAGTCGATTCTTCAAAAGCTTTAGGATTTCCTACGCATAAAATCAGTTTTAATGGACATTTTGCAATCACTCCTGATTTTTCAATTAATCCGTCAGTTATTGTCAGTAGTAGTCGTTATGGTTATCAAAAAGTAGATGATTCCGGATCATTAATTTTGCAAAAATATAATGCAGAAATTTTAGGCAATCTTTATTTTCGTTATCAAAATTTATTTACCAAAAATTTGGAATTGGGTTTCGGTATTTATAATTTATTCAATACCCATCATCAATTTATTCAGCCCTATAGTGCAGGTCACGCGCCTTTACCTGATCTTTCCAGAGAATTTATTATTAAAATAGCCTACCAATTATAAAATAAATCTTATCGATTATTTTTTCAAATTAAGATCGATTTAATAAAGCTAAAGTTTTTTCAGGTAATTGATGAATCGATTGATCAGGATGAGCGAGTTGTGCATCTTGATGAATTGATAACATAAATTGCATCAATTGGGTTTCTAATTGAATTTTCTCAAGCGTATTTTCCGTTTCCCACATTTGATTCAATAATTGTTTCGCATGATGATGAATGGTAAAGACTAAAGCAGCGGGTAAATGCTGATAACTTTTTTGTAATTGAAGTTTTAATTCATCTAACGATTGTAAATATTGTTTATAATCTTGAATATTGTGTTGATATTGGGTTTTTAATCGATTTAATTCAGCTTGATGACCGGTTTCTGCAATTTCTAATTCATGGGCTAATTGCTGTTGACATTTTTTTAATTGAATCACTAATTGCTGTTCATTTAAAAACTGTTGCGTTTTTAAGTGTTGTTGTTCGGCATAATGGGTTAATTGCCACGCTAATCGTTGCGTTTTGAATTGATGAAATAAGGAGAATAAAGAATTTCCCCAATTGTTAAAAATTGACATTTCTTAATTCCTCTCTATTAATTAAAAAGGCTCATTCGGTTTTGGATTGTTTAGCTTGATAAGCGGCTAATTGGGCTTCAGTAGCGGGTAATTGAAAGTGATCTTTCCATTCTGAATAAGGCATCGCATAAATCTGTTCCAGAGCTTGTTCATAATCAATGATTATTCCCCGTTCTTTCGCGGCATTCATATACCATTTCGCTAAACAATTACGACAAAAATCGGCAGCAATCATCAGTTCAATATTTTGCACTTCAGGATGTCCTTGTAAATGTTGCAGTAATCGCCGAAAAGTCGCCGCTTCTAATTCGGTTTGTAAAGAAGGTTCTAACATTATTAACTCAATTAAGCTTAAAAATAATTATTTTAACAAAGATATGCCATTTGCCATGTACAAAATTGACTAAAAATTTTACAATACCTATCGACAATTCATCAGCAGCAATGATATATAGGGTCTGTAATCCATAATTCAGTGCCTATCCTTCCATGATGATTTGTATTCTAAACAATCCTCCTGTGGTTTCATCGTTTTTGCTCCAATAATCCGATTTTATGAATAAACAATTGTTTGAGTTTATCCCTATCCTTTTGTTTTTTATTGCTTATAAGTGGTACGATATTTATGTAGCGACGGCGGTAGTGATCGTAGCGACACTGATTCAAGTCGCTTGGACCTGGTATAAAGAACGTAAGGTTGAGATGATGCAATGGGTCACTTTAGCCTTGATTGTCGTTTTTGGCGGCGCGACCTTGTATCTGCACGATGAGCAATTTATCAAATGGAAACTCACAATTATTGAGTGGTTATTTGCAACGGTATTTTTAGGCAGTCAATGGTTAGGTAAACAACCTTTCATTCAGCGAATGATGGGATCAAGTTTGCAATTGCCGCCATTGATCTGGAAACGGTTAAATTTACTATGGGCAGGTTTTTTTACCGCTATAGGTTTTTTAAATTTATATGTTATCAACCATTTTACTACTGATGATTGGGTCACTTTTAAAACCATAGGTGTTCCCGGTTTAATGATCCTCTTTGTCGTGATACAAATGATCTTTTTATACAAATATATTCCAGAAACTGAGGAGTAATCTGTGCTATATGCAATTATAAGCAGTGATGTCAAAAACAGTCTGAGTAAACGTCAGGCTGCTAGACCTGCACATTTACAACGATTACAAGCATTAGAGGCAGCAGGCCGCTTAATTCTTGCCGGCCCTCATCCTGCGGTTGATAGTGAACATCCTGGGGATGCAGGTTTTAGTGGCAGCTTAATCGTGGCACAATTTGACAATTTGCAACAAGCTCAAGAATGGGCAGTCGCTGATCCCTATATTAAAGCTGGGGTATATGCCAAAGTGATTGTCAAACCATTTAAACAAGCTTTTCCTAAACCTGAATCATCGTCAACTGAAACCGTTATTTAATATGATGATAACTGATGTAATTAAACAAAAATTGATCGCAGAACTTAATCCCCAAGTGATTGAGATTATTGATAATAGTGCCGCTCATGCGGGTCATGCAGGCGTACGATCTGGTGGTGGACATTATCATTTGACTATTGTCAGTGAGACTTTTAATCAACTTTCTTTGGTGCAACGACATCAAAAAATTTATCAAGCCCTAAATGAATTGATGAAAAATGACATTCATGCGTTGGGTATCAATGCTTTAACTCCTACTGAATATAAAGGTAATTAATCAATGAAAAAACAATTTGTACCTTGGTTACTGCTCAGTTCTGTGTTGATGGTCGGTTGCGAACAACAACAAGCAACGACTCCAACTACTGATGTTCCTTCGGTAACACCGCCAGCTCCGGTAACTGAAGCTGCACCTCCGCCGGTTTCTAAAGAAGATGCGGTTGCGATCGTCAATGGTGTAGCGATTACTAAAGCGACTTTTAAAACGTTGGAAGATGAAATTGCAACCCGCGCTCCCGGGCAGAATTTTCCTAAAAAACAATTGCTTGACGAGTTGATTCAACGCGAATTATTGGTACAAGATGCGCAGAAAAAACATTTAGAGCAATCTAATGAAGTTAAAGAACGCATGAAAATGGCGGAAAATTCATTATTAACTCAAGTGGATTTACAGGATTATTTAAAAGCTAATCCGATTTCTGATGCCGATTTAAAAGCTGCGTACGATAAAGAAGTGGCAAAAATGTCGGGAACTGAATACAAAGCGCGACACATTTTGGTGAAAACTGAAGAAGAAGCGAAAGCAATTATTGCCGAATTAGCTAAAGGTGCGAAATTTGAAGACGTTGCAAAAGCAAAATCGTTAGATTCTTCTAAAGATCAAGGCGGAGATTTAGGTTGGTTTAGCGAAGGACAAATGGTTGAACCTTTTTCTAAAGCAGTAGCTAGTTTGGAAAAAGGCAAATATACTCAAACACCGGTACAAACTCAATTTGGTTGGCATGTGATTTTGCGTGAAGATTCTCGCGCGCAAGTGCCACCACCGTTTGATTCTGTCAAAGAACAATTACGTCCTGCCTTACAACAGCAAAAAGTTCAGTCTTTGTTAGAAAATTTGCGCAAACAGGCTAAAGTTGAGATTTTGATGTCGTTGGATGATCCTAAACCTGCGGCAGCTCCAGCAACGTCTGCTGCTCCGGCGACACCAGCAGATAGTGCAGCTCCAGCAGCGACCTCAGAAGCTCCTGTGCCAGCAGATGCCAATAAACCAGCCGAAAATCCTGCGCCTACTGCTGAACCTGCCGCATCTGCTCCGGCTGCTGAACCTGCAACAATCGAAGCAGCTCCGGCAACGGCTACAGATGCTAAACCGGTAGAGGCGACCACTACCACAGAACAGACCGTTAAACCTTAATCTTTGATTGGAGGTTAACTTCTCAAATGACTGATTATCCTCAAGGGTTTTCAGTCATTTTTTTTGACTTATTAAAATGAATACTCTCATTTAAGCCTAATTATTTGGCTATTTTTGGCTACCTTTAGCTCTGATATATGACAAATTAAGTTCAAATTAGAATGTATTTTTGTAGATAAAACTTTCATGATTTTAATATAATGTTTTATCTAATAAATATCCATATTTTTCATATATAAAAATAACCCGTAATTAAAATTGATATTTAAGGAAAATTGATGGCTATAAAATTAACAGGTGGAATTATTTATGATCCCGCAAATGGAATTTGTGGTAAAACTCAAGATATTTATATTCAAAACGGTAAAATTGTCGCTCCATTAGAAGCGGATTTAATTACTGAAGAATATGATATTCGTGGCAAAATTGTCATGGCTGGCGCAATAGATTTACATTCTCATATTGGCGGCGGTAAAGGCAATATTGCGCGAATTTTAATGCCAGAAAATCATCGTTTAGATCAAGTTGCGCATACGGAAAAGACTCGTGCCGGTACCGGTCATGCAATGCCCAGCACGTTTACTACGGGTTATCGTTACGCGGAAATGGGATATACCGCGGTATTTGAACCGGCAGTATTACCGATTAATGCACGTCAAGCTCATATGGAAATGGGAGATACCCCGATTATTGATAAAGGGGGTTATGTATTAATGGGAAATGATGATTATTTATTAAGAATGATGGCGGCAAAAAAAGATCAAGCCGCGATTAATGATTATATGGCTTGGATTTTAAATGCAACTCAAGGAATTGGGATTAAAGTGGTGAATCCCGGCGGAATTAATGCGTTTAAATTTAATCAACGTCAATTAGATTTAGATGAACAAAATACTCATTATCCAATTACCCCTAGGCAAATATTAAAAACCTTAGCAACCGCTATTCAAGAATTAGGCGTATCTCATCCTTTACATGTTCATGGATGTAATTTAGGTGTGCCGGGAAATATGGAAACTACGCTAAATACTATTCAAGGAATTGAAGGATTAAAAATGCACTTAACCCATATTCAATTTCATAGTTATGGTACTGAAGGCGATTTTAAATTTTCTTCAGGTGCGGCGCAAATTGCCGAAGCGATTAATGCCAATCCAAATATTAGTGTTGATGTTGGACAAATTATGTTTGGACAAACGATTACTGCTTCTGGAGATAATATGCAGCAATATGCAAATCATAAACATGCGAATCCGAATAAATGGGTCATAATGGATATTGAATGTGATGCGGGTTGTGGATTAGTTCCATTTAAATATCGTGATCAAAATTTTGTCAATGCTTTACAATGGGCAATTGGATTAGAAATCTTTTTATTAGTGAATGATCCTTGGCGCATTTTCTTAACGACGGATCATCCCAATGGCGCGCCTTTTACCAGTTATCCGCATTTAATTCGTTTATTAATGGATAAAACATTTCGTAATGAAAAGTTAGCGACTATTCATCCTTTAGCGCAAAAAATGACGACATTATCTAGTATTGATCGGGAATATAGTTTGGAAGAAATTGCGATATTAACTCGTGCAGGGGCCGCGAAATTAACCGGATTACAAAATCGTGGTCATTTAGGAATTGGTGCGTGGGCGGATATTGCGATTTATACCGATCAAATCGATAGAGAAGCCATGTTTAAAACGCCTAATTATGTATTTAAAAATGGCGAATTGGTGGTTAAAGAAGGACAAATTGTAAAAGTCACTTGGGGAACTACGCATGTGGTTAAACCGAATTTTGACTTATCGATCGAAAAAGAATTAAAAAGCTATTTCGATCGATATTTAACCATGAAATTAGCGAATTTCAAAATCAGTAATGATGAGCTTACGGATAATGGACGAGGCAGTATTACGGTTCATCCATTAAGGGTATAGCTTGATTTATTTTTAAATTGTTATTTTTCAGATTAAAGTTTAAATAATATAAAAAATCTTTAGTATAAAATTTATCATAAATATTCGCACTTTTTTGCGAGATAGATTTGTATTTAAAAGGTTATATCTGAGAAATTTTGCTAACCTACTTTTTTGTCATTCAAATTAAAAAAGCAAAATAATGCAATCCAATTTTCCAGATAATGAATTAAGCGAAAATATCGATAATAAACGCCGCCAATTACTCGCTTTATCTTCTGCATTTGCAGGAATTGCCGCGCTTGGATTCTCAACTTCGGCAGCGACGGCTGAAGTAAAAAAACCTCCAGTGCCGCGCCGAATCGTTACCGGACGTGATGACTCGGGTAAATCTGTATTTAAATCAGTCGATGTTACTCCGCGTGTGATTACTTTTGAATCGCGTCCTGATGCGGCATTTTATGAGTTGTACGCGACCAGCGGTGTGCCGCAATTGACCGGAAAAGAACCTGATCCAATGTTGACCAACAAAGGAGGATTTCCACAACCGGGTGAAACCTTATTTCGTATAGTGCAATTTGTCCCACAGGCTGCAAAACGCGATCCAAAAGTATTTGAAAAATTTTTAGAAGAATTCTCAGAAAAAATCCCGGGGATGGCGAGTCATTTTGAGCGCGATAATCCGGGAATGCACACTTCAGATACGTTGGATTATGGGATTGTCATTTATGGTGAAATGATTTTAGAATTGGATGATGGACAAAAAGTCCACCTTTATCCCGGGGATTGTGTTGTACAAAACGGTACACGCCATCGTTGGATTAATCCATTATCTGAACCGAGTTTAGTTGCATTTATTTTAATCGGTGGCAAACGCGAAGCAAGCTAAAGCGTAATGGCTAAATTTTTAAATTTTGGGTTTTTATGTAACATTTACATAATAGAATTTTCTGAAATAAGAAAACGCATCATTTATTATTTTTAATACTAAAATAAAAACAGTGATTCAATATTATTGATGCGTTTTGCCTTATGATTTAAATTAATCCTCAAAATGGACTGGAGGTTTGTATTCGCTATTTTCTATTACTCCCATCAATAAAACTAACCATGAAGCACCAATATATGCAGCGGAAGTTTTCTGTAAATTTGGTTTCATTATTAATTCCTATGTATAATAAATTTAAATAAGATTATGATTTAAAAGACGATGATAATCAATAATCCGTTCTATTTCCTGTTTTGATCCTAAAATTAACGGCACTCGTTGATGTAAAGATTCAGGCTGTATTTCCAAAATAGATTGAGTGCCGGTGGTGGCTAATCCACCCGCTTGTTCGACAATCCACGCTATAGGATTCGCTTCATATAATAATCGCAATCGCCCCGCTTGTTGCGGTTGACGTAAATCGTAGGGATACATAAAAACGCCGCCGCGCATTAAAATTCGATAAACTTCTGCGACTAAAGAAGCTAACCAACGCATATTAAAATTTTTGCCACGAATGCCTTGTGTTCCTTGTAAACATTCATTCACATATCGTTGAATTGGCGGTTGCCAAAAACGTTGATTCGATAAATTAATTGCAAATTCTTGGGTTTGTTCTGGAATATGAATCTGGGAATGAGTTAATATAAATTCGCCAATATCTTTATCTAAAGTAAAACCATTAACCCCTTGTCCAGTGGTTAAAATGAGTAATGTCGAAGGGCCATATAAAACAAAGCCGGCACACACTTGTTCTCGTCCCGATTTTAAAAAATCTTTTAATTCAGGATTTAAATCTTTAGGGGCGCGAATAATCGAAAAAATCGTGCCAACCGTTAAATTCACATCAATATTAGAAGAACCATCTAAAGGATCAAATAATACTAAATATTCATCTTTTGGAAAATGCGGCGGAATTTTAATAATTTGTTCGGCTTCTTCCGAAACCATGCCGGCTAAATGTCCGCTATTAATTAAGGTATCGACCATTAATTGATGGGTAATAATATCCAGTTTTTTTTGAATTTCACCTTGTATATTTTCGCTATCGGAATTGCCTAATACACCAATTAAATCGCCACGATTCACAATATGGGCAATTCGCTTACAAGCCATTGCAATCGCATTTAATAAACCGGTAAAATGTCCTGAAACGCCACTGAATTGACGTTGTTGATCAATAATAAATTGTGTTAAAGTAATCATTGGCAGAATATAAAATAGTTTTACGAATAATTTTTAAATGAAAAAGAGTGCTGATTTAGGAATTTATGATGGCATGGTTTAATCGTCAATCCACTGTTTCGTTGCCTGCGATTCAAATTCAATTTGATCGCTGTTGTTATAGTTTAATTTTAAAACAAATTGTCAATCAACATACCAATGCAGAAGCATTATGGCAAAAAAAATTTACCGCTTATCCACAGATTTGTGAAAAAAATAGCGGGAATACGCAATATCGATTATGCCAAGCTTTAGCAAAAAATCCAGCAATGATTCATCGTTATGATGATAAATTAAAACGCAGTCGTCCCGAAGAATTTATTTATAGTGATGTTTTAATTTGGTTGCCACAAGCGATTATTGATCGTGAAACTCGGCAAAATACTGGAGCATTAAGCTCATTAACCACCAATTTACCCGTTTTACATCAAGATTATTTTTCCGCTACTCAATGGTTAGCTCAACGTAAACCGCATTACGCATTGTTGGGATCAAATTTATTAGCCGCTGATGAAGTGGGTTTTCAATTTGGTCATGGAATTTATGTTGCAGGTCGTGAGGAAATCGCTCAAGCCGAACTAGAGGCGGTTTATGTGGATGATCAGGGGCAAGCCCATCCATTTAGCCCAGCGATTAGTTATTTAGTGGATAGTCAACGACCGAGTGCAAAAATTTATCCACAACAACAAACCATTTTATTGGTAAAACCGCGTGAGCATTTGTGCTATTTTGAGGAAAAAATACCTTGGTTTTCGGATATTTGCCAACATTTACAATTACAACGACAGCAACAAGAATGGCAATTATTTGCCAATAGTCACAGTGGTGATGCGATTCAGATTCAACGTCGGCAACAAGCAGATTCATGGATTTTTGATTGTAGAGATACCACAGTGGTTGGACATAATGCTGATTCAGCCTATTTACGTTTAATAATCAAACCTTTAGCTGCTCATTCCATTAATTCTTCATCACTCTCAACAACGCCACCGGTTGCCGAAGCACAGCGTCCAGTGATTAATCAAGCGACTCCCACCAATTTAACATCTGCATCTCAATCACAACCGATTTGGGGCAGAACTTTGATTCCCGGGCTGAATCAAGCTCAGATGAGTCAAACTCAATCTTATCGCACCGTGATTCCTAATCAACAAACGTCGCCTTTATTAATTTTAGAAGGCTTGGCATTAAGTCGAATTGATCATCCACAAACCAGAGTATCGGGCTTAAAACAATGGACAATTTGGTTTGATGCTGAGGGAAATATTGTGGATGGTCATAATTCAATTGATCGTCATTCATTAGCTGCAATTTGTGCTAATGATCGCCAAGCTTGTGCGTATTTTAAAAATGCGTTACAAAATTTTAGCCCTTTAACGCAAGAAACGATTGGCTATTTAGGCGGAAAAATATTAACCATTTTACCGTCACCTATTCCTGATCGTTTTCACGCAATAATTCAATTACCTAATCCAATTCAATTCATATTACAAGCCAATCAAACTTATACGGTTGGACGACAAACACCGGAATCGATTCCAGAAATTGATTTGACTTTACTAAATGATCCTCAAGGAATGGAATGGGAAAATCATAGTCCTTATCGCGGGAGTTGTTTAAGCATGTTATCTTTATCGCGTAATCATTTATGTTTTGTGCTTAAAGATCAGGAATTATTATTAACAGTTCCGACAAATAAACAACCCGTTTATCTTTTAAATGCCCATTTAAATTTAAAAGAAATCTTGAATCATTCACAACATACTTCTGAATGTAGGTTGAAAAATGGAGAATATTTGTTATTAGGCAGTTTTTTATTGAAATTTACGCTATAAGAAATTAATTGAAAGTTATTGGCTATTATTGTTAAATCCAGCCACCTTTATTTAAAGGGGAACTCCCTTCTTTGCTAAAGGTGGATTGAGAAGAATTTTAAAATAGGAATATCTGATAATTTATGTGTTTTTACTTAACCTGAGTTCGGGATAACCTATTGCAGTAAAGGCAGTAAATTATTTCTAATATTTAAAGAGGGCTTTTTGTCCTGATAAGAATAAGCAACCAAACAAGAAACTATATTTATCATATAGTTAATTAATGAGAGATGTCTGGAATATTCAAGATCAAAAGTATTTTTAATTGATCATTAATGGTTTCAATAATACTGCGTTTGCGTAGTAACAGCTTATCGAAGGCGGCTGAAACTTGAGGCTTCATGTTTTTTCTCAAGGTCGTGATGAGTTCAATGTCATCGGTGGCAAGCAAATCGGACAGTTTTTTTGAAAAATATAACCTCAGTCATCAAACACTTTGCCGACAAAGTTTTTTAGCAAGGTCGGTACTGGTTTTCTGTCATCAACGTTGCCACGGGTAATCTGAAACGACAAAACATCGCCGCAATCGTCAACCACCAAATGCAGTTTGAAGCCATAAAACCAGCCCGTTGATGACTTGCCTCTTTTGGCTTAACCTTTGAAGGTTTTGTGGCGAGAAATGCGTAAATTATTGCAAACCCGCAACGGCGTTGAATCCACAAACGCAATCCTGTTGGTTGCTTTTTTACAACGGCTTTTCATAAAAAATGACAATGGTGACGATTTCGAAATGGCTTAAACTGTGCTGTCTGCGTCTTTTTTCGTGCCGTTTTCGATTTGTGTTTTTCCCATTCGGCAGTAAACCATTGGCAAAAATCGTCAGCGTCACAGAATAGTCGTGTTAAACTCACGTCGGGCAACCTTGTTGAGATTATGAGAGGTCAGAGTCTTCATATTCTCTCAATAATCAAGGTTGCCTGCTTGTTTATCCCGAACTCAGGTTAATTATTAAAATGTAGCTTGATGATGACTGAATATTACGATCCACAAACGTATCCTAGCGAATGGAATTATTTACAATCAGGAACTATTATAGACCACTATATCATTGAACGAGAATTAGCTCATGGTGGTTTTAGTTCAGTCTATTTAGCGCGTCAATTGGAAGATCAAATTCAAGTGGCAATTAAAGAATTTTTACCTCGTCGCCAAGCCCATAGAACGTGGAATAATGTAGTCGTGCCAAATAGTGAAGAAGACAGAGTCTTATTTAATCGCGGTCGTACTTTATTTTTTGAAGAAGCTAAAATTTTAGCGCAATTAAAACATCATAATATTGTTGAAGTCATTAATTTTTTTCAAGCGAATGCAACCGTTTATATGGTGATGACATATGATTATGGCGTATCCTTAAATAATTTAATTTCCGATACTGATATAGCGATTGATGAAGAATTTTTAATTACGGTTTTTTCAGCTTTATTAAAAGGAATAGAGCTAATTCATCAACACAATATGGTACATTTAGATATTAAACCCGGCAATATTTTAATTCGCCCCGAAAATGATCCGTTATTATTGGATTTTGGCGCAATTCAAAAACGCACTCAAACCGGAAAAAGTGGACAAAGTTTAGTATTAACTAATGGCTTTTCTCCGGTTGAGCAATATTCTAATAAATCGATTGGACCTTGGACAGATTTATATGCGGTGGGTGCGACTATGCGTGCTTGTTTAGATCGAAAAGTCCCCCCACCTGCGCCTTTACGATTAAAAGAAGACCCTCAAATTCCAGCCGTAAAAGCTTATAAACGTAAATTGCCTTATTATTTATTAGAAGCGATTGATTGGGCAATGTCGATACAACCGCGTATTCGTCCACAATCCACTACCGAATTATTACAAGCCTTAACCGATAAAACTCGTTAAAATGTGAATTGAAATAAGCAATTAAATTTCAGCTAATTGTTGAAAAGCTATTTTTGCCGCAGCTAAAGTTTGTTGTAAATCTTCATCACTATGAGCTGCCGATAAAAATCCGGCTTCAAAAGCAGAAGGAGCTAAATAAATACCTTGATTTAGCATCAAATGAAAAAAGCGTTTAAATAAAATTTGATTCGATTGCATAACTTGATCATAACGTCGAATAGATTGAATCGGATTAAAAAATAAACCAAACATCGCGCCAATATAATTAACACTAAAATCAATATTAAATTGTTGCGCAATTTGTTGTAAACCTAAAACCAATTGTTCGGTTTTATTCGCTAATTCACTATAAAAATGGTCGCGGGCAATTAATTCTAAGGTTTTTAAACCCGCCGCCATCGCCACTGGATTACCTGATAAAGTACCTGCTTGATACACCGATCCCAAAGGCGCGATGTGTTGCATAATTTCTCGTTTGCCGCCGAAAGCTCCTACCGGCATTCCACCGCCAATAATTTTGCCTAAAGTGGTTAAATCAGGCTGAATTTGATACACACTTTGCGCGCCGCCTAAAGCAACGCGAAAACCAGTCATTACCTCGTCAAAAATCAATACGCTATGATAGTCATCGCACAATTGCCGCAAAGTCGGTAAAAAGTCGGCTTCGGGTAATACACAATTCATATTTCCTGCGACTGGTTCAACAATCACTGCGGCAATTTGTTCACCGTATTCAGCAAAAGCCTGTTTAATCGCTTCGGAGTCATTGTAAGCTAAGGTTAAAGTTTGAGCAGCTAAAGCTTTAGGAACTCCAGGAGAACTGGGAATGCCTAAAGTGAGTGCGCCAGAACCGGCTTTGACCAATAAGGAATCTGAATGTCCGTGATAACACCCTTCAAATTTGATGATTAATTCGCGTCCAGTATAACCACGCGCCAAGCGAATCGCACTCATAGTCGCTTCAGTTCCAGAGCTGACCATTCTGACTAATTCAATTGACGGCATTAACTCGCAAACTTTAGTGGCTAATTTGGTTTCTAAAATCGTTGGCGCACCAAAACTTAAGCCTTTTTCAGCGGTACGTTTCACCGCTTCAATCACTTCAGGATGCGCATGTCCTAAAATCATCGGTCCCCAAGAACCGACATAATCGATATAGCGTCGTCCTTGTGTATCGAATAAATACGCGCCTTGCGCACGATCGATGTATATTGGACTGCCACCTACGCCATTAAAAGCGCGAACTGGCGAATTGACCCCGCCGGGAATAACCGCTTGTGCTGCGGAAAATAATTCAATAGACATTCTAAAAGGGACTCCAATGATTGAAAACAAAATCAATAAATCAGCTAGTTTAATCGAAAATTTAGCAAATAATCCGTCATAGTGACACTGTGAGGCTGAAAATGGTAAAGTGATAGTTACGCTTAATGTTATCAATTTAAAAAAATATGCACTCACCAACTATAGCAAAAATCGCTTGGACATTAGTTTTAGGAAGTTTATTGG
The DNA here is from genome assembly GCA_041169045.1 of Pseudomonadota bacterium. Taxonomy (GTDB): domain Bacteria; phylum Pseudomonadota; class Gammaproteobacteria; order Methylococcales; family Methylomonadaceae; genus CAIQWF01. Next base: position 29,196 of record JBEEJU010000154.1, read on the forward strand.
GGCTAAATGGCTGTTCAGATGAAAAATCCAATTTTGATCCTATGGACAAATCACAAATCGTCGCTGTTACCGATATGGATAAGCAAAAATTTGAACATCAATTTGCTGATCAATGTGTGGATCGTGAAATTAAAAATGCCGCTGATCCAAACACTTTAAATAAACCTGAATTAGAAAATACTTGTTTATGTATTTCCAAATATATGATGAAAGATTTAACGACTCCCGAAGCCGAAAAGTTTTTAGATGAACATGAAAATACGGAATCGTTAAGAATTCGTTTTGATGCCGCGGCTTATCATTGTTTACAAGAAAAAGCCCCACCTCATTCTTCATCAGTTACCCAATAAGATTTGATTATTTAAATCATCAAATGAGCTAATCTTTAAACTGACATCATCACTAATTGTCGGCGAATAGCAACGAATAAATTAACCAAAATTTCATGATCTACCGCCGATAATTGTTGCTGAATAAAATGGGTAATAGATTCTACGCCTTGGGCGACCATTGGTGATTCAATAGATTCGTATTGTTGGAAATAATATCGATCTAATAAAGTTTCAATAATCTTAATTGATTCTTCGGTAGAAAAATTGTGTAATTGTTGCAAAATCGAATGTAAATATAAATTCAGTGCGTGATTTTGTGAAATCATTTGTTCTGAAAAAAAAGGCAATTGATCATAACGACGACGTGGCGGTTGATAAAATTCACAAGATTGACACAAATCCGCTTGTCGGGTATTTCCACAACATAAACTACAAATCAATCGTTGATCATTAATTAAACAGAATCGTTTTCCTTTACGCGTTTGACAGACTGGACATTTACTCATAAAAACTCCTTTAATTTAAAATCTTATTTTTTCATACTCGTGTTAATCTTCAACTTAAGAAACTATTTTAAGCTGAATTTTATTTTATCGCTATTTTTTATTTAAAACCAAAATATTTACATTATGAATTCTACAAAACCTTTTCGCTTTGTTGTATCTTATCCTCAAACTAATTGGGATTATGCGAAATTTAGATTCAATCGAATTATTCGCGGTAAAGATAAATCCAATGATGTATTTAAAGGCTTACCTGGCGGTAAAATTCAATGGTTTGAACATCGTGGTGGTTTAGGAAATATTCATTCTTTAGGCGAAAAAGCTTTTATCAAACCTTTTGGAATGCATTATGTTGCTGGCGAAGGATTGTATTTTATTCACGGTTTGCCTTGTAGTGAAGAAGGAATTGCCGGTGATGAACATATTGCTCGATTAAATGATCAAGGACAAATTGATTTAGAAATTCGCAGTCCATTATTAACTCAAGTACGATCTTTACGTCGAACCGCTAACGGTATTTTAGTCACCGCCAGTGGCGTTGATGCGTTATTAGAATTTAATTTACAAGGCGAATTAATTTGGTCATGGTGGGCAACGGAACACGGTTATGATCAGGCATATGGCGGCGGAAAACGGCTGATTGATAAAACCCTTGATCATCGATTATGCAATTATCCCGGGCGTTTACAAACCACGCATTTAAATTCGGCAATTATCGATCCTTATCATCCAGATTATATTTTAACCATTTTATTTTATCAGGGAAAAATAGCCCGTATTCATAAATCGACTTTAGCTACGGATATTGTGTTAACTGGCTTAAATGGGGCGCATCATTTACGCCCGCATTCTCGCGGTTATTTATTATCGAATTCAAGAAATGGCGAATTTTGGATTTTGGATCAGCAATTCAAAATATTGGCAAAGAATTCAGCCACTATAGCTTATTTTCCAGTGAAATGGGTACAAGATTGTTTAGAAACACCTTGGAATACGCATTTGGTAGCAGATTGTAATACTTTTCGTTTACGCGAATATGATTTTCAAGGACAACAACAATCGATTTCGACTCAAATGCCGAATCGAATTTTTCAAATTGAGCCGGTTTCTACCGCATTTCAATTAATTTAATTTTGCTTTATAAGTTGTGTTTTTCATTTATTATTCCCATAGCAATTTTATTTATCAAAAAATTTTCTGAAGCGAAAATACTATACCCTTGTAAACATTAAAATTAGCCATGCTATATGCCCAATTATTTTGACAGCATTAATACACCATTACAGTCAGGTTCAACTTTAATTGAAGCCAGTGCAGGTACGGGAAAAACTTATACCATTACTCTGTTAGTTTTGCGTTTTATTGTTGAACAAAATATACCGATTCAGCATATTTTGGTGGTCACTTTTACTAATGCCGCGACTGAAGAATTGCGCGATAGAATTCGTCAAAGATTATTAATTGCGATTCGACAACTGACAGATTTAACCTCGATTATTGATTCAGATATTTATCACTGGTTAAATCGCCAACAGACTACTTTATCTCTTAAAACAATTCATAATAGATTAAAACTAGCATTACAATCCATCGATCAAACTCTTATTTTTACTATTCATGGATTTTGTCAATCTATTTTACAAAAATACGCGCTAGAAACCGGACAATTATTTCAATTAACTTTAATTCCGAATATAGATTTTTTACTTCAACAAAGTGCGGATGATTTTTGGCGAAAAGAAATTACTTCACGTTCACTCTTTGAAGTCAGTTTATTAACTGTTGATTATCAAAATCCTGATGATTTATTAGCTAGTATTCCGAAAAATAATGGCTGTCAAACGGTATTACCACCAGTACAATCTTTAACCCATTTATTTTCATCGATTCAAAATTTAATAGATCAAAGCGCAAGTCAAATTGATGAAGTTTATTTAATTATTAAACAGGCTTTTATTGAAGAAAAATTTACCCAAAAATATCAACAACATTTTGAGACAAAATTTGATTTATTCAAAGCATGGCTGACTCGACAAACTGCAATATTGCCCGATCAAAATAGTTTAGAATTATTCACTCAAGCCGGATTAATTCAGGGATTAAATGGTCATAAATTCCGCAGTAATAAACAAATGACTGGTGAACAACGTAAATTAGCTTACTTAGCTGAATTATCTCTGCCTTATTTATTGTTTACCGAATTAGTCAATACGATTAAACAATTAACGGTATGTGTTCGACGTTTGTTAATTGATTATTTACAACAGGATATCAATAAACAATTACACCATTTAGCGGCAATTTCTTTTGATCAATTGATTCAACGAGTCGCAGAAGTATTTGCTGATGATCGGAGTCATTTATTGCTTAGTCATTTACAAAATGAATGTAAAGTGGGTTTAATTGATGAATTTCAGGATACCGATCAATTACAATGGCAAATTTTTGCTCAATTATTTTCTAAGCAAGAGCAGTTTTTATATTTAATTGGTGATCCTAAACAAGCGATTTATAAATTTCGCGGTGCAGATATTTATACTTATTTTGCCGCGCAACAACAAATAAATTATCAATACACTTTGGCAAAAAATTGGCGATCACATCCCTATTTAGTCGAAGCCATTAATCAATTATTTCACCATCCACACTCTTTTTTATTAAATTCATTATCATTTCAAGCGGTTCATGCTGCGCGTTTAATTGATGATCATTATTTCAAAAATGCACAACGTCAATTACCGCCATTGATGTTATGGCAATTAATCGAAAGTGATGAAGAATCAGGCTATTGGCATTCGCAAAAAGCGGCACAAATCATTCAAACCGCAGTGATTAATGAAATCATCGCTTTATTAAATCAATATTCATTTATTTCCTCGCAAAAAACACAAAAGATTCAAGTTAATCAAATTGCTATTTTAGTTCGTACTAATCAACAAGCCGAAAATTATCAACAAGCTTTAATTGCCGCTGGAATTCCCGCAATTTTGCATTATACCGCTTCAGTTTATCAATCGCCTGAAGCTAAATCATTATGTTATTTATTACAAGCTTTATTAGAGCCGCATAAAATGGCATTAATTAAACAGGCGGTCATTCATTTTTGGTTTGGCATTGATGGTCAAAAACTTTATCAACTCAATCAACAAGATTATGAATGGGAACAATTCAGTGCGCGTTTTCAAATTTATCAGCATATTTGGGTAGAACAAGGATTATTAGCGATGATGCAACAATTATTGCATCATGAAGCTATTATTAAGCATTTATCTATATTGCCGTTTGCGGAACGAAAATTAACCAATTTATTTCATTTATTGGAATTATTACAACAAGCCGCTCAACAACAGCAATTCAATCCGCAGAATACTTTTATTTATTTACAAAAAGCGATTCATTTCGCTCAACAAGCTATCGATGATAATCAACAATTACGATTAGAAACGGAGGCTGATGCTGTCACTATTATTACGGCGCATCGAGCTAAAGGATTAGAATATGATATTGTTTTTTGTCCGTTATTATGGTATGAAAATCAATATAAATCAACAACTTCAGTAAGTTGTCAAATCAACCAACAATTAATTACAGATATAGGTTCTAAAGATTTTAATATTCACCAACAATTCGCTAAAGATGAACAACTCGCTGAGGAAATGCGTTTATTATATGTCGCTGTCACTCGGGCAAAATATCGTTGTTACATCGCATGGGCAAATGTACGCAGCAAAAATATTGCCAATCAATCCGCATTAAGTCATTTATTTAGATTTAGCGATAAAAGTTTTATTGAACAACAACGTCAATTACAGCAATTAACAACAGAATTTCCTTTATCTTTTGATTATCAATTAATTACCGATCAATTACCCGAATATTATCTAAATACGCCATCAGATTTAGCTAAATCTTTACAGCCAAGAAAAAAACCGTATTATCCTCAATCGGATTGGCAAATCAGTAGTTATACGGGATTAGCGATGCGCTCAATAACGCTAACTAGCCCTTTATTAGCAGAACATCATGATGAAATTTATCACGAAAAATTAATTAATGAAAATGAATCTGCTTTACCTAAAGGCGCATCAATGGGGAATTTAATTCATTATTTATTAGAGGTCAAACATTTTGATCAATTAGCGGTGATGAATTCTGAATCCACACTTTATTATCAACAAGCGGGATTACGTTTTGGTTTAACGCTTGAATCTCCAGAAGCATTGTCGTTATTATTACAAAATATTGTTTCAACTTCATTAGCGATTGACGATGCAGAATTTTGTTTAAAAAATATTCGTTCTACCAAATGTTTAAAAGAAATGCCTTTCTATTTAGCTCTTTCTCCATTCCGACTTCAACAAATTAATCATATTTTGCAAAATTGTGAAACTTTTCAACCTTTAACTGATCAAGCTTTATCCGGATATTTAACTGGATTTATCGATTTAATTTGTGAATATCAAGGCAGATATTATTTAATTGATTATAAAAGTAATTCATTACCTAATTATCAATTATCTGATTTAACAATCGCAATGCGTGAACATAATTATGGTTTACAATATTGGATATATAGCGTCGTATTACATCAATATTTACAACAACAATTAAATAATTACGATTATCAAAGACACTTTGGTGGCGTATTTTATTTATTTGTCAGGGGAATGAATCCGCTGATTCCTTTAAGTGGTGTGTATGCGATAAGACCTGATTGGCAAACGCTCCAAGCATTGATTCAATTAAGTAAAAAAGCGAATTAAATTATGAAATTAGATGCTTTAAGTTTTCGTTTATTATTATCCGCAGGATTGGTATTAGCTGCTTTTTTTGTGTTAGCTTTATGGGTATTAGAACGCGGTTTTCGTGAAAGTGCTGAACACAGTTTAAAAGAAAAATTACAAATTCAGATTCGCTCTTTATTATCGGTGGCTGAAATTTCCCCTAAAGGACATTTAAAAATGCCTTTCACTTTAGAAGAGACCAGATTTTCGACTTTAAGCTCAGGATTATTTGCCGTTATTCGTAAAAAAAATCAAAAAATTGTTTGGCGTTCTTATTCAAGTTTAGGTACTCCAGAGATTGAATTTATTGAAACGGATCCTGGGCAATCTATATTCGTCGTCGATTCTTATCAACGTTTTGTTTTGCATTATGCGGTTATTTGGGAAAATCCCAAAAATAATTCCGCTGATAAATATATTATCTCGGTCGCTGAAGAAAGCACTTTAGTTCATGATCACGTAGTTCGATTTCGTGAAACATTACGCATTTGGTTTTTTTCAGTAGGAATTGTTTTAATCATGATTCAATTCGTTGTTTTACGCTGGAGTTTAATTCCATTACGCTGTATTGTTAAAGATTTAGCGGCAATTGAAGCGGGTAAAAAAAGCCATTTAGATGGTCGTTATCCAGCAGAATTATTAGGTTTAACTCAAAATTTAAATGCGTTAATTCATAGTGAACGCGCTCATTTAGAACGTTATCGCAATACCTTAGCCGATTTATCTCACAGTTTAAAAACACCTTTAGCCATTTTACGCGGTTGTATGGAACATGACATTATTCCTAGACAAATTGTGCAAGATCAAATTTCACATATGAATGAAATTATTGAATATCAATTACAAAAAGCGGCGGCTAAAGGGCAAAAAAAATTAACGGCTAAAACTCATCCAGCGACGGTGATTAAAAAAATTGTGAATTCATTAGAAAAAGTTTATCAAGATAAAAAAATTCAATTTATTTTAGAATTGGATCATTCATTACAATTCAAGGGCGAAGAAGGCGATTTATATGAAATTGCCGGTAATTTATTAGATAATGCCGCTAAATGGTGTCATCAAAAAGTTCAAATTAAATTGTATAAACAAATCGTTTCTAAATCGGCGATGTTTATTATTTTACAAATTGAAGATGATGGTCAAGGAATTGCTTTAGAAAAACTCAGTGAAATTTTAAAACGCGGAGTTAGAGCCGACGAAACTATCCAAGGTCACGGAATTGGTATGGCAGTGGTTAAAGAATTGGTTGAATTATTAAATGGTGAATTAAAAGGTGAATCAAGTGAATCCTTAGGCGGAATGAAATGGATCATTAAATTTCAATATTAAATGTAAGAATGATTTTAATTTATTTAAAACCGCTATAATATTTTCTATTTATTAAAAATAAACAACCAATTAAATGATGATTACATTTGTTCGATTAAGCTTATCAAACAAATGCAACCATTTCAATTTTACTCAGAAACTTCTGTTGAATCTATTTTAGTTTCACAAGTATTTTTATGTAAAGCCGAATACATTGGGCACCATCCAACATAACCTTCAGCAACCATCACTAAGCCAACAATTAATAATAAAATCGAAGCAGTAAAAATAGAAATAAATAACGCGGCTGCACCAATCATCATGCGCATTTTTGCTTCTTTTGTGCCAATATTATGCTCAAATTGAATTAAGCGTTTATAATCAAAACTCATAAAAAAACGTCCAATTTTGTCTGTGAAAATAATAGTTTACCATTATAATGCAGAAATAGGTTAAATTCCCCATGCGGTCATAATAAGGATATAAAATTTAAATGAATGTCAATATGTTATTAGAAAATTTAAATGAACAACAACGTCTTGCGGTCTCTGCACCCGCGCAAGCTCTATTGGTATTAGCCGGCGCAGGAACTGGAAAAACGCGGGTATTGGTACATCGAATTGCATGGCAAATTCAAGTATTAGGCTGTTCGCCTTATAGCATTTTGGCGGTGACTTTTACCAATAAAGCCGCTATGGAAATGCGCGGGCGAATTGAATCGTTATTAAAAATGTCATTAAATCATTTTTGGATTGGGACTTTTCATAGTATTGCTTATCGATTATTGCGGCGACATGCTGAAGCAGCGAAATTACCAAGCAATTTTCAAGTTATTGATAGCGATGATCAATTACGATTAATTAAACGCATTTTAACCGATTTAAAAATTGATGATAAAAAATGGCCCGCTAATAAAGTTCAATATTTTATTAATCAAGAAAAAGAAAATGGACAACGAGCATTAATGATAGAGACCACCGATTTTTATCAAAAAAATATGCAAAGGTTTTATTTGGAATATCAACAATATTGTCAACGATCTGGGATTGTGGATTTTTCCGAATTATTATTACGTTCGTATGAATTATTGCGCGATAATTTAGAATTACGCAATCATTATCGACAGTTATTTCGCCAAGTTCATGTAGATGAATTTCAAGATACTAATACGATTCAATATGCTTGGTTAAAATTATTAACCGAAAATCAAAATAATTTATTTATTGTGGGCGATGATGATCAATCGATTTATAGTTGGCGCGGCGCAAAAGTTGCCAATTTAACTTATTTTCAACAAGATTATCCTTTACATCAATTTATTAAATTAGAACAAAATTATCGATCAACTTAAGCGATTTTAACCGTCGCTAATCATTTAATTTCACATAATCAACAGCGTTTAGGTAAAACATTACGCACGGATTTAATGCAAGGAGATCAGGTCAATTTATATGCGGCATTTAATGAACAAGATGAAGCTTATTTCGTAGTAGAAAAAATTAAACAAGCCAAAAATGAAGGAAAAGCATTCAGTGATCATGCGATTTTATATCGAGTTAATGCGCAATCACGTTTATTTGAAGAACGCTTAATGTTAGAGGGAATTCCTTATCGAGTTTATGGCGGATTTCGTTTTTTTGAACGAGCTGAAATTAAAAATACTGTGGCGTATTTACGATTGATTGCTAATCGTCATGATGATGCTTCTTTTGAGCGAGTAGTTAATTTTCCAACACGCGGAATTGGTTTAAAAACATTAGAAATAATTCGTAAATACGCGCTAAATTCTCAATGTTCTTTATGGCAGGCAGCAGTAGATTTAATTTCGCACTCTCAATTATCTTCTCGATCAATTACGCCGCTTAAACAATTTTTACAATTAATTAAAACATTAAGCGATTCTGCTGAAGCTTTAATATTAGCTGATAAAATTAAATTAGTGATAGAAACTAGTGGTTTACAAACTTATTATCAACAACAAAGTGATGCTAAAACCGAAAATCGTTTAGAAAATTTAGCCGAATTAATTAATGCCGCCAGTTTATTTAAAGTTTCTATTAATGATCAAGATATTTTAACTGAATTAGAATTATTTTTAAATTCGATTGCGTTAGAAACCGGTGAACGTTATCGTGATCAAGAAATCGATTGCGTACAATTAATGACTTTACATTCGGCTAAAGGTTTGGAATTTGAACAAGTATTTGTAGTCGGTTTAGAAGATAATTTATTTCCTTCTAGTCAATCACTTTATGAACCTAATCGTTTAGAAGAAGAACGGCGATTATTTTATGTTGGAATTACTCGTGCGATGCGGCATTTATATTTATCTTATTCCGAATCCAGATGGTGGTATGGGCAAGAAAATAATTCAAAACCTTCACGATTTTTATCCGAAATTCCTTTAGATTCGATTAAAGAAGTTCGATTGCGTAGTCATACTCATCAAAAACCCGCATTAAGCGCAATTAAACCGCCCTCTTCAATTGAAACCGATTACAAAGTTAATCAGAAAGTTCAACATCCTAAATTTGGAGAAGGGATTATTTTGAAAATTGAAGGCGAAGGTATGCAACGAAAAATTCAAATCCGTTTTGAAGAAACTGGAATAAAATGGCTAATGTTAAGTTATGCTAAATTAACGTAAATTCAAAATAATTTTAGAATTAAAATTGGTAAAAGAGACGCTAAAGCTGCATAGACTTTATGGAATTCATTACCAAAAGAATATCAGGAATACGTTGCATCAGAGGGTATCTCGTTTAGTTAGAAAAACACTTTCTTTTTCTAAAAAAATAGAAAATCATATTGGCTCTATTTGGTGTTTTATTCATAATTATAATGCTTCTTTTCAAATATAATTTTTTTCATTTATATTGCATGATTACCTGAAGCCGCCATTCTAGTACCTGTAGGAGCATATTCTTTAAAATAACTGTGAATACCTTTAAAAACAGCATCGGCAATTTTTTGTTGATGTTGTTGATCGACGAGTTCTAATTCTTCATCAGGATTAGAAATAAAAGCAGTTTCAATTAAGATAGAAGGAATATCTGGAGATTTTAATACCATAAAATTGGCTTTTTGCACTTCATTTTTATGTAATTTGCCAATCGCATTAAAATATTGCAAAATTTTATTCGCCACACTACGACTGGCTTCTTTAGTTGCTGATTGAGATAAATCCAATAATACTGAGGCTAAAATATCATCTTTATCACCTAAACTGACCCCACCCATTAAATCCGAAGCATTTTCGCTATTCGCTAACCACCGCGCGGCTTCGCTAGAAGCACCCGTATTCGATAACATATAAACTGAAGCTCCTTTAACGCTGCTGTCATTAATTGCATCCGCATGAATTGAGACAAATAAATCGGCTTTTGCTTGACGCGCAATTTCCATGCGATCGCGTAATTTAATATAGTAATCGCCTTTACGCACCATCACCGCACGCATTCCAGATTGATTATTAATAATTTGTTCTAAACGTTGTGCAATAGCGAATACGACATTTTTTTCTTGCGTACCATTTGTTCCTTGCGCCCCTACGTCATTTCCTCCATGTCCAGCATCAATCGCAATGACAATTTCATGTTGTTTTTTGAATAAATCTTTAGCGGTTAATTGATGAGCAAATGCCCAAGTTAAATCATTCTTTTTATGATGCGCAATCGGAGTTGATTTTACGGGAGTGGATTCAATTTTTTTAGCAATCATCGCTGGCGCAATCATTGGTTGAATTTCCGGTTTAGGCGATTCAAGATGGCGAATCATTTGACTAGGCGTATTAATCGAAATTAATAATTGATTGGGTTGATTGTTATTGGTAATGACTTGAATATCTTTAGCGGTAAAAGCTTTTTTTAAATCGACAACAATGCGTAAATCATTTTGATGACGTTGCGCACTGCGTATTCTTAAAAATAAAGGATGATTCGATGGCGGTTGCGTTAATGGATGGGTTAATTGCGTTTGTTTAAAATCCAAAACTAATCGATTGGGATTTTTTAATAAAAATAAACCATGACTCACCGTATTAGGTGTTTTAAAAATCAATCGTGAATATTGAGCATCCTGAGTAAATTGTAATCCATTGATTTGTGAAGCGGTTGCTATTGTAGTTGCGGTGAATAAAGAGGCTGCCAACAACCAGCCCAATTTGTCAAAAACAGACATTATTTTTCCTAAAAAAAAATGATAATCACTATTTAAGTTAAATTATATCAATAAGTCTTTGTTTTTCCACTGAAGCGGTTTAAGAATTTTTTAGCCACTGAAAATGTGACTCCAAGCGTAATTCACGTCCTTGCGGATGTAGCTGTAGATAAATTTCTACATCAGCTTGAGGCAAGTAACCATAACCTCGTTCAGCCCATTCAATCAAACATAAGGTGTTGCTGGCAAAATAATCCCGAATGCCTAACCATTCCAATTCTTCAGCTTCCACCAAGCGATATAAATCAAAATGAAAAATATCGCGTTGTTGCAGATGATAATTTTCTACCACCGTAAAAGTTGGACTTTTGACCGCGCCGTTATGACCTGCGGCACGCAATAATCCACGCACTATAGTCGTTTTACCACTGCCCAATTCGCCATGTAAAAAAATAACGCCGGTTTTAGGGAATTGAGTCCATAACCAAGCTCCAAAAGATTCAGTTTCCATTTCATTTTTTAATAGCATAGTTAACTCTTTACGTAATTGCATTTTTTATTTAGTTGTTTATGTTAAAATTAACTTAATTATTTTATAATTTTTTCAATAATTTAGAAATTTTCATTTCAAATAATTATATGATTATTCAATCCACATTTAAACCCGCTTGGTGGTTAAAAAATCCACATTTACAAACCATTTATCCCACATTGTGTCGTCGAGTTTCTCCGGTACCGCCGTTACAAATCGAATCTTTAATCACGGAAGATCAAGATGTTTTAGAGATTGTCCATTGTGGAAATAAATCTGCGCCAATTATTTTATTATTACATGGGTTAGCGGGTAATTCGCAATCAATTTATATTCAAGGATTACAAGCCGCTTTATACCAAAATGGATTACGCAGTATGAGTTTAAATTTTCGCGGCTGTTATTCACCCAATCGTACTGCGCTTTGTTATCATCTTGGAGAAATTAACGATATTCATTTTTTATATCAACAATTACGTCAACGTGAACCTAATACACCGATTGCAGCAATTGGTTTTTCTTTAGGTGGTAGTGTATTATTAAATTGGTTAAGTCAATGTAATTCGGTAGAATTATTCGCCGCGATTGCCATTTCAGTGCCTTATCAATTAGCGATATGTAGCACTCAATTAGACCAAGGATTTGCTAAATTATATCGTTGCTATTTATTATCAGAATTAAAAAAATATATGCGTAATAAACAGCGTTATTTAAAAAGTATTCAAGCGGAAAAAGAATTAACTATTTTAAAACAATTAGGCGATTTGAATAAAGTGTATTCTTTTTGGGATTATGATAATCGAGTCGCGGCTAAATTATATCATTTTGTCGATGTGCATGATTATTATCAACAGTGTAGTAGTCGATTTAAATTAAAATCTATTCAAATACCAACGTTATTAATTCAGGCATTAGACGATCCTTTTATGAATTCTGCCGTAATTCCACGCGCTGAAGAATTGTCTTCAAGTACGGTTTTGGAATATAGCGAATTCGGAGGACATGTTGGCTTTGTGAGTGGTGATTTGCCCACTCAACCGCACTATTGGTTAGAGTCGAGAATTTTAACTTTTTTACAACAGCATTTACCGAATCCATAGCATCTTGCTACAGAATTCATTATGATAGGCGATGTTGTATTATTTTTTAACTGAGTGAAATTTATGAAATTAATTACTGCGATTATTAAACCTTTTAAACTTGATGATGTGCGCGAAGCTTTATCCGAAATTGGGGTTGCCGGTGTGACTGCTACCGAAGTCAAAGGATTTGGGCGACAAAAAGGTCATACAGAATTGTATCGTGGTGCAGAATATGTGGTTGATTTTTTACCTAAAGTCAAATTGGAAATTGCGGTTGCAGATTCGGTGGTTGAATTAGCGGTAGAAACCATCGTTAAAGCCGCAAATACGGGCAAAATCGGTGATGGCAAAATTTTTATTTCCAGTTTGGAACAGGTGATTCGTATTCGTACCGGTGAAACTGGCGAAGATGCGATTTAATTTCAGGGTCAGGATTAGACATGTGGACACTGAATAAAAAAATCGCGCTAGGTTTGGGATTATTATTGCCACAATGGGTGATGGCAGCAGAACTCAATGCCGCGAATACCGCATGGGTATTGACTTCAACGGCATTAGTTTTATTTATGACCCTGCCCGGATTATCCTTATTTTATGGGGGATTGGTTCGTAGTAAAAACGTATTGTCGATATTAATGCAATGTTTTTCGATTACTTGTTTAGTTTCGATTTTATGGTTAGCGGGAATTTACAGCTTAATTTTTAGTGAGGGCGGCAATTGGCAAGCGATTATCGGTGGCTTATCAAAATGTTTTATTCCACAAATGACGATTCAGAATTTAACCGGAGATATTCCTGAAGCGGCATTTTTTATGTTTCAACTGACTTTCGCCATTATTACTCCTGCTTTAATTGTGGGAGCTTTTGCCGAGCGGATGAAATTTTCCTCAATGTTATGGTTTAGCGGTTTATGGTTAATTCTGGTTTATATGCCGATTTGTCATTGGATTTGGGGAGGTGGCTGGTTACAATCATTAGGCGTACGCGATTTTGCCGGCGGGATTGTAATTCATGTGAATGCCGGAATTGCTGCTTTAGTCTCAGCCTTAGTTTTAGGGCGACGCAAAGGTTTTCCAACCGTAAGTATGCCGCCACACAACATGACTATGGTTGTCACCGGTGCTGGCATGTTGTGGGTAGGATGGTTTGGTTTTAATGCAGGTAGTGCGTTAAAAGCTGACGGAAGTGCCGCAATGACTTTATTAGTCACACACATTGCCGCTGCCTCTGGTTCTTTAGTGTGGATGATTATTGAATGGCGACGCTTTAAACGTCCTAGCGTATTAGGTATTGCTACTGGAATGGTCGCCGGATTAGGCACGATTACTCCTGCTTCGGGATTTGTTGGACCTTTAGGTGGTTTAATTATCGGCGGATTAGCCGGAGGCGTGTGTTTTTATGCAACTCAATATATTAAACGAGTCTTAGTGATTGATGATTCATTAGACGTTTTTCCGGTTCATGGAGTCGGAGGCATTATGGGATCATTATTAACCGCAATTTTTTCTGATCGCAGTTTAGGCGGTATTGGATTAGATGAAGGTATTACGATTGGACATCAATTAGGAGTACAAGCTTTAGCGGTTATAATTACGATTATTTGGAGCGGTATTTTTAGTTATCTTATTTTAATCGCAATTAATAAAATGTTAGGTTTACGAGTGACTCAAGATGAGGAAGTTGAAGGTTTAGATATTGTGTTACATGAAGAAACTGGTTATCACAAATTGAATTAAAAATTTTAATTTGATAAATTAAATTTGATAAATTAATCTTCCAAGTATTTTAGTTGAAATAGATAAGTTATCAGATATTCCTATTTTAAAATCCTCTCTAATTCCCCCTTTATTAAAGCGGGCTAGGGGGATTTAGCAATAGCCGATAATTTTCGATTAATTAGTTACAACATTTTTAAATCAAAAAGCTAGTTTCATTTCATTTCAAATCGTAGAGACGTTGTAATACAACGTCTCTACACAATTTCAATATCGCTTAGTTAATTATGTTGAATTAATAGTAAGTAAAAATACTTAAATTATTAGATATTCCTATTTTGAACTCTCCCTCCTTTATTAAAAGAGGCTAAGGGAATTTAACAATACCCAATAATTTTCGATTAATGACTTATTTTCTAAAATTCAATAATTTATCGTAAACGCTGAATTGCAATTCCTGCGCCAATTAATACTAAACTACTCGGTAATAACGCCATCATTATCGGATTCAAATAATAAACAATACCTAAATGGCTAATGATTTGATCGATAATATTAAAACTTAATCCTAAAACAATTCCAATAATTAATCTTCCGCCAATACTAGTATCACGTTTAATACCAATCATAAATGGTGCCGACACTAATAACATGGATAAAGTCACTAATGGATTAACAATCCTACTCCAAAAAGCCGCTTCAAAAACTTGCGATTTTTGATTATTGCGTTTTAAAAATTGAATATATTTATATAATTCTATAGAAGATAAATTAGCAGTAGTTACCACTACAATATCGACTAAATCGGGTGCAATTGAAGTTTGCCATAATTGTTGAGAAAATTTTTCAGTATGACTATAACGATTAAATAAATGTGTTTTATCTAATTGTTGTAATTGCCATTGATTTTGTCCAATAAATTGTCCTTGTTCTGCATGAGTAACCGCAGTTAAATGATAATGCTCATCTAAATGATAAAAACTCAAATCATTTAATTCCGATTTTTCTGCAATTTGACGGACATTAATAAAATCATTGCCTTCGCGTAACCATAACCCATATTTTGCTTTCATCATCACCCGATTATTTTGCGCAGTGGTTTTTAATAATTGTGCCGCGCGTTCTGTTTTAGGTGCAATCCATTCGCCTACGATTAATGAAATAAAAATTAAAATAATTCCAGCCATTAATACGCTACGAATAATCCAAAAAATCGATAAACCACCGGCGCGTAACGCAACAATTTCTCTATGATTTGCCATTGCCCCTAAAACAAAAATACTGCCAATTAAGGCGGAGGAAGGCATTAAAGTATGTAAAACGCTAGGCGTGCTTAAAGTTAAATACCAAAAAATCTGCATTAAATCATAACTGCCTTTACCTAAATCTTTTAATTCATCAGTTAATGAAAATAAATTCACTAAAGTTACTAATAAAATTAACGCAAATAACGAACCTTTAACAATTTCACGAATTAAATAAAATCTAATAATAGTCATTAGGCTTTTCCTAAAAATCTAAGCATCATCCAATGAAAACCGTATAAACGAATTAACAAAACAAGGGTTAATAATGACAATAATAAATACACACCAATGTATCCCCAAATCACGCTAATTGATTGATGTAATACCCAGCTATAACTGATTTGTTGCATATTACCGTAAATAAAATAAATTAAAAACGCAAATAATAAACTGCCATATACCCCGCCTCTAGGTGAAAGTTTAGCTAATGGTAAGGCTAAAAAACTTAAAAATATAATCCCTAAAGGGGTGGCAAATCGTCTTTGTAATTCAACTTGATCATTTAAATTATCAGAGTGCCATAATTCTGTGGTATCAATCGCTTCAATATTATAATGAATTGGGCTGGTTTTTTTATCAATTCTAACCGCATATTCTTTAAAAGTTTCTAAAATAAATTCATGTTGCCCGGGAATACCTTGACTGCGCTCACCGTTAGTTAATACCACATATTTTCCCGTAGGTAATTCTTTTAATAAACCATATTCAGCATTAATCGTATTCGGTTTTCCATGTTGCCGATCTTGAATAAAAATATGCCGCATTCGTAATTGTGCATCAATCGATTCAGTATAAAAAACTAAATCTCCATGACTATATTCAGTAAATCTACCGGCAGCAATTCCGCGTAAATCCGCCGTTTCCATATCTTTACTGGTTAATAATAAAGACTGCTGTTCTGCCCAAGGCGCAGCATAAAAAGATAAGCCTGTCGTGATTAAACTCAAAGGAAAAATTAACCAAAATATCGCACGATATAATCGACTCGATCCTCCGCCGGCGGAAGCAATCGCTGACATTTCTTGATTGGTATACATTCGCCCAAAAACCATTAAAATAGCGATAAAAACTGAGGCGGGTAAAAAATTGACCGTAATAACAATTGTTTTTAAAGCTAATAAATCAATTGCTGTTGAACCCGAAATCGTTCCTTCAATCGCTAAATTTAAAATTTTAATAAATTTTCGACTTGCTATAATAATCACTAAAATAGAAAGCACCGCTATTAATGTTTTTAATAATTCAGTGGCAATTAATTTATCCAAAACACTGAAAAAACGATAACTGATCAAAGATCGCTCAGATGGTTTAGATAAAGATAAATTTTTTTTTTCGGTTAAGTCATTCATTTAAAATCAATTTCACTGCTAAAATACCAATTGAATGCAAAAAGCAAGCATCAACCTTGATGCCAAAATGGGTGTATTCTGCTATTTTTGATCCGCATCAATACTAAAGAGTATTGAATCCATTTCCTAGATCGGTCGGGCTTAATCTAATATCTATAGACCGGTTTTCATTTTTAATTACTCAACCTATTTTTATAAAAATTATGGACTATTTCATTGATCATGCTGGACTCGAATCATTAACAACCGATTGTATCATTGTTGGTATCTATACTCAGCAGCAATTGACCCCTAGTGCGACAAGGATTGATCAACAGACTCATCAATTGATCAGCAATTTGATCGCGCGCGCCGATATTAAAGGCAAAAATAGCGAAACCTTGCTAGTGCCGGTGGTTCCAGATAGCCAAATACAACGGATTCTGATTGTTGGTTTAGGGGATAGCGATAAATGTACTGCCAAACTGTATCGTAAAGCCTTAGCAGCGGCGATTAAAGTGTTAAAAGATAAACAACTTAACACTATTCATTGTACTTTGGCTGAAATCGATTTAAAAAATGTCGCTTGGGATTGGAAAGTCCGACAACTGGTTGAAGTGTTTAATGATCATTTATATCGATATAGCGAAACTAAATCGATTAAACCAGAAGCTTTAACCTTACAACGTATCGGTATTTCAGTACAGGATAGCGCGATTGCATTGGCTACACGAGGGTTGACCCAAGGATTAGCGATTGCGCAAGCGATTGAATGGACAAAATATATCGCTGATTTACCGGCAAATATTTGTACCCCTAGTTATTTAGCAACTCAAGCGCAACAATTAGCGAAACAACACACCAATCTACAAGTTGATATTGTTGAAGAAGCCGAAATGCAAACCTTAGGAATGGGCGCGTTATTATCGGTGTCCAGAGGCAGTCGTCAGCCGGCAAAACTGATTTGTTTAAATTATCAAGGGACTGATCAGCAAACTAAACCGATTGTTTTAGTGGGAAAAGGGTTGACTTTTGATGCGGGCGGAATTTCATTAAAACCTGCCGCCGGTATGGATGAAATGAAATATGACATGTGTGGCGGCGCGACGGTGTTTGGCGTATTAAAAGCCGCTGCTGATTTACAACTGCCGTTAAATATTATCGGTTTAGTGCCTAGTTCAGAAAATTTACCAGATGGCGACGCGAATAAACCCGGCGATATTGTCACCAGTTTATCCGGTAAAACCATTGAAGTGTTAAATACCGATGCTGAAGGTCGATTATTATTATGCGACACGCTCACATATGCGGAACGTTTCCAACCTGAAGTGATTATTGATATTGCAACTTTAACGGGAGCTTGTTTAGTGGCTTTAGGACGAGTAGCCAGCGGCTTATTAGGCAATGACGATGAACTTTGTGAGGCTTTAATCGCGGCTGGAGAAACCGCTTGTGACAGTGTATGGCGTTTGCCTTTATGGGAAGAATACCAAGAACAATTAAAATCCAATTTTGCCGATTTAGCCAATGTCGGTGGACGTGATGGCGGCACGATTACTGCGGCTTGTTTCTTAGCTCGATTTGCCGAAGATTATCGTTGGGCGCATTTGGATGTTGCGGGAACTGCTTGGCGCACTGGTACTCAAAAAGGTGCGACTGGTCGTCCTGTGCCATTATTAATGCAATATTTATTGAATCGTAGTTATGACTGAAGTCAGTTTTTATTTATTATCCACTGAAGCTGAATATCAACGACAATTGTTTGCGTGTAAGCTGATTGAAAAAGCTTACCGCAGCGGTTGTTTTTGTGCGATATTGACTGATTCAGAAACTTATAGCCACACTTTCGATGATTTATTATGGACATTTCGCCCAAATAGTTTTATTCCGCACGAAATTTATCAAGGGAAAAATCCCAATTTTGCCAATACGGTAATAATTAGTCATTCACAAATTCCATTAAATTGGCAGAGAGTTATTTTAAATTTATCTAGCACTATTCCACCAGAATTAACACAAACCCAGCGAATATTAGAAATTTTAAATAATCATTCTACGGTTAAACAATTCGGCAGACAACGTTATCGACAGTATAAAGAATTGGGATTCACCTTAAATACGCACCAAATCGATTAATTATTAAGCGGTGTTTTGAAAAAAGATAACCGAATCAATCGATCATAAAAACCCGTTAGTTTTTGAATAGCTAACGGGTTTTATCTTCTAAATTAGCTCAAAGTTTCTAAACGAATTTTACACACTGTGGTTAAAATAGAGGGTAGGTTTTCAATTTGCGAAATCGCTGCATTCATTTCTTGTTCTAAAGTTTGTTGGGTCAACATAATAATTGGCACTGAAGTTTCCCCTTTTAACGGTTCTTTTTGGATAATCGCTTCAATACTAATTTGATAATCGGCTAAAATTTTAGTCACGTCCGCTAAAACTCCGGGTTTATCTTCAGCCGTTAAACGTAAATAATAAGCCGTTTTAATTTGCGTCGCGGATAATACCGGAATATTGGCAATTGAATTCGCTTGGAAAGCCAAATGTGGCACTCGATGTTCTGGATCAGCGGTCAAAGCACGAACTACGTCCACAATATCTGCAACCACCGCAGAAGCAGTAGGTTCAGCCCCCGCCCCCGCTCCATAATACAAGCTCGCCCCAACCGCGTCTCCTTTAATTAACACCGCATTCATTACGCCATCAACATTCGCAATTAACCGACGATGGGGAATCAGGGTTGGATGAACCCGTAATTCAATGCCGCTCTGCGTCTTTCGTGCAATGCCTAAATGTTTGATTCTATAACCTAAAGCTTCCGCATAACTTACGTCGGCACGAGTGATTTGCGTAATGCCTTCGGTATAAACTTTGTCAAATTGTAATGGAATGCCAAAAGCAATTGCCGCCAAAATGGTTAATTTATGCGCAGCATCTATGCCTTCTACATCAAACGTAGGATCAGCTTCGGCATAACCTAAGGCTTGAGCTTCGGCTAAAACATCGGCGAAATCTCGACCTTTATCACGCATTTCCGTCAAAATAAAATTACCCGTGCCATTGATAATACCGGCTAACCATTGAATTCGATTGCCACTTAAACCTTCACGAATCGCTTTGATAATCGGGATTCCCCCTGCAACCGCTGCTTCAAAAGCCACAATTACGCCTTGTTCACTGGCTTTGGCAAAAATTTCATTTCCGTGTAATGCAATCAATGCCTTATTCGCCGTCACTACATGTTTTTTCGCGGCAATCGCGGCTAACACCAATTCTTTAGCGGTGCTGATTCCTCCCATCAATTCTAAAATAATGTCAATTTCAGGATCATTGATCAAATCAAAACCGTTTTCAGTCAAACTGATACCGGTTAAATCACAGATTCGACTTCGGGTTAAAGTTCGTGCTGAAGCGCGAGTAATGATAATTTCCCGTCCTGCTCGTCTAGCGATTTCTTCGGCATTGCGTTTTAACACATTAACAGTCCCGCCGCCGACAGTACCTAAGCCTAACACCCCTACTTTTACTGGTTTCAAGCTAAACTCCTCAAACAATTAGCAATAGTTACAAAGTTTCATAGTAAATCATTGGCAATCAGGTAAGCTATCAAAATTTAATTAGCCTAGAAAAAAGCGATTAATTTTTTTTAAATTCATAAATCAAATCAGCATATCTCAGAAAAATAGCTAAAGCTGATTATTTTTAATTCGTAAGCCTATTTATAGGCAAATTGCCAAATTTGTTTTTGCTGTAATTGATAGCGTATTAATCCCTGTTTAACGGTATCAATGACCGCGCGTGAAGTAATCGTTGCCCCGCTTAATTGATCAAATTGTCCTTGTTGCCGTTTAACGGTCCATTGAAAAATCGGCGGTGATAATAATGATCGCTGATTAAATTGTAAAATCCATAATGATTTTGATAATTCAATCTTATCACCTAACCCTGGCGTTTCACGATGTTTAACCACTCTAACACCAATTAATTCACCATTATATTTAATCGCAATTAATAATTCAATTTCACCATTATATCCAGCCATAGTTGTGATTGGCATAATTACTGCAACCGGTTTTTGCTGATGATAAATGCGATAATATAATTGTAATAATTTTGAATCATATAATGGAATAGATACACGGTGTTTTAATAAATTATTATCATAAACAGTATTGGTTAATAATTGTTGTAATAAGGCTAAACGCGCGGCTTGCTGATTCGCTAGAATTGTTTTTTGCGTTAAATGAAAAACTCCCGTTACCAATCCCAAGCCAATCATAGATAATCCGCCTAAAATCAAAGCTGCTTTTAAGGGCGATTGTGTTAATTGAGTCGTCATATTTTTTTAAGTTGAGTATAACGATCAATCGTAGGAACGGTGATATTAGCCAATAAAATGGCAAAAGCTAATCCGTCTGCATAATGACTATGATTACGAATTGTTGCAGCTAAAATACCGATTAAAATTGCATAAATCCATCGTCCATATGAACTGGTTGCAGCAGTCACCGGATCAGTGGCAATAAAAAATGCGGTTAAGGTAGTTGATGGATAAATGAATTGTGACCAAGGCGATAAATGAATGTTAGCATTTAGCGACCATTCTATAAAAGTATAAATGAATAAACTCAATAAAAATCCGCAACTAATTTGCCAAGCAATTAATTTCCTCCATAATAAAAATAATCCACCTATGAGATAGGCAATAGCTAATCCCTGAAAACGATCAAATTCGTTATCAAAGATAATTGCTTGAGGATTTTGCAGCAATTGTAAATGAAATTGCGTTTTAAAATGATCTAATGGAGTTGCCGCACTAATTCCCTCAAAATTGATGAAAGAAGGATAAAATATAGTTGAAAAGGGTTGTGAAATATTTTGCGAATTCATTATCCATCCTTGACTCATCCATTGTGGAAAAGAAATCAAGGCAAAAATATATCCAGCCATTGCCGGATTAAAAATATTATAACCTAATCCACCGTATATTTGTTTGACAATAATGATTGCAAAAATGGTGCTTTCAA
>JBEEJU010000155.1:0-12699 GCA_041169045.1 Pseudomonadota bacterium
ATGGCTTCAATTTCATTATAGAATTTTTGAATCGCTTGAATTGACATTTCTTACTCCAATTTTATTAAAATATTTGTAATTTTCACTGTTTCTATAGAGACCATAGTTACTCGCATTAATAAATCAATGACAAATTCTTTATAATCAGAAAAACGATAACTATTAAATTGTTCGGCAATGATTTTATCTTTAGGCGTTTTTTCTTTATATTGATCTAATATCCATTCTAATGCAGAACGATTTCCCAGTTTATATTCCCAAGCCAACTCGGGAATCTCGCTTAAATGAGTCTTATCATCAATCAGAATTAAGCCCTTTATTTTATCAGCTTTGAGTTTCGCTTTTAAAATTCCCCTAGCCCCCTTTTCAAAGGGGGAATTATTTTTGTGTTCTTTACTTCCCCCTTTATTAAAGTTGGGAACAGTATTACCTCCCCCTTTTTTAAAGGGGGATTCAGGGGGATTTAAATCGATTCGTGTTAACGGATATTTTTCAATCGTTTCATAATTCAAATGTAATTCCATTAATTGTTGACCATAATTAACCCATTGCCAAAAATCTTTATATAAAGGAACACGCGGAAAGTCGCGTTTTAAATTGAGTTCATATTTTGTGCGATATTCGGGATTATGCAGCACGGCATAGACATAATGGAATATATCTATTTTCTGGAGTACAGACTTAAGTCTGTACTCCGGATTTTCATAATAATTTTTAAATTCATTTAATGCCCAATCGGTAATATTATCGTGGCGGTTTCCGGTTTCATCAAAATTGTAAAGAGGCATACATTGTGTTTGCCCACCAGCATTTATTAGACTTGCAAAATCAAAAACATAACTGCTTACAATAGATGCAAATTTGTCTGAGCCATTATTTATGCCAATTATTTTATTATCCTTTTGCAGTATTTTTTTAAAATAACCGATTTCATCATTCATACCTTTATCAAAGTATAAATATGGCATATAAAAAGGTCTTTTCAAACATCTAACTATATTCTTGACTTCAAATCTTAAGTCAATTCCTCTTGTTAAATAATTTTTTAAGTTTCTTGACCATTTAATTTCAGTTCCAATTTCTGATATATTGTTATTTATCTTCATAGTCAACAAGGCATTGTTGTATCTTTCAAAAAAATACTCAACCTTGTTTTTTAGATTGCTTATTTCAAAGTCATAAACACATTCATCTCGTGCTGTTAAAACTCCAGTAGAAAACAATTTAAAAATCGCTTTTTCCGATTTATTGGCTTTAACATCTTTATCAATTAAAGGCATTAAACTTTCAAAATCATTATCGGTTAAATTAAGCCAATTGCCTTTTTCATCCGGTAATACTTTATCAAATTCAATCTGTTTAAATTGAGTATTTTCAAACCACGCTAATTTATCTTCGCGTGGCATTTCATCAGTTAAGGTGAAATAATAAATTTCGGCTTTTTTCATAAAATTAACTTACATCGCATAATCATTAATTTCCTTTTTTCACTAAAAACAATACCGCCACTATTTTGTTTTTTTAATTCGTTCGGTATTTTCTACCGTTAAACCAAATAAAGCTGCATCTTTTTTATCCATTTCAAAATAAGATTAGCCTATTTTTAAGTTATTTGTTGGCGAATATGATGAATGATTTGTTCTAAATAAAGATGAGATAAACGAGTATTTTTCGCTTCGGCAGTTAATAATACAATTGCAACTAATTGCTGTTCTATGATCCAAGACAATTGTAAAATACCTTCCTCAGCAACTAGCTGCATAAATAATAATTTGCCCAATTGCATAAATTGAATTAACTCCATTGCAGTATTCATAACTAATGGACTATTTTGGTGTAATTGATTAGTTTCCATGGGTTCTTCAATTCGTTGATGATTTAATAAAAGATTACCCTCGATATCAATAATACTAAACGCACTATAACAATCTAAATGATAAAATGGCGTTAATAAAGCTAAATCCATTTGTTGAACTAAAATAACTAAAGATTGTGATTTCAAAGCAGGATTTGAAAAAGATTTAATCGTTTGTGATTCTTCAAAATAAGACGTTGCAGTTTCGATAACCGATTGCGGAATTATTGTGCTAGATGGAGAATCCAATTTTAACTCCTGTTCAGGTATAGGATTAGCCAAATTTTCAATCAATTCTCCAACCCATTTAGCAATCGGAATACCAAATTGGCAAAGCGGTTTTTTATCTATTTTTTGAAAAGATAATTGAATTTCAGACCAATTTAACAAGCTTAATAAACTATCAGTTGTATTTAAATCGGCTAATAAAGCGTCATATATTATTCCTTCATAAAAATAAAGGGTTGCGATTTGCTGCGTGAATTGATCTTGAACTAAAATTATACCGGTTTTATTTAAATACTCTATTAATTGTAGCCAATCAATTAATTGAATATCGGTAATTTTTGGAGCTTGAAAAATAATCACCTCAATAACGCGCAATAATCGAATGAAATCTTTTAATGAATTCGGACGTTGACAAAAATAAACACTGAATAATTTTTTACATTTTTCGATATATTTACTATTTTCAATATTAAGTAGAATTGCAACTTTGATCTGTGGATAATGCGCTAATAATTCTGCCATCATTTCCAAACTTTCCGTTTCTAAAGAGAGTTCGGTAATAATTAATTCAATCCCTACCGTTTCTACAATTTCTAAAGCTTTTTTCGTATCTTTAGCAAACCATAATTCAGTTTCTTTAACCGCGCGGCTTAACCAACGTTTAAAAATGGATAACAAAATAACATCATTTAATACAATCAAAGTTTTTTTCATAAGTAAAGTCCATATTTTAACTATGAATTCGTATTATTTTTTTATCGCTGAAAGAAATAAAAAGCGATTTTCTGAGTCTCAATCAATGGCTCATTTTAAATAGCGAATATTATTCTACCGTGACAGATTTTGCTAAATTACGCGGCTGATCAACATCAGTTCCTTTTAAAACTGCAACATGATAAGCCAATAATTGCAATGGAATGGTATAAATAATTGGCGATAATTCTGAATGAATTGAAGGGATACGAATAAATTGTGTATTTTCATCCGCTTCAGCCACTAAAGTTTCATCCATAAATACAATTAATTGTCCGCCGCGCGCGCGAACTTCCTGCATATTCGCTTTGAGTTTTTCTAATAAATGATTATTCGGCGCAACCGTAATTACGGGCATATTTGCATCGACTAAAGCCAAAGGCCCATGTTTTAATTCGCCAGCGGGATAAGCCTCCGCATGAATATAAGAAATTTCTTTCAATTTTAACGCGCCTTCCATTGCCACCGGATAATGACTGCCGCGTCCCAAAAACAGCGCGTGCTGCTTTTCGGCAAATTGTTCGGCTAATTTTTGAATTGCCTGATCCGCGCTTAAAACTCGTTGTACAATCGTTGGTAAAGTCGATAACTCATTGATAATACTACGCTGCATCGTTTCAGAAAGCGCGAAACGTCGTCCCAATACCAATAGTAACAGCAATAATCCTATTAATTGTGTTGTAAAAGCTTTGGTAGAAGCAACCCCGATTTCTACACCGGCGCGAGTTAATAAAACCAATTCTGATTCTCGAACTAAAGAACTTTCCGCGACATTACAAATAGTTAGAGAATGTATAGTGGCTAATTGTTTGATTTGTTTCAGAGCCGCCAAAGTATCCGCAGTTTCACCAGACTGCGAAATGGTGACGATCAAGGTGTTGTCTAGCAAAACCGGATGGCGATAACGGAATTCACTGGCGACATCGACTTGACAAGGAATCCGCGCCAAACTTTCAAACCAATAACGCGCAATTAATCCTGCGTGATAACTGGTGCCACAAGCGATAATTTGAACCGCTTTAATTTGATCAAAAATCGCCGGTGCTTGATGACCAAAAATCTGATCTTGGATCGATTGATTAACTAAACGTCCTTGTAAAGTTTCAGCAATCGCTTCAGGTTGCGCATAAATTTCTTTCAACATGTAATGTCGATACGCGCCTTTATCGATGGCTTGTAATTTCAATTCGCTTTCTTTAATTGGACGTTGCACCAATTGTCGAGATCGATCGTAAATTTGTAATTGATCAATGGTTAAGATTGCAATATCGCCTTCTTCGAGAAAAATAAATCGTTGCGTCACCGGTAATAAAGCCGCTATATCTGAAGCAACGAAATATTCTCCAATTCCTATCCCTATCACTAAAGGACTACCTTGACGACACGCAATTAAAGTATCAGGAAATTGCGTACATAAAATCGCTAATCCATATGCTCCTTGTAATTGTTCTAAAGTTTTGCAAACGGCAGAAAAAAAATCAGGATGTTGTTGCAGTTGCGCATGAATTTCATGCACAATCACTTCAGTATCAGTTTCGGAACTAAATTGATAACCTTTGGCTTGTTGAATAGCTTTAAGCTGTTGATAATTCTCAATAATTCCGTTATGAACCAAGCACACTTGTTGATTACAAATATGCGGATGGGCATTGTGACGACTGGGTTTTCCATGAGTTGCCCATCGTGTATGAGCAATGCCAATCCAGCCTTGCATCGGCTGCTGCTCAATCACCGCGCGTAATTGATTGACTTTACCAACTTCACGTTGCCGATAAAGCTGTTGCTGTTGAATCACGGCTAATCCAGCAGAATCATAGCCGCGATATTCCAATCGTTGTAAACCGGCTAACAGAATAGGGACTACATTGCGTTGAGCCACTCCAGCGACAATACCACACATCAAAAGTTCTCCTGATTATGACTGATTTGCAATATCTTCAAAATATTGAGGTTTTACGGTTATTTTGGTTTTTTGCGTAGAAACTCTTTTATGTTGTTTAACCGTTTCGTTAATTTGTTCGGCAGTGAGGTAATTCGTACTTTGTAAACTGGAGTCACCGCTTCCGCGATTATCGTGAATCACATCTTGACCAATTAACAATAATCGTCGGGTTTTAGCATCATAACGAAACCGTTGAATATATTGTTCAGTTTCATTAGAACCGCGTAATTGATCAACAATTAATACCCCTTTTTCAATTTTAATTTCAGCATTTCCACCTTCTGTGCCAAACAATGCGCCAAAACAACTCGGACACCAGAGCAGTTTTTCTGCTAAACCGATTCGATGAAATTTTTTATCAGCTTCTGTGAATAAAACCAATAATTTACGTTGAATATCCGCCTCAGCAGTTGCCGGTTTTTCTTCGCGTAACTCAACCACAGTGGCAACAACAGTAGCTTCTTTTGTCAATTGCCCTTGTATTTTTTGCTCAATTTTCCAACCTTTAGGGATAAAAGCCTCAACAGTCGCAGCCACTTCAGGAATAGCATGAAGACTTGTTTTTTGAGTCGTAGCCGTTTTAGTATCTACCGTTTTGACCGTTTCATTGGCTTGAGAGGTTGTCGTTGATTCAGCATAAACCTGAGGCATATTGAATAATAAGGCTAACCCCAAAACCGTATAGGTTAATGATTGTATTGTCATTTTATAAATATCAAAGTTAAGGAAAAAATAAGCATTCGGTTAGAGAATAGTCGGACTGATCATTTAGGTTGAAAATAAGATTAAGATAATGACTAAATTAGTGATTACTTAATAAGGTTTAATGATCTCAATCTTAATCGAAAGTGTGAAAAATTCAAACCTTTTTTCAAATCCCTTAAAATTATCGTTTTTAAGCCAAACAATGCTGCTGTTTTTTTGATCATGAATAAAAGCATACAATCTTTTTGTTTCATTGTAGAATGAGTCTATTTAATTATTTCAAAGTTGTGGAGGTAAAAATGCAACAACTAATACGTCGAATTGTTGGTTATATTTTAAATCAATATCCGACCGTATTAATTTTATGTGCGTTAATGACAACGTTGTCTTATTTAGTATTGGTTTATGATTTAGAAGATCAAGAAGGCAATTCAACCTTAATTAAATTAAGTTCTGAACAAATTCAACGGGTTTATAGTATTAATTTTTATTTAACTGAATTATTTGAAGAGCATCATTTAGAATATGAACAAAATTTAAAACGTAAAATCAGTCGTGAATTATCTTTATTACAAGAAACCCATGATAGTTTAAAAAATGGCGATCGATTTATTCGTGATACTAAAGGTTTAGTGCGTATTCACGAAACATTGAATGACCAATTATATAGTTTATATTTTAGTGGACAACCTTCCTTAGATTATTTATTAAAAAATTATACCATTACGGTACGCCATTTATTAAATGTCCAAATTTCGTTTATTCAACAACAAAAAGAATTATCTACGCTTTATAATAAAATAACGCCTAATTTACTCGTTGATTTAAGTCGAGTCAGTTCTTTTTATCAACGACGTACGGAATCGATGTTAAATAATACGCGCAATTTACATTTAATGATTTTGATTTTTAATTTAAGCGGGTTATTGATTTTAGGCAGCGGCATTTTACGTCCCTTAGTGCATCGCTTA
The DNA here is from genome assembly GCA_041169045.1 of Pseudomonadota bacterium. Lineage (GTDB taxonomy): Bacteria > Pseudomonadota > Gammaproteobacteria > Methylococcales > Methylomonadaceae > CAIQWF01. The sequence continues at coordinate 6,455 of JBEEJU010000155.1, forward strand.
AAAGACAGTACACAAAAATTAGAAGCTGAAAAAAAATTTGCTAATAATGTGATTAATACTGCCCAAGCTTTTATTATTGGATTAGATACTGAGGCAAAAATTATTTTATTTAATAATTATGCTCAAAAACATACCGGCTGGCAAACTGACGAAGTAATAGGGCAGAACTTTTTAGAGGTTTTTATTCCAATTCAAGATCAAGCCGCATTAAAACAACGTTTTAGTGAAATGATGAATAATCATATTACGAATACCGATGAAATTGAAAGTCAATTATTAACGCATTCCGGGGAAATATTAGATATTGTTTGGCATAGTACAACTATTAGTCGTGGAAAAAAATATTCTAATGAATTATTTTTAGCCACCGGTATTGATATTACCGAGCGCAAACAAATGGCGCGACGCGATCAAGCGCATAATCAAGTGTTAGAATTATTATATAAAGGCGCGGCATTAACCGATATTTTAATCGCAATTATTCAAAATGTTATCTCTGAAAAATCACAAACTTTAGCCAGTATTTTATTATGGGATTCAGATATCAAACCTTTAATAATCGGTGTTGATTTTACTTTAGATTCAAGCGTTCCGGTTAAAATAAAACCGCATTTTATTTATACGCATTTGACAAAAAATCAACTACAGAATTGGATTATTGATTCACATCAAATTAATCCTATTTTACAATATCCAGAAGAATTACCTTATAAAACTGAATTAATTAGCAAAGGTTATCAAGCCTATTGGATAGAACCGATTAAAAGTTCTACTGGAGCTTTATTAGGTGGTTTAATTTTTTACTATTTATCTCCAATTCATAATGTTGCCAATCAAAAACTGATTGAGCAAGCCTGTAATTTAATTAATCTTGCAATTGAGCGTACTCAAGCGAATCAAGAACAACAATTAGCCACCTTAATTTATCAAAATAGCAGTGAAGCAATGGTTGTGGTTGATGCAAATCACCAAATTATTACCATTAATCCCGCATTTACGCATATTACAGGATATAATTTTGAAGAAGTTAAAGGCAAAAATTTAAAAATACTAAGCTCTGGTTTACAAGATAATTTCTTTTATCGGGAGTTTTGGCATTCGTTAAATACCAAAGGAAGTTGGCGTGGCGAAATTTGGAATCGGCGTAAAAATGGCGAAATCTATGTTGAATGGTTAGTGATTAATAGTTTTTTTCATGCGGATGGTTCTTTGCATGGAAGAGTGGCTTTATTTTCCGATATTACGCAAAGAAAACAAGCAGAAAAAGCATTACGAGAATTAAATGAAACGTTAGAAATTCGCGTAAAACAACGAACCGATGAATTATTACAATCTGAAAAAATGGCGGCTTTAGGACAATTAATTGCTGGTATTGCGCATGAAATTAATACCCCTTTAGGAGCGATCAGTTCTTCGGCAAGTAATATGCGGCATTTTCTCAATCAAACTTTAACAATAATGCCGAGTTTATTTCAATCTTTTTCTACACAAGATTCAGAAGATTTTTTCAATTTACTCAATCGTGCTTTAAATAATCATGATATTTCATTATCTGCAAAAGAACAACGACAATACCGGCGAAATCTTACTCAAAGATTAATCACTGAATTAGAAAATGCCGATATGGTTGCAGATACTTTAATTGATATGGGATTGTTTAATGATATTGAAACATTAATTCCGATTTTAAAACGTCATGATGGCGATAAAATTTTACAAGTCGCCTATCAATTATCCGAATTAAAAAAAGGCGCGCAAACGATTCATATTGCAACCGAAAGAGCTTCTAAAGTAGTATTTGCTTTAAAAGCTTATACCCATCACGATACTTCAGGAAAACGTACTCAAATTAATATTATAGAAGGGATTGAAACGGTATTAACTTTATATCAAAGTTTATTAAAACAAGATATTCAATTGATCACAGATTATGAATCAGATTTGCCTTATATTTGCGGATTTGCTGATGAATTAAATCAGGTATGGACAAATTTAATTCATAATGCAATTCAGGCAATGAATAATAAAGGTGTGTTATCGATACGAGTTTATAAAGAAAATGAGCAATATATTATTGTGAGTATTGAAGATAATGGTAAAGGTATAGAACCTGAATATCAAAACAGAATTTTTGAGGCGTTTTTTACCACTAAAACCACCGGCGAAGGCAGCGGATTAGGGTTACATATTATCAAAAAAATTGTTGAAAAACATGCGGGTAAAATTACGGTCAATAGTCAGCCCGGGTGTACCATTTTTCGGGTTTATTTACCCTTAGTCTATGAAGAGCCACAGCCTTCGGCGTGGATTTATAATTTATGATTTTGCCGACTTATTTAAAAAAAATAATCATAACTTTTTTAATCATTATCGGTTTTGTTTTTTTTAATGTTTTATCGATAAGTTATGCGCAAAATGAAGAAAATGATCAGGCTTTAGAAGATGAATTAGCTTATTTACGCGCTGAAAATTATATGTATTCTGCGAGTAAAAAAATGCAAAAAATTCACGATATTGCAGCGGCAGTTTTTGTGATTACAAAAGACGATATTCGACGTTCTACGGCGACAAATATTCCGGAATTATTACGCATGGTTCCGGGCATACAAGTCGCACAAGTCGATGCGAATAAATGGGCAATTAGCGCACGCGGTTCTAATGCACGTTTTTCAACGCATTTATTGGTTATGATTGATGGTCGTAGTATATATACACCGGTTTTTTCTGGCGTATTTTGGCATCGTGAAGATACCCCTTTAGAAGATATTGAGCGAATTGAGATTATTCGCGGTGCCGGAGCAGCAATGTGGGGGGCAAATGCAGTAAGTGGCGTAATTAATATTCTGACTAAAAACGCTAAAAATACGCAAGGATATTTAATTAATGTTGGATATGGCAATCAAGAAAAGGGATTTATTCATGCACGATATGGCGATAAAATTGGCGATAATTTTTATTATCGGCTTTATGGTAAAGCATTTCAACGGGATTCAAATATTTTAAGGCTTTCTAAACAGAATGCAAAAGATAATTGGAGCCATTATCAAAGTGGATTTAAAAGTGAATGGCTACCGAATTTAACTGATAAAATCGTTACGCAAGGCGAGATATATTATTCACAAACGTCGAATCGTGAATATTTTGCTGCAATAATGCCGGTATTTACCCGTTATGATTATTTAACTATTTCTAATCATAAAGGGGGCAATTTACAAACTCGATGGCAACATCAATTCGCGGATAAAAGTGAATCGGCATTACAAGTTTATTATAAATACGATACGGCAAATTGGGATTTTGTTACGCCATTTATTATTACGGAACAAACTTTAGATATTGATTTTCAACATCGAGATTTTTTAATTCCCGATCATGAAACCATTTGGGGAATCGGTTATCGTCATTTTGATTTTAATACAACTCAAAGTGTGAAATTGGCTTTTAATCCGACTCATCAACAATTACAAACCATCAGTGGATTTATTCGGGATGATTGGCAAATCAATTCGCAATTAAAATTAACTTTAGGAGCGCGAATAGAACAGAATAGTTTTACCGGTATTGAAATTCAACCCAATTTACGTTTATTATGGCAATGGGATCATCAACAAAGTTTATGGTTAGCGATTTCTCGCGCAGTGCGTGCGCCTAGTTTATCTACTCGTAGTTTAGACAATTTAACGAATCCTATTTTATCAAATTCCTCGTCTAATTTGCCTATGATTAGTGTATTAGATGGTAATTCACAATTCAAATCAGAAACCGTATTAGAAACTGAAATTGGCTATCGGTTACAATTAAATAAAAAATTTTCATTCGATATAAATTTTTTTTATGATCATTATAATCGATTACAAGCTAATCAAATTTTAGCTCCGCAATTGACGAATAATAATGGATTATTTATTCAAATTCCAATAGAAATTACGAATAAAGCTTGGGGGAATAAATGGGGAATGGAAATCAGCAGTCAATGGCAACCTAAAGACTGGCTTAAAATTCAAATGGCTTATTGGCTATTAAAACAACAATTACAAATGCCATCAGAATTAAAATTTACGACCAGTGGTGGTTTATTAAATCAAGATTCGCCGCAGCAACAATATCATTTACGATTAGGATTGAATTTACCGTATCATTTTGAATTAGATACTTTATTTCGTTATGTAGATTCGGTGAAATATGCTAAAACTCCAGCCTATCAAACTTTAGATTTACGTTTAGCTTGGAAATATAAACCTAATATTGAATTTGTCGTTATTGGACAGAATATTTTGGATAATCATCACCCTGAATATACCGAATCTATTTCGTCAATTCCTCAAACCGAAATTCAACGGAGTATTTTCGGTAAATTCAGTTGGACATTTTAAATTAACCGAGCGTTGCTAATAATTGACTAGCGGTTAACCATTGTAACCATTTTGCTAAACCTTCACCGGTTTTAGCAGAAACACAAAGTATTTTTAATCGAGGATTCACTTGTCGTGCATAATCGATACATTTTGCTAAATCAAACTCTAAATGCGGTAATAAATCTATTTTATTAATTAACAATAAATCCGCCGCTTGAAATATATGGGGATATTTTAAAGGTTTATCCTCACCTTCGGTAATCGATAACACAACAATTTTATAAGCTTCGCCTAAATCAAAAGCCGCTGGACAAACTAAATTTCCCACATTTTCAATAAAAAGCATGGTTAAATCTTTAGTGATTAAAGATTCAATCGCATGAGCAATTCCATGAGCTTCTAAATGACAGCCTTTTCCAGTATTAATTTGTATTGCTTCAACACCGGTTTCACGAATACGATCCGCATCTTGACTGGTTTGTTGATCACCTTCAATTACCGCTAAAATTTGTTGATTTTTTAATAATTCAAGGGTTTTAATTAATAAACTGGTTTTGCCAGAACCTGGGCTAGACAATAAATTAAGACAAAAAATGTGATGTTGGCGAAAATAATTGCGATTTTGTTGTGCATATTGATTATTTTTTGCCAAAATATCTTGTTCTAAATCAATACGTCGAAAATGAGTACTCGCAAAACTAGCATTTAAAAGACTATGAACATGACTATGAGAATGAGCGTGAGAATGATGCGTGTGAATCATTGTTTCCTCACCTGAATGACAACCACAATCGGTACACATTAAATAACCTCCAAATATTGAATTTTCATATCACATCCTTCCACTATTTCTAAATGAATTGCCGCACAATAAGGACAAGAATCATAAAAAGAATTGACGGATATAAATTGTTGACAGTTTTTACACCAAGCCTGAGCTTGAATTTCGATAATTTCTAAAATAGCTTGTTCAGCTAATGTGTTTTTCATTACAACTTCAAAACAAAATCGCATGGCTTCAATTTCGACATAAGCTAAAGTTCCAATTGTTAAACAAACTTTTTTAACTTGAGAATAAGATTGGATTTGAGCTTGTTGTTGTAATGTTTGTAAAATATGTTCACATAAGGATAATTCGTGCATAAAAAAATTTAATCACTGGTGAATATTGATTAAAATACGAAATTATAATTGATAAGATAATTTAACTATAAATTCTCTTGAATTTCCGGGTAAAGGCGCGTGTCCACCACGATAAGGTTGAATAAATACATGACTAGCCGACAATAAATCATAAATCCCAACACCTAATTCTAAACCCTGAATTAAAAAATTTTGTGAACGCAGATAAATATTCGCTAAAATTTCGGGTGAATAACGTTGTAAATGTAAATTACCATCCGCTTGAAGATAATCATAACCATAACGACTGCTAGTCAAAATAATAGACGGATTAATCGATAAATTGGGTAATAATTGATAATGCGCATTTAAAGTAAATTTATGTTTAGGAAAAGCTAAAGTAGCATTCGCATCGGCTAATTGTCCAGTTAAAAGATTAATCGGTTGATTATCACTCACATTAGAAAGCATTTGCGCAAAACTATGATTGAAATGAATATATCCCCAAGGTTGTCGATAACGTAATTCAGTTTCTACACCTACCGTATTAATAGCTTTTTTCGCATTGTAATAATGTTCATTAAAATGATATTGATCTAAAAAATTATCAGCACCATATAAAATGGTATTTTTTGAAGATAAATAAAACCCATTGGTGGTTAAACTTAAAAAAGGGCTAAATTCATAGCCTAATTCAATTTCATAGCTATTAGTGCGAGAAGGTTTTAATGAATAATTGGTACTATATAAATAATTTTCAATAGTCGG
>JBEEJU010000156.1:0-4796 GCA_041169045.1 Pseudomonadota bacterium
TTTTTCCACAAAACGAACAATACGATAATTTAGTTTCATTTTTGCCGCGTTTGTCATTACTCATTATTGTTTCCCCAAATCATCGGCAAGTAACCTATCCGTAGTAATCATAATCATTTGCACAAGCTTATTCACGATGTGACAAAATTTTATCAATTAGGCCATATTCTACTGCTGCTTGCGCACTCAAAAAATTGTCACGATCGGTATCTTGGCGCACTTTTTCAACTGGTTGTCCAGTATGATCTGCCAAAATTTGATTGAGCTTTTCTTTAATCAATAAAATTTCTCGCGCATGAATATCAATATCTGAAGCCTGTCCTTGAAATCCGCCTAGAGGCTGATGGATCATCATCCGTGAATTCGGTAAACAATAGCGTTTACCCTTCGCGCCTCCGGTTAAAAGTAATGCCCCCATGCTGGCTGCTTGACCAATACACATTGTGCTAACATCTGGTTTGATAAATTGCATGGTGTCGTAAATCGACATTCCCGCTGTGACTGAACCACCGGGTGAATTGATATATAAGTGAATATCTTTATCGGGATTTTCTGATTCCAAAAACAACAATTGCGCGACCACTAGATTCGCCATGTAATCTTCGACTTGCCCCACGAGAAAAATTACCCGTTCTTTTAATAATCGTGAATAAATATCAAAAGACCGTTCACCTCTAGCGGTTTGCTCGATCACAACTGGCACTAAATGCCCAGCAGCCTGCGGCTCAATGAATCCCGCTTTATTTAATTGAGAATAATTCATTAATTTGACTCTAAAAATTTAGGCGTAAATTTTAAACGATACGCAAGATAAGGGTCGGTTTTTAGCGTTGTTGTCTATCCATAATTTTTGCAAAACTCTCGGTTTCGTCTTTCATTTGAATTTGACTCATCAACCAATCAACCGCTTGATTTTCCATGACTAATTCCACAATAGGCTCTAATCGTTTGCGATCTTCGTAATGCCATCTTACAAACTCTTCAGGGTCTTCATAATTTTCTGCCATATCTTCTAGGGTCATTTTCACCCGCTGTTCATCCAACTGAATTTGAGCGTGTTCCAACACTTGACTAAGAATAAAACCTAAAGCAACACGGTAATGCGCTTGAGATTCAAAAAACTGTTTAGGAAAATCCAATTCTTGCGGTTTAACATTTCGCTGTTGTGCTTCTTCAATCACCGATTGAATCATGCGGTTAATTTCTTGATTCACTAAAACGGTAGGAACTGGAATATTCAGGTAAGCATAAACTTCATGAAGTACCGATTTTTTGGTCTCTGCTTGTAAAACCCGTTGCAACTCACGCTCCATGTTATTGCGTACATTGCTATAGAAAGTTTCTAAATTTCCATCCTCAACGCCGTATTGACGCACGAATTCTGCATCGATTTCAGGTAAAGCCGACTCCTGTATCGCCACAACTGTTATTTTGAAATTGACTTCCTCTTTAGAGGGCGAAGAATCATCAGCAAACGTCAACGTTTTAACTTGTCCAATCTCCGCGCCAATCAGTTGCTTGTCAAAATCAGAATCGGCTCGTTGACCGATGATCACAGATTGATTTTCTAACTGTGTTTTATCGCCATCTTCAGGAGTGCCGCCAAAATTAAAAATAACACGATCCCCATTCGCGGCTGGACGATCTATCTCTGACCAAACACATTTTTGTTGCCGCAATCCCAATAACATTTTTTCAAAATCAGCTTCCTCAACTTGAGCTTGAAAACGAGTGGCTTGAATTTGCGCTAAATTGTCAAAAGACACCACCGGTGCTAATTCAAATTCAGCAGTATAGGCAAAGCCTTCAGCTTGTTCTACCGGATGAATTTGTGGTTGACCAATTGGGTCTAAATTTTGTTCTTCTAATGCTTTTGGATAACTTTCCTGCACCAACTCAGTAGTGACTTCCTTTCTAACTTGACTATGGTAACGTTTTTTGAGGATATGTTGTGGAACTTTTCCGGGTCGAAAACCGTCAATTTTAGCTTGATGGGCTAAGGTTTTGAACTGAGATTCAATTTTGGGTTGAATTTCTGCTTCAGTGAAGCTAACAGTCATTTTTCTGCTTAATTCAGATGTCTTTTCGACAGAAACGTGCATTATTTTACCTCTTAAAAATTACTAGAATTTGAAATGAGTTGGACACCGGTACTCGGAAACAAAGAGAGATTAACGCGGATTATCGGTTGTGAATTCGGGAGTTAATGGTGCGAGCGGAGAGACTCGAACTCTCACGGGGTTGCCACTGGAACCTAAATCCAGCGCGTCTACCAATTTCGCCACGCTCGCACAATCTAAGAATCGCGCATTGTAAACGAATCTTGACTCTATAATCAAGTGATATTCCATTCTGTTAAGTCTGTGCAAAAATCTCTCCTTTTTAGTAACTCACCGACACTTCAAATCCTAAATTCTGAATAGTTTGCGCCCATTGATCCAAAGCTTGAGGCGATAATTTAGTTAATTCTGCGGCTTCGGGCTGAAATGAAGCTCTCGCAATGGTATAAAGTAAAACCTGTTTTATCGATGTATTTTGTTTGACTATGGTTAAAAATGCTAAATAAGCCTCTTTCTCAATTTCAGAAAAAGCCAAATCACGATAATTAAAAACACAAGTTTGAATTTTGGTTTCACAAAGCTGAGAACATAATTTTACATTTTCTAAAGCAGCTAATGGCGATTGATCGGTATTATTAAAAAGTTGTCGTCCATTGTGCGTTGCACTATCTAATTTAAACCACACTTGACCGTGATAATCATTAAATTGTTTTAAACCTTGTTGCACTCTGGATTGATGAATTAAACTTCCATTAGTAATTAATACAAATTGACTTTTAGGAAACAATTGCCATTGTTGAGCAATTTCACCGATCAACTCAATCGCCTCTGGAAATTCTTTTAAACTCGTAGGTTCGCCACTCCCCGAAATCGCAATATCTTTTATTTGTTGTTTTGCCGATTCAATTTTGAAACGCTGATAAAAATCTCCTTCGATAATATCCGCTAAAAAATGATTTAATTCGGTTTCTAATTGTGAAAAATCTAAGGGTGGTGCGCTCCCACGAATTAAATTAGGAATTTGACAATAAATACATCGCCAATTACACGCATTATTCGGATTTAAATTAATTCCAATGGATAATCCTCCAGAACGCCGCGACATTGCTGGATAGACATATTTTAAACCGACACTGGTGCGGTCATGTTCTGTTAAACTCATTTTGATTGATCAGCCTAATGGTTAAAAGCTTTCTTTTAAAAATTTATCATATTTTATTGCGTAATACGTTTTAATAATTCAATTAATGCTTGATAAATACCGCCAAAACTTCCATTACTCATTAATACAATATGCGTTTTATTATCGCCGATTTCAGCTTGTAATAAAGTAAAAATTTGTTGAAAATCAGTACAAATATGGATTTGATCATTACCAGTTAATTGCCAAGACAATTCAGTCGGTTGATAAATAATCGATATATCAGCGGCGGTAAAAGAGTGTAATAATTGTTGCTGATGAATTCCCATTTTCATGGTATTTGAACGTGGCTCCATTACCGCGATGATTTTTTCTTGACCAATATGCTGACGCAATCCGGCTAATGTGGTTTCAATAGCCGTCGGATGATGCGCGAAATCGTCATAAACCGTTACCGATTCATGATCAAAAATGATTTCTAAACGACGTTTAACATTTTTAAAATGGGATAACGCTTCAATCGCTTGTTGAGGTAAAACCCCTACATGATAGGCAGCTGCAATAGCAGATAACGCATTGTAAACATTATGTTTTCCAATTAATGACCAATGTAATTCGCCTTGAACTTTACCTTGTAAACTGATGGCTAACTGACTGCCGTCGCTGCTGAGTAATTCCGCTGACCACTCCGCTTCAGTCGCAATATTGGTACGAATTACCGGTGTCCAACAGCCCATAGCCAAAACTTGATCTAAATGAGCCTCTTCAGCCGGCGCGATAATCAAACCTTGTCGTGGAACAGTGCGCACCAAATGATGAAATTGACGTTGAATCGCGGCTAAATCCGGAAAAATATCCGCGTGATCATATTCTAAATTGTTCATAATCAAAGTTTTAGGGCGATAATGGACGAATTTAGATCGTTTATCAAAAAAAGCACAATCATATTCATCCGCTTCAATGACAAAAAAATCCGAAGTGCCTAATCGAGCTGATACACCAAAATTCAGCGCGATTCCTCCAATTAAAAATCCGGGTTCATAACCGCAATATTGCAAAATCCAACTGAGCATACTGGTGGTTGTGGTTTTACCGTGTGTACCGGAAACCGCTAACACCCATTTGTGCGACAACACTTGTTCAGCTAACCATTGGGGTGCAGAAATGTAATTCAACCCTTGATCTAATACGGCTTCGACTTCTGGATTGCCGCGAGACAAGGCGTTGCCAATAATCACCAAATCAGGACACGGTTGTAAATGCGCTGGATCATAACCAGAGCGTAACTCAATTCCTTGTTGAGCCAATTGTGTACTCATTGGTGGATAAACGTTTGCGTCTGATCCGCTGACTTGATGTCCTAAAGCTTTGGCAATAATCGCAATCCCGCCCATAAAAGTTCCACAAATACCTAAAATATGAATATGCACGCTTGATTTCCTTATAATTTAACGAATTTTTTTAACTATGATTAAGTGATTATTTTTTCAGTCGTTCGCTAATATTTGTGTCGAATAACAGCTAAAATGACCATTCTAAACAGGTTTTATGATAATAGATAAAGCTAAAATACATTTTTCTCACTTAAATTGTAA
>JBEEJU010000157.1:0-24580 GCA_041169045.1 Pseudomonadota bacterium
AGTTATATATCAAGATGCTGTTTATTAAATTTTAAAATTACTAATCCCGAATTCGGGATAAGCCCGTAGGTTGGAGTGAAGTACGAACTCCAACATTACAACTTGATTATTAATAACAATTTAACGCCAGCAAAAATAATTGATTTATCCAATCAATTAGATTTTAAATTATCATCCGAAGAGAATAATCATGAATTACCGATTAACCGGTATTAAATCGATATTATGCGTAGGCATTTTAAGTTTATGTTTTTTAAATTCAACTGATTTGTCTGCTAATGAAACCAATTTCGCTAAACCTAAATCTTTAGCGATTAAAATCCAACAAACTTGGTCACAATTAGATACACTATTTAATCGTTCGGTGAATTGTCAATCCGAATTGACTTGGATACCTGAATTCGGATTACGCGGATTTTATTGTCATCTTAAATCTGAAATTAGCTATAGTTATTTACAAAATCAATTACCTTTTCCTATTTTTCTTCATGGCCCACATAGCCGAGTGGCGTTAAATTTAAATTCTCCTAGCCAATTTGGTTATTACAATCCAAAATTTGTACAATGGTTAGCTAATCATGCAATTATTGGCATTAATAATCCTCAATTACAAACGCGATTAAAATCTTTTTATCAACGATATTTGCAAATTCAAAGCCGAACTTATTATTTGGCTTATCAATTTTATTGGAAAAATCCAACTCAGTTTAAACAAATTAAACAGCAATATTTGTTGCATATTAAACAACATAATAATGCTGGCAATTATTTACAAGAATCTTTTAGAGCTTTTGCCGACGATATGGAAAAACAAGGTTATCGTTGGTATGAAGCTGATGTTGCTGCCGGTTTTTGGTTACGACGTTCAATTGATCATACTGATAATTTATTTTTTACCGTTTTACAAACTTTAATTGCCACTTATGATGCTGAATTTGCGATGCAACATCGTTTGAAGTAATGATAGAGAATACGGATTTTTTTGCAGCATTTATTGCTTTATTACAAGATTTATCTCAGTCTTTACCTGCTGAACAACGTTATCAACGGATTTTGCAGCAATTGAAACGTTTATTTCCTTGTGATGCCTGCGCATTATTAAAATTAGAACGCGAATATTTAGTTCCATTAGCGATTGAAGGTTTAACTGAAGATACTTTGGGGCGACGCTTTTTAATTAGCCAGCAACCACGATTGTCGATTATTTTAGCCAATCGGCATTTGGTGCGTTTTGCCGCAGATTCGCCTTTACCCGATCCTTACGATGGCTTAATTGAAAATAGTCAACAGCGTTTACATGTTCATGATTGTATGGGGATTAGTTTATGGTTGGATCAACAAATCTGGGGCGTTTTGACCTTAGACGCACTCAATGCTGGACAATTCGATCATTTAAATCAGCCGGCATTACAAACCTTTATTGCCTTGACTGAAGCGAGTATCAAAGCAGCACAATGGATTATGGGTTTAGAAACTCAGGTGAAACAAGTTCAGCAAACTTTATTGACCGAAGCTTCTCGTTGGGAAATTGTGGGTAAAAGTCCGATTATTCAGGCTTTGCGTGAAGAAATTGCAGTCGTTGCGCCTTCGGAATTATCGGTGTTGATTTTAGGTGAAACCGGTGTTGGTAAAGAATTGGTGGCACATCAAATTCATGCGACTTCTCATCGAGCCAATCAACCGTTAATTTATGTCAATTGCGCCGCTCTGCCGGAAACTATCGCTGAAAGTGAATTATTCGGTCATCGTAAAGGATCCTTTTCCGGTGCGATTCAGGATCGCAGTGGTAAATTTGAATTAGCGCATCGTGGAACCATTTTTTTAGATGAAATTGGCGAATTGCCTTTAGCATTACAAGCGAAAATTTTACGCACTTTGCAAAATGGCGAGATTCAACGGGTGGGTTGTGATCGACAAATAAAAGTCGATATTCGCGTCATTGCGGCAACGAATCGTCATTTACAAGAATCAGTAGCGAAAGGATTATTTCGACCGGATTTATATCATCGATTAGCAGTATATCCTTTAACAGTTCCACCTTTAAAACAGCGAGGACAAGATATTTTATTATTAGCGGGTTTATTTCTGGAAAAAAATAAACAACGTTTAGGAGTTCAAGGATTACGTTTAGAAATTGAAGCGAAAAATGCATTGTTAAATTATTCATGGCCCGGAAATATTCGGGAATTAGAACATTTACTCAGCCGTGCTGCTTTAAAAGCCGTTGCTGAACATGAAAAAAATAAAACAATTATTAGTATTAGCCTAAAACATTTAGATATTGATATACAAAATTTATTTGACACCGATTTGATGATCAAAAATAATCCGATTGTTGATCAAACGCTTAATTTTAAAGCACAACGTGATGAGTTTTCACGACAATTAATTCAACAACAATTAGCTTTACATCAACATAATTTAGCGAAAACGGCATACGCTTTGGGATTAAATCCGGGAAACTTTCATCGTTTATTAAAAAGATTGCATTTATTATAACACTCTGAATTAATTGGCATTACGTCGATGTTGATAAGCTTGATAAAAAATCGGCAGACAAGAAATAAAAATAATTCCCAAAATAACCATTTCAAAATGCTGTTTCACAATTTCCAAATTACCAAATTGATAACCTAATAAAGTTAAACTCGATACCCACAATATAGCTCCGATAATACAAAAAACAATAAATTTGGCATAATTCATATAACCCGTTCCAGCAACAAAAGGCGCGATACTACGAATTAAAGGAATAAATCTAGCAATAATAATAGTTCGCCCGCCATAACGCTGATAATAGCTTTCAGTTTGCCGAATATGTTCTGCTTTTAATCCTAAAAAACGTTGACGGGTTTGGATATATTGTCCAAAAAATTTTCCAATTGTATAATTAAGATTGTCGCCAATTAAAGCGGCTGTGATTAACAATGGAATAATAATCGCTAATTCTAATTCTCCAGTGCTTGCTGCTAAAGCCCCGACTGCAAATAATAATGAATCTCCGGGTAAAAAAGGAAAAATCACTAATCCGGTTTCGCTGAAAATAATTATCGCTAAAATTAAATAAGTGAGTTGATGATATTGTGCTAATATTTGGGTTAAATATTGATTTAAATGCAGCAAAATATCGATAAAGACAGCTAGATTATCCATTAGTTAATGCTCAAAAAATAAGGCTAATAAAGTGATATTATTAGCCTTAAATATTTTAAAATAATTTATGCTTAAAACAGGGAAATGAATTTAAAATTAACGCATTTCTCTAAACATGGCTTTACAAGCACCACATTTAGCACATTCCCAATCTTCTGGTACATCTGCCCAGCGAGTTCCAGCGGGAATGCCATTTTTGGGATCACCTACCGCTTCGTCATAAATATGACCACAAGTTTTACATTTATATTTTTTATATTCCATAAAATTAATCCGTAAATTTAGTAAAAAGTAGGCAATTAATATAACCGATTTTAATCTAAATAAGCTAATAAAATTTTTGTGTACAACACAACCAGTATCCTAATTTAAAAATGGCTAATTTAAGAATAAATAAATTAAAAATTCATGAACCTAGAATCCCTCAATTACTTATCATGGCAAGCTTATTAATGATAGGTGTTATTTGGCGGGATTTTAGTTTAAAACCTTGGCAAATAATTGGTACTTTTATAGCAGGTTTATTTACGCAATCTCTGGCGATTTATTTTTTTCGATTAGCCAAATCATCACTTTTTAGCGCAATAATTACTTGTTTTGGCATTTGCTTATTATTACGCAGTTCAGTGAATTGGATACATCCTTTAATTGTGATAATAGCAATTGGTTCTAAATTTTTGATTCGCATTAATGGACATCATGTATTTAATCCAGCCAATTTCGGTGTCATTATTGCCTTAAGTTTTTTTCCAAATACTTGGGTAGCTAGTGGTCAATGGGGTAATGAATGGATAATCGGATTCTGGTTATTAGCTGGTGGATTTTGGGTGACAACGACTGCCAAACGTTTAGATAGCAGCCTTTATTTTTTAATTAGTTATGCCAGTTTATTATTAATAATTCGGATAGGCTATTATGGCTATTCATTAGCGAGTTTTTGGCATCAATTCACTAATGGCGCGTTATTATTATTTGCTTTTTTTATGATTTCTGATCCGATGACCATTCCTCATCATTCAATCGCGCGACTATTACACACGCTCATTGTTGCTATTTTGGCATATATCTGGCAATACGTTTATTATTATCCTCAAGGCATATTATGGGGATTATTTTGGGCAACTCCATTGGTTGTTTTATGGAATCGATTATTACCGGCTCCGCCTTATCAGTGGCAACCGGTTAAATCTTGAGTTTTTACGTCTTTAAATAATTTCAGATTAAATCAGGAGGATTTAAATGACTTTGATAATGCGGGCTAATTTCATGTACGGTATCCACCATCGCTTTAACATGTTCTGGATTAATATCCGGTAAAATGCCGTGACCTAAGTTAAAAATATGACCTGAACCTTGACCAAATTGCGCCAAAATAGCTTTTACTTTTTGTTGAATAATCTCTGGATCGGCATATAAAGCCGCTGGATCAAGATTGCCTTGTAAAGAGACTTTATCGCCCACTCGCTGACGCGCAATTTTTAAATCGGTTTGCCAATCCAATCCTAAAGCATCATAACCACTCGAAGCCATCTGTTCTAACCACAAACCGCCACCTTTGGTAAATAAAATATTAGGAATGCGCTGACCTTGATAATCGCTGTGTAACAGTTGTCGAACTTGTTGCGCATAATTTAATGAAAACGTTTGATAATCTTCAGTAGTCAACAATCCGCCCCAAGTATCAAATAACATCACCACCTGTGCACCAGCTTCAATTTGCGCGTTCAAATACAAAGCAACCGCATGACTAATCTTATTGAGTAATAAATGCATCAGCGCAGGCTCGTTGTACAACAAATTTTTAATTTTTTGGAAATTTTTGCTGCTACCGCCTTCAACCATGTAAGTGGCTAAAGTCCAAGGACTCCCCGAAAATCCAATAAGTGGCACTTTGCCCTCTAAATGTTTATGAATTAAGCTCACTGTATCAATAACATAACGCAACTTGTCATTCGGATCGGGAATAATTAAACTACGAATATCCTGCGGCGTTTTGATAGGACTTTTGAACTTAGGTCCTTCGCCTTCAGTAAAATATAAACCTAATCCCATCGCATCAGGAACGGTTAAAATATCCGAAAATAAAATAGCCGCATCAAAATCAAAACGCTCTAAAGGTTGTAAAGCCACTTCACAAGCTAATTCTGGATGGGTACACAATTTCAGAAAACTACCTGCATGTTCACGAACTTTACGATATTCAGGTAAATAACGTCCAGCTTGACGCATCATCCATACCGGTGTTCTAGGCACTGGCTGTTTCAATAGGGCTTTGATAAAAATATCGTTTTTTAAAGGGTTCATGATCAGGCGGTTGATATAAAAAAGTAAATATAAATCGTTATTGGCTATTTCAGTTCAGTATGTAAAATCTCAAATCGACGAATCCAAGCGTGCCTGAATTCTTTAGGTAATTGTCGAGTTGCCTGCCTTGCATTATCGCTGTCCTCAAACATACCATACAATAAAATGTATTTGGGTTGATTGTGACTGTAAATTGGAATAATTTTAAGCTCAGATTGTAAGTGTGGATATTTTTGTACAATATTTAATAAGGATTGACGTTTTGAGAGCGCGATCAATTGTAATGTGTAGTGCTGTGGCTGTTGATTAAGCAACCATTGAACATCCGGCTCTAATAATTCTTTAGAAGGTGGCTGTGGCGCAGGAATCGGTACTGCATGAACTGCTAATGCGGTGGTTTGTGGTGAACGCGGAGCCATCTCAATTTTAGCTTGGGATTTCATCATACCAACCGACACGGTTTCTGACTCATTTGTAACCGTAACCACTGGTTTATCCTGAGTGGCGACCTCGGTCACAGATTTTGGATGTAGCACTTTATAGATATAAATCATACTCATACTGACCAAAAAGCTGACCATAACCATTATTTTCAAAACCGTTAAAGTATTTTGTTCTTCTTGTTCAAGCAAGACTGGTAAATCGCTCAGAATTTTCCCAGGTACGCCGTGCGTATGTCGATATAATTTGGTCAAAAATTTATCGTCAAAATTTTGAGTCGAAAACTCATCAATCGGCTGCGGTAAGCGATCTAAAAAATCAACAATTTGTTGTTGGGTTAATGAAGGAAGTTCTACGAAATAACAATCATCAATCGCTCGATCCGTTTGATTTTTTAAGCAAATTTCTTCTTTGGTCGAGGCAAAAATCACGCGCAATACGGGATTGTTAATCGCATATTCCGCAACGGTCGAAATCAAACCATCCGCTAAACGAGCTGCGTCATCTATAGCTAAAACAATTTTTTGTCGACGATGTTGATAAAACTCGAATAAAGCCTCTAAATCGAGTTCTTGATGAGTGGCTAATTGGGGCGTACTGCGCTTGAGGGCAACTAGTAATTGTTTTTGAATATCCTCAAAACGTAAACTCGCATTTCCTTGTAATAAACAAAAAGCCCAAATATCCTCTCGGGCTTTTTTTAGTGCGTTTAATAAAGTGGTTTTTCCAATACCTGTTTCGCCACATAAAATAATTGATTCGTGTTGATTTAAAATTAATTGACCTAATAAATCAAATTTTTCAATACGTTCAGGGCTAATTAAAATCTGCTTATTAACAACCATCATCGCTCCTACAATATTTCAGCTATATACAGAGTAATTAGCTAATATAGTAGATAAACTCATTTTAGAGTCACTCATTCACATTAAACTCAGCAAACAAATCAATAACATTCTTGTATTATTAGATTACAAAATTAGACATAATTGTTAAATATTTTTAAGATCAAATAGATAACTTAAAACTATCGACTAAAGTTTGCTGCAAAATTGAGCTTTCTACAGACAATGGCAAAGTCGCAACACCGATTTTTTCTAAACCAATTACGCGAATATTGCCATCTTTATTCTTTTTATCTACTGCCATCGCTTGTAAATATTGCTCGGTGGTGAGCGTAGCCGGCGGAGTTGTTGGCAACCGAGCTTGACGGAGTAAGTGCTGAATATATTGAACTTCCGAATCGGTTAGCCAACCCAAATGTTTAGACAGCAACGCTCCTTGTACCATACCGATTGCCACTGCTTCTCCATGCAAATATTCTCGATATTGCGTAAGGGTTTCTAAAGCATGTCCAAAAGTGTGACCAAAATTTAATGTTGCGCGAATGCCATTTTCCAATTCATCCACTGCCACAATTTGTGCTTTTATCGCGCAAGATCGTTCAATCGCTATCGCTAAAGCATCCGGATCACGCGCGAGCAATTGCGATAAATGTTGTTCTATCCAACTTAGAAAAGCTGCATCAGCAATTAACCCATATTTAATCACTTCGGCTAAACCAGCATAAAATTGTCGATCAGCTAACGTATTCAACACCTCTGTATCAGTAATAACCACTTGAGGTTGATAAAACGCGCCGATCATATTTTTGCCTAATTTATGATTAACACCCGTTTTTCCACCGACTGAAGAATCCACTTGCGCTAATAAGGTGGTAGGAATTTGGATAAAATGAATTCCGCGTTGATAACAAGCGGCAGCAAATCCGCCCATATCTCCAATCACTCCACCACCTAAAGCGATTAACGTGCTGTTGCGACTAAATTTTTCGGATAATAATTGCTGAAAAATCAACTCTATCGAATCCAAGGTTTTGTGGTGTTCACCATCAGGCAATATTACCGTTGCACAGTGATACGCTTTTAAATTAGCCAGTAATGAGTTTAGGTATAAAGGCGCAACCACTTCATTGGTCAAAATTAACACTTGTTTAGAATGAATATGTTGCGTAAGTAAATGCGGTTGCGCTAACAATTGTTGTCCAATGTAAATTGGATAACTTCTTGAGCCTAAAGCAACGGTTAAAGAAATCATAATTAATCGTTAAATTGTTGATAAGCGTGTAAAATATTTTTAACCACCACTTTACTCGGTAGCTCGCCGGTATCGATACTAAAATCTGCACAGGCCTGATAAAAAGCTTGACGCTCAGTAGATAAGGTTTCGAGTCGTTGTTGAGGATTTTCCACATTAAGCAACGGGCGTTGAGTGTCTCTACGAGTACGTTGTAAAATTTGCTCGATAGAACAGTGTAGATACACGACAAAACCATTGTCCTGCAAACAGCGACGATTTTCTTCGCGCAAAATCGCGCCGCCGCCGGTTGCTAAAATAATTCCTTGTAACTTAGTCAATTGAATTAACATATTTTGTTCACGTTGACGAAATCCGGTTTCACCTTCGTATTCAAAAATAGTGGCAATATCTACACCGGTACTTTCTTCAATAGCTTTATCGCTATCATAAAATGGCAAACGTAAAGCACTGGCTAATTGGCGACCTATTGTGGTTTTTCCAGCTCCCATTAAACCAATTAAATAGATATTTTCTGACTTTTTCATAATCTCCTCAAAAGTTCACTGGTCGTTTTTAATCATCCAGCGTAATTAGTTATTAAAATTAACGGGTAGATAAACTGTCTTTAACAATTTTAGGGGTTACAAAGAATAATAATTCATTTGATTTAGCAATATCGTTAGAATTTCTAAATAAAAAACCTACCCCGGGTAAATCGCCAAAAAAAGGCACTTTATTATTTACTTGCGTATCCACTGTATTATAAACGCCACCTAATACTACCGTTTCACCATCATTAATTTGTACGGTCGTGGTTACGTTTTTAATGTTAATTCCACTTCCAGACGGCGTATCATTAGAAATACTCAGCTCCATAATAATACTGCCATTCGGTGTAATCTGCGGAGTAACGGTCAGTTTTAAGTTGGCATCTACCAAAGTTTGAGTCGCTGGACTGCCTAAAGTTCCCGGGGTAGTAATGGAAATTTTATCTCCCGAGGTAATTGTGGCTGGCATTCGATCTGAAGTCATGACGCGCGGATTGGCTAAAATTTCGCCTTTATTTTCATTTTGCATCGCTGACAATTCTAGGTTTAAAACATAATCTGCGGCTCTGGCTAAAGTCATGGCTAACGCAGCAGGCGAAGTTCCTCCCGCCGCCGCCGCTCCTAAATCGAATAGATAAGCGCCTGTAGTTGAGCCAGCACCACTTATTTCCGGAACAAAAGTCCCTCCACTAGCATAGGTAGTTTGCCCCGTTGTTGCATCCACAGTAGGAGTACCACTATAAACACCAGATACGGTAGGAGCTACGCCATATGCCGCTTGCTTACCACTTCCCAAATTTCTAAAAGCTTGTTGAACGCCAAATTTTGCCCCCAAAGTTTTAGCAAAATCTTTATTAGCACTGACAATTCTAGCTTCAATCATCACTTGACGCACGGGAATATCCAGCAGTTTAACCAAGCTACGAATTTCATCTAAATATTTAACACTGTCTTTAATAATCAAGGTATTGGTACGTACATCAACTGAAGCTGAACCGTAACAAGACAGTAAACGAGTCGTTGGGGCATTTTTTTGATCACTCGCGCCACAAGCTCCTCCTGTTCCTACTAACAAAGTCTTAATCGTATCGGCTTTGGCATAATTGACTTGAATATACTCAGTACGCAAAGGTTCTAGTTCGGCGACGGCTTTTTGTGACTCTAATTCAACTTTAGCCAAATCGCCAATATCTTTAGAAGGCGCGATCCAAACAATATTGCCTTCTTTACGCTGCCCTAACCCTTTGGATTTTAAAATTAAATCCAACGCTTGATCCCAAGGAACGTCGTTTAAGCGTAAAGTGACATTACCGCCAACCGTATCTGTAGCGATCATATTAAAATCGGTAAAATCCGCTAAAATTTGCAAAACATCTCTTATTGGAATATCTTGGAAATTCAAAGATAATTTATCGCCAGTAAATGGAAATTTTGCTTTAGCAGCAGCTTCTTTTTCTTCAGGCGTAACGGGCTTAAAATCTACCGTCAACACACCATTGGTCTGAAATGAAGAATATTCATAATTGCCATCTACGGTAGAAACGGTCATTAAAGTATCCGTGCCTGAGCTGAGAGCTTCAACTTTTTGCACTGGCGTAGCAAAGTCAGATACATCGAAAAGTTTATGTAACTGAGGTGGTAGTTTTGTATTTAAAAATTTCAATACAACTTTTCCGCCTTTTTCTTTGACATCAACGACCGTATTGGGATTAGCCAACGCAACCATTAACAAACCGTTACCCTGTTCACCACGACGAAAATCGATGTCACGAATAAACTGTTTTGGCAGTAATCTAGCGACAACCGATTGTTTTTTCATATTCACTTCAGGGGGGGCAACTTCCTCAGATTTAGGCGGGGGGACATTTGCTTTGGCTTCCAAAGGAACATTGCTACCACTTAAGCTAACCAGGACTTGTTGTCCTTGTATTTGAGTTGTATAAGAAACTGGTTGAGACAGATTAATGATTACCCGAGTTCGTCCCGAAACACTAATCACATAAACGTTAGTCGCCGCGCCTTTATTCACTGCAAAACTTTTACTACTCAAACCACTGGAAACGCCTTCAAAATCTAACGCAATACGAGCGGGATTATCGGTTTGAAAAACGCGTGGAGAAACCGCATTACCATTCATTCCCAACTGTAATTGAACTTTATCTCCACTAAGGGAAGCAAACTCTAAAGATTGAATACTTAGTTCTTCAGCATAAACGACGGTGAACGGCAATAATCCTAACAATATCGCTATAAACAATGGTATAAATAGCTTGCAAAATTTATTTAGAAAATAAGCCTGATTGTATTTGTTTATCATTCAATTACCTTTACGCTAATCACTCAAGATCATTTTTAAAGAATTCGGTTTTTCTAACCAGGTTTTAGGAGTGGTTTCCTGTGGAATTAATTCCATTAATTTAATTTCATTAGCCGTAATTTCGACAATTCGCCCATCATAACGTCCAAGATGATTACCAACTTGCACTCGATGAATCGTGGGATGCGGCGTATCATTTGATTGTACTAAACCCCATAAAATATTACCTTTGTTAATATCTTTCAAAGTGCCAACCATTTTTAAATTTTCTATCGCATAACTTTCTAAATCTTCTTTTGGTCTAGTCAAATCCGGTTGAGGTCCATCAACAGGTAGCTGAGTATCGACTACCGCATCTTCAATCTTGTCTTCAGATTTAAAAGGATCGCGTGATTGGCTGTCCAGTACAAATGCAAATGGCTCAATGACTTTAGTGGGCGGTAACGGATCAATCCCTGTCTTAGGCACGGCTTTAATTTCAGCTACGCGCTTTTCTAAATCATCCATTTCACTACGCACACAGGCAGCTAATAATACGCACAAGCCTAACGTTATAAACCATCGGTAGCGATGATCATTCATCATTTAGCTCCATTAGCTGGTGGCGTAGCAGCAGCTGAATTATTCGCTGGCGCAGCTGCATCAGCCGGAGGATTTTGATTACGCCCACTGCTATCATTATAGGTTTTGATAACCGCTGCCATGGTTAAACGTTCATCAGCATCCGTAGCACGAGTGATAGCCACTTCATGAATGGTCACAATTCGAGAGAGAGTAGCTAATCCGCTAATAAATAATCCAAGTTCTTCATATTTTCCAGCCATTTCAATTTTATACGGCAATTCAATATAAAAATCTTGTGCAACTTCAGGTTGTGGTTCAAATAATTTAGTTTCTAAACCACTTTCTTTCGCAATATTGGAAATTTCTAATAATAAATCTGGAACTTCTGCTTTATCTGGCATTTGTTCCAACATACCTTTTAATAATTTTTCAATTTGATCCAATTGATTTTTATAATCAATCAAATTAGCGGCTTTTTTTTGTTTATTCTCTAAACTTGTAAATAATTCTGTTTCTGTTGTTTCTAATTTTTTTAATTCATCTAATTGTGGTAATGTAAATTGATAGACACCCGCAGAAAATAATACACAACAAATCACGCTAATCACTAAAATTTTAACTTGTAATGGCCAATTTCCCGCCGTATTAAAATCCCAATTGACCTCAGATAAATTCACGATTTGACCTCCGTTTCAGGCGTAGCATTTTCTTCTTTAGGCTTATCTTCTTTTTGTTTAAAAAATAAAGTAAATTCACTAAGCGGATGTTTATTATTTTTATCGGTATTACTATCACCTCGAATCACTTTTAATACCGAATCACCAATCCACAGAGATTGATCAATTTGATTCATATAATCTGAAATCATTACGTTCGATTGTGCTTTTCCCGTTACAGATAATTCTAATCCTTTTTGGGCAAAAGCTGACAAATAAATGCCACTGGGTGTACGTTGACGCAATTCATCAAATAAACGTACAATTTTAGGGCGACTTTCTTGCAAACCTTCAATTAAGCCAATTTTAGAACTGAGCTTATGTTTTTTGTCTTCAATTTCATCGATTTCTTTAATTTGCTTTTCCACTTCAGCAATTATTTCATTTAAACGATTATTTCGACTATTTTGATATTCTTTTAACAATTCAATTTGATAATAAACCAAACCAAATAATATAGCGGTTAAAAATACTGAAGCGGCAAGGGCATTCACAAAATCTTGCTGGCGTTTTTTGCGTAATTCTTCGCGCCAAGGTAATAAATTAATTTTTGCCATTAATCAAAACTCCTTAATGCCAAACCACAAGCAATCATCATTGCCGGCGCATCATTACTTAAACTTTGCGGTTTGACTTTATTTGACAATGCCATATTAATAAAGGGATTCGCAATATAAGCTTGAATTCCGATATTTTTTTCGACTAATTTATCCAATCCCGGAATAGAAGCACAGCCACCCGCTAACACAATATTATCGACTTCTCGATTAGCACTAGAAGACACAAAAAATTGCAAGGCGCGGGAAACTTGTTGCACCATAGCTAATTTGAAAGGCTCTAATACATCGGTAATATAATTATCCGGCAATCCACCTTGACGCTTGGCTAATCCAGCTTCTTCATATGACAATCCATAACGTCGTTGAATTTCCTCAGTTAATTGTTTACCACCAAAATTTTGTTCTCGAGTATAAACCGTACGCGCATTGTGTAAAACATTTAATGAGGTAATCGTTGAACCAATATCAGCAATTGCAACCGTTTGTTTTTCAATCGATTTACGACTCCGTTTTTCGCCGCCACGTAATTGATCAATCAACAAACTGAAAGCATTTTCCATTGCAAACGCTTCCACATCGACAATTTTTGCTTTTAAGCCAGCTCTAGCTAAAGCCTCTACCCGATCGTCAACATTTTCACGACGCGAAGCAGCTAGTAACACATCAAACATATCATCGTTATGTTCATTTTTGCCCTGTACTTGGAAATCTAAATTGACCTCATCCAAAGCATATGGAATATATTGATCAGCTTCGACCATAATTTGTTCTTCGATTTCTTCGTCTTTCAAAGTTGCTGGCATTTGGATAACTTTGGTCATAACCGCAGAACCGGCAACCGCTACACAAGCATTCTTTTCTTTTGAACCCGATTGTTTCACCGCCATTTTGATGATGTCCGCGACTACATCGATATTGGTAATATTTTTATCGACCACAGCATCTGGGGGTAATGGCATCACGGCGTAACTTTCAACTCGATAACGCGAACCTGTTTTACTGAGTTCCAATAATTTAATCGCTGCAGAACTAATATCGATTCCTAGAACCGCTGTTTGTTTGGGCTTGAATGAAAACATAACCAAATTGTTAATTTAACACGTTGAAATCGTTGATAAGTATATGACAAGCAAAAGCATTGATTTTGACAGTTAAGTATAGCCGGCTTTTTTTTCCTATTGAAAAAATTGCTTTTATTTTGAAGCTGTACTTGTTCTATGGGTGAAAAAAAGCTACTTTAGACAATTCGACTCAACCTAAGCATTTCATTTAAGCATACCTAAATCTATCATCACGAATGAATAAACATGGCTTTAGCTAAATTGACTTTAAAAATTGTGGCACTTTTAAGCGTGCTGTTTACTCTGCTGTTAACAGTGAGTGGCTACATTTTGTATAGCAAAATTATCAAAGATTTACCTGATATTAACATTATGCAAGATGTGCAATATCAAACGCCTTTAAGCATTTATACCTATGATAAAGTATTCATCGCACAGTTTGGGGATAAACGCCAAACGCCTATTAGTATCAATCAAATTCCACAACCGTTTGTTAATGCGTTTTTAGCTGCTGAGGATGATCGCTACTATTCTCATCCGGGAGTCGATCACAAAAGTTTAGCCAGAGCGTTAGTTCAACTGTGGTTGACCGGCGAAAAACGCCAAGGTGCGAGTACCATCACAATGCAGGTGATTCGTAATTTTTTGCTAACGCGCAAAAAAACATATGGACGGAAATTAAGAGAAATTATTTTAGCGTTGCGCATCGAACGGCTTTATAGCAAAGAACAAATTTTAGAATTGTATCTGAACAAAATTTACATGGGTCATAGTGCATATGGAGTTGTTGCCGCCGCCGAAACGTATTACGGAAAAAATTTGAATCAATTGACGCTGGCACAACAAGCGATGATTGCCGGCTTGCCTAAAGCACCTTCGATTTACAATCCGATTACCAATCCTGAACGGGCAAAACAACGCCGTGATTATATTTTACGACGCAT
Organism: Pseudomonadota bacterium; assembly: GCA_041169045.1. Taxonomy (GTDB): domain Bacteria; phylum Pseudomonadota; class Gammaproteobacteria; order Methylococcales; family Methylomonadaceae; genus CAIQWF01. Next base: position 14,688 of record JBEEJU010000157.1, read on the forward strand.
GGCTGAATTAGGTTTTGCCACCGAAACTGAAGTAAATACCGCTTTGGCTCAAGCTGATGATGCCAATTTACATATTCCTAAACCGGATTTGTATGCTCCTTATATTGCGGAAATGGTCAGGCAGGAACTGATTGAAAAATATGGTGAAAGTGTTTACAACAGTGGTATGCAAGTCTATACCACGATTACTAAACCCATGCAATTATTAGCCACTCAAGCTATTCGAGATACTTTACACCTTTATGACAAACGTCATGGAAATACCGATTTACCGCATCTGGTTTTTACCAATTTGAATGAATTTTTAAAAATTCCTGTGATTGGTGATACTTATCCCGCACGAATAGTCACTGTCCAGCGCGAAGGAGCGGTAGCTAGATTACAAAATGATACGCGAATTAGAATTCCTACCAATAAAGTGACTTGGCGTAAGTCTCGTACCAAATTGCTCAGAACGGTATTAAAAATCAATGATATTGTTCGCGTCAGATGGTCCGATCAACAATGGCAATTAACCCGCGTTCCGAATGTACAAGGCGCGTTTGCGGCGGTCAATCCTTTAACTGGAGCGGTGTTAGCTTTGGAGGGTGGTTTTGATTTTAAACAAGCCTCTTACAATCGCGCAACTCAAGCTAAACGTCAGCCCGGTTCGGGATTTAAACCGATTATTTATACCACAGCCTTAGAAGGAGATTTTACTACTTCTACCATAATCAACGATGCTCCGATAGTGATTAGGGGTGGAACTGCTAGAGATCGTGCTTGGCATCCACAAAATTACAGCAATAAATTTTATGGACCTACGCCTTTGAGAACCGCTTTAGTCCATTCGCGCAATATCGTGGCGATTCGGATTTTACAAGAATTAGGCATTGATAAAGTGATTGAAACCGCGTTACGGTTTGGTTTTCATAAACAACAATTACCTCATGGTTTATCTTTAGCTTTAGGTAGTGGTTATGCTTCACCCTTACAAATGGCAGGATTTTATTCGGTTTATGCGAATGGGGGATTTTTGGTGAAACCTTATTTTATCGAGAGAATTGAAGACACCAAAGGTCGAGTGATTTTCCAAGCTCATCCCCGAGTCGCTTGTCCAACTTGTATTGAACAGGTTTTGAAAAATCCTAACTATGCAACGCGAGTGATTACGCCTCAAGTCAATTTCTTAATGAATTCTTTGTTGCGTGACGTAGTACAAAAAGGTACTGCGACCGATGCTAAAGTTTTAGAGCGTACCGATCTAGCGGGAAAAACTGGCACTACCAATGATCAAAAAGATGCGTGGTTTAATGGTTTTGTTCCCAATCACATTGCTGCAACAGCTTGGGTAGGCTTTGATTCTGCTAAATCTTTAGGACGTGAAGAAACTGGCGGTAAAGCCGCGCTACCGATGTGGATAGAATTTATGCGAACCGCGTTAAAAAATGTGCCTGAAGCTCCTTTTGAACCTCCAGCGGGAATCATCAAAAAACTGATTCGTTCAGGTAAAGGTTCGGGCAAAAATTCGGGCAAAAATTCTTCAGGTAAAGGTTCAAAAGAAGGTCGCCGCAGTGATGTTTGGGAATATTACATTGAAGATAAATTACCAAAAAAATATCATTCTTCAGGGCAATATTCATCTGAAGATTCAGCGACAACTAAATCATCTACCCTTAAATCTAAATCTAAAGATTCGCATTCAAAAGAGTCTCATCCAAAAGATTCGCATTCAAAAGATTTTTCTGCGAAACGTAAATCTCATTCAGAACATAAAAATTCTGAACATAAAAAACATTCTGAGTCCGACAGCCAAAATCGTCGCAGTAGCAGTCGCCGTAAAAGCTCAGGCGGAGAGAGTGGTGGAGACAGCGGAGCAAAATCCGTAGAAGAATTATTTTAATCGATTCGCCAATAACAAGCTCAGTAAAAAGGCTTGTTATTGGTAAATATCCACTATAATCAATTAGAAATGATACAACATTAACGACCAAATCTTTTACGGAATTTATCGACTCGCCCCGTAGTATCGACGATTTTTTGTTTTCCGGTATAGAAAGGGTGACAGGCAGAACAAACTTCGATATGTAAATCTTTTGCTAAGACTGAGCCGGTTTCAAATTGATTACCACAACCGCAACTAACACGGATAGTTTTATAATTAGGGTGAATATCAGGTTTCATAATGATGTGACCGCCTTCAATAAGGGTGTTTAACGGTTTAAAACAGAACCCGCTATAATACGAGTTCCTTACTTAAATCGCAAGCAACTATCTAACTCATGCGTATTATTACTTTCAATGCCAATGGCATTCGTTCTGCTGCAACTAAAGGTTTTTTTACTTGGCTGTCTAATCAACAAGCCGATGTTGTTTGCATTCAAGAAACCAAAGCCCAAATTCAGCAATTATCCGATCCGATTTTTCATCCTCAAGGTTATGATTGTTTTTATCATGATGCCGTTAAAAAAGGCTATAGTGGCGTAGCTTTATATTGCAAAAAACCACCCATTCAAGTGAATTACGGAATCGGTTGGCAAGAAATGGATAATGAAGGACGTTTTATTGAAGCTCAATGGGAAAAATTGAGCGTGATTTCTTTATATTTACCTTCTGGGTCTTCTGGAGAATTGCGACAACAATTCAAAATGCAATTGTTAGCTAAATTATTACCTTATTTACAACAATTGGCGAAAAATAATCGCGCTTATATTATTGCCGGCGATTGGAATATTGCGCATCGAAATATTGATTTAAAAAATTGGCGCAGTAACCAAAAAACCTCTGGATTTTTGCCCGAAGAACGCGCATGGTTAGATCAATTTTTTGCTGATGAAAATTGGTATGATGGGTTTCGCGTCATTAACTCACAAGCTGAACAATATACTTGGTGGTCAAATCGTGGTCAAGCTTGGGCTAAAAACGTAGGATGGAGAATTGATTATCAAATGATTAATCGAGAGTTAATCTCTGTAGTGCGTAATGCAAATATTTATACGCAACAACGCTTTTCGGATCACGCGCCTTTAATTATGGATTATGATTATGAAATTATTTAAAATACTTTTTAATATTTTTTAATTTATATTATTAAATATTAATCCTCTATTACGAACAAGGATAACAATAAAATTTTCAGGCTTAATGACGCTTTTTATCTAAAAAATACTCACTGAAAATAACCCCAGCTTTGTTCATAATTGACCCAATAAAAACGGCTTATTTTGGCAATTCGCTCATTCCTCATTTTTATAGAGAATATTTATGTCCACAAAAACGACCCTATCTTTCAGTTTTGAATTTTATCCGCCTAAAACAGCAGAAGGCGCAGCCAATTTGCGCGTGGTGCATCAACAATTAAAAGCATTAAAGCCGGATTTTTTTTCCGTCACTTTTGGTGCAGGCGGCACCACCCGTGATAAAACATATGAAACGGTCTTAGCCATTCAAAATCAAGGTATTGCCGCCGCGCCTCATTTATCTTGTATTGCTTCTACACAAGAAAATATTGCCGATATTTTACAAGCTTATCAACAAAATGGTGTGGCTAAAATTGTCGCTTTACGCGGTGATTTGCCTTCGGGCATGATGTCTGCTGGACAATTTCGTTATGCTAATGAATTAGTGAATTTTATTCGGCAACAAACCGGAGATTTTTTTGAAATTCATGTGGCAGCTTATCCAGAAGTTCATCCGCAAGCGATGAATGCGGCAATGGATTTACAACATTTTAAACGAAAAGTCGAAGCGGGAGCGAATGCTGCAATTACGCAATATTTTTATAATGCCGATAGCTATTTTTATTTCCGTGATGAATGTGAAAAACACGGAATCACTATTCCCATTATTCCCGGGATTATGCCAATTACCAATTATGCGCAATTGTTTCGTTTTTCACAAATGTGTGGTGCAGATATTCCGCGTTGGTTATATAAACGTTTAGAACAATTAGGTGATGATCGAGAGGCAATTAGTCAATTTGGCATTGAAGTCGTTTCTAAATTAGCTCAACGTTTATTAGAGAATAACGCGCCGGGATTACATTTTTACACCATGAATCAAGCGACACCGACTTTAGCCATTTGGCAAAATTTAGGTTTATAATTTTTAATCGGAAATTAAAATGAAATCACTCTATTTAACAAGCCTCATTCTCTTATTAACCAGTTGTTCTGGTGATGAGCAAAATCAATTAGCGCGAAAAATGGTTGAATATTTAGACGGGAATTATCAAATTACTTATGCAAATGGTAATACGCAAAAAACGTGGATAGTGCATAATGGTAAAGTCACTTCTAATCCTAAAGGTTATTATTATTTTTGGGATGATAAAAAGCATTATATACAAACGCCAATTGAAAATACTTTTATTGAAGAAATCAATTAATTTTGGAGTTAATGGGTGTTAAGTTATCGCCATGAATTTCATGCGGGAAATTTTGCTGATGTCATGAAGCATATTTGTTTAATTCAATTGATTAAAGCTTTAACCAATAAACCCGCAGGATTTTGTTATATCGATAGTCATTCGGGTTCTAATTATTATGATTTAACCCATGAATTCGCACAAAAAACCTCTGAATTTAAATCCGGTATTGAATTATTATGGTCCTTTTATTCATTAGAATCTCCAAATGCCGTTAAAGATTATTTGCAATTAATTGCTAATGTGAATAATAAAACCTTAACCACTTATTTGGGATCTGCGGCTTTAATCAAAAATTATTTACGTCCACAAGACCAAATGATTTTAATGGAATTACATCCACAAAGTTATCACATTTTGAAATCACAATTTCAAGCCAATTCTCAAATTCATCTTCATCAACGTGATGGTTTTCAAGGAATTATTGCTTTAACGCCGCCGATTCAAAAACGCGGATTAATTTTTATTGATCCCGCATATGAGTTAAAAACGGATTATATAACAGCAATTGATACCATTAAAATGGCGTATAAAAAATGGTCAAACGCAATTTATGTTTTATGGTATCCGATATTCGCTCAAGCAAACTATTCTGAGATTTTGTTAAAACAATGCAATCGCAGTTCGTTAAAAAAAGTATTACGCATTGAATTAACTCGACAACCCAGTCATACCCCTAGGGCTTTAATTGGCAGCGGATTATTAATCGTTAATCCGCCTTATTTATTTGAACAACAGCTTCAACAATGGCTGCCTTGGTTATGGTCAATTTTATCTCCTCATTCTGAAGGTGAATGGCGAATTGAATGGTTAATTGGTGAATAATCTTTATTATAATTTAGCTATTTCAAATAAATCCTTTTTTGAAATATTAACCCTCTCCAAAATCTATCATGACTGAATTAAAAACATTTTATCGTTTGATTAACAATTGATTATTACTTTAGGTTAAATTTATGAAATATCGTTGGTTATTTTTTTTATTCTATTTTTATTCAATGGTAAATGCTAACGCAACCATTTTTTACAGTAAAAATGAAGCTTTAGAATTGGCTTTTGGTAAAGAGGTGCAAACTGAATTGTTATCTTTATTCCCTGACAAAACAGAAACGGCTGCTATTGAAAATTTGGCAAAAGTGAAATTAGAATCCGGTTTATTAAGTATTTATGTGGGAAAACAACAAGGAAAAATTAAAGGCTATGCGGCAATTGAATCCGAAATTGTACGCAGTAAACCAGAAACTATTATGGTAGTTTTATCGCCTGAAGGACAAGTAGATAAAGTAATATTATTAGCTTTTCATGAACCGCCAGAATATCAACCAACAGAGAATTGGTTTGACCAATTTAAACAAAAAAAATTGGAAGAGTTAGAATTAAATAATGGTATTCAGGGCATTTCAGGAGCGACTTTAAGCACTCGTTCTACGGTTAATACCGTTAGGAAAGTATTAGCCGTTTATCAAATATTAATTAAAAAAATGAGTAAACCTTAATGCGTTATTTTGTTTCTGGTGAACAACAGAGAAAACGATTATTAAATACTTTAATCTTATTATTTTTAGGCTACGTTTTATTGCTAGGAATTAGTAATGGTTTAATGTATTTTCATCGGATGAATCTTTCTGCTCAATCGGTAATCGCTTATTATTTAGGCTCAGAACAATTATTTACCCAAGCTAAAAGTTATGCCGGTATGTTAGAAGTATTACATTTTCATTTATTTGCAATGGGAATGTTAGCTGTCACTTTAACACATTTAATGCTTATGACCGAATTTTCCATTCAATTAAAAATTTGGTTAAGCATTATTATTTACAGTTCTGCATTAGCCGATGAATTAGCTGGCTGGTTAATTCGATTTGTCCATCCCCTTTTTGCTTATTTTAAAATCATCGCTTTTTTATCTTTAGAAACTTCCTTATTTATACTCGTAATTGCTGTAATTATTTCGTTATTTAAAGCAAGAAAAACCATGTCTAATTCCTAAATAATAACCCAATGAATTTGTCTATAGATTTAACTCAATTACGTCAAAGAGCGGTTAAATTTGCCAAAAATTTTGCGAATGCCGATTATGAAATGGGACAAGCGCAATTATTTATTATTGAGTTTTGCAAAATTTTTGAATTGGATTATTTACGCGCTGTCAGTTTTGAAAGTCGCGTTAAAATGGCTAAAGGAAAAGGGCGAATTGATGCCTTTTTTCCTGGCGTGTTATTGGTAGAAATGAAATCTAAAGATAAAAATTTAGAGGATGCTTATATTCAAGCCACCGATTATTTGCAAGGCTTAAAAGATGATGATTTACCGCGCTGTATTTTAATCAGTGATTTTCAAAATTTACATTTATATAATCAAGAAACTAAAGAACCGCCATTAAAAATAAAACTCGCTGAATTACCGAATTTTATTGAGCAATTTCGATTTTTAACCGGTTATCAAAAGATTGTCACTGAACGCCAAGAACGAATTAATAAAACGGCGGCTGAAAAAATGGCGGATTTACATGATGCGATGAAATTAACCGGTTATCACGGTAAAGATTTAGAAACTTATTTAGTGCGTTTATTATTTTGTTTATTTGCAGATAGCACCGGATTATTTGGTGAAAATGGCGCGTTTTTGGATTATCTATTTCATTATACCGAAATTAATGGGTTAAATTTACATGGTGCATTAAGTGCATTATTTGATACTTTAAATAAACCGAATAATAAACGTCCTAAAAATTTACCCGAAGTTTTAACCCAATTTCCTTATATTAATGGCGAATTATTTGAAGGCCTCTTATCGCAATGTTATTTCGATGAAGAATCGCGTAATTTATTAATCAAATGTGCTAAATTTGATTGGAGTGAAATTAGTCCGGCAATATTCGGTTCATTATTTCAAGCAATTATGCACTTTGATGATGAAATGGGCAAATCCAAAACCAAAAAACGACGCGAATTTGGCGCACATTATACCAGCGAAGAAAATATATTAAAAACGATTAATCCTTTATTTATGGATGAATTGCGTCTTGAATTTGAAAAATGCGGAAAAAATAAAACCAAATTATCGGCATTTCATCAAAAACTTTCTGAATTAAATTTTTTTGATCCGGCTTGTGGGTGCGGCAATTTTTTAATTATTGCTTATCGTGAAATTCGTTTATTAGAATTAGATGTAATTAAAATTCAATATAATCAAAAATTAATTTCTCATATTGATATTGACACGCTTATTTTATGTAATGTCAATCAATTTCATGGAATTGATATTGATGAAAGTGCCGTGCATATTGCAACTTTGGCAATGTGGCTGACTGATCATCAAATGAATATGCGGGTGCAAGAATTAGGTTTATATTATACTCGAATTCCTTTACTTAAAAAAGCCAATATTGTTTGCGCTAATGCTTTAAGAATAGATTGGGAAAGCATTATTAATCCAAAAGCTTGTCATTTTATTATGGGCAATCCGCCATTTGTGGGTTACAGTTATCAAACAAAAACACAAAAGGAAGATTTACATTTAGTCTTTCAAAATATAAATGGCACAGGTGTTTTAGATTATGTTTCCGGATGGCATATTAAAGCCGCGCGATATATTCAAGCCAATAAAAATATAGCAGTCGCTTTTGTTTCTACGAATAGTTTAACTCAAGGTGAGCAAGTAGGAATATTATGGACTGAATTATTACAATTAAATATTCGATTATTTTTCGCACATCGCACTTTTCAATGGAATAATGAAGGACGCGGGGTTGCAGCAGTGCATTGTGTCATTATGGGCTTTTATTGTGTAATTCAAAAACCAAATAAAAGAGAAAAATGTTTCTCACCTAATGATTATTTTTTATTTGATTATCCTGATATTAAAGGCACACCAATTAAATTAATAGTTTCACAAATTAATCCGTATTTAGTCGATGCGCCAACAATATTAATTAAGAAAAGATATAAACCTTTAAATGTAAATAGTCCTGAATTAATTTTTGGTAATATGCCTGTTGATGGTGGACATTTATTATTAACTGAACAAGAAGCGAATTTTATTAAACAAACGGATCAAATTGCCGCTAATTATATTCGTCCATTTTTAGGGTCTGCGGAATTTATTAATAATATTCCGCGTTATTGTTTATGGTTAAAAGATAGTACGGCAAACGACCGGATTCACTCATTTGAAATTAAAAAACGTTTGGAATTAGTAAAACAAATGCGTTTAGCCAGTCAAAAAATTCCTACCCAAAAACGTGCAGAAACACCGTATTTATTCGGTGAAATTCGACAAACCAATCAACCCTATTTATTAATTCCCAGAGTTTCATCAGAAACAAGACAATATATTCCTATTGATTATGTAAATGCGAATATCATTTGTGGTGATGCTAATTTTATGTTACCTAATGGAACATTATATGATTTTGGCTTATTAAATTCGAGTTTTCATAATGCGTGGACGCGGGCAATAGCGGGACGTTTAAAAAATGATTATCGTTATTCAAATACCATTGTTTACAATAATTTTCCTTTTCCTAATCACATAACCGTTTCGCAAAAAACTAAAATAGAAATCGCCGCACAAGCGATTTTAGATGCTCGTAAAATCGAACAAGAAAAATGCGAAAAACACCATCAAAAATATTCATTAGCGAATATTTACGCGGCAAATAATATGCCCGCCGATTTAATTAAAGCCCATAATCAACTCGATAAAGCGGTTGATGCTGCTTATGATTATAAAGGCGATAAAGAAGATGCGGCACGAGTGGCTTTTTTATTTGAATTGTATCAAAAATTAACCGCGCCTTTAGTTGAAACAAAACCGTTGAAACCGCGAAAAAAATACTCTGCAAAATAATTATTTAACCCAAATTTGGTAATTGACTATGAAAAAAATATTTATCTATTTTTTATTTTTTATCATGAGTTTTTCAGCTTATTCTGCTGATACAATGACTGGACAAATTATTCAAGAAGGTTTTATTGATTGTTTTGCAGAGGGTTTGGCAAAAAATAATAAACCTGTTTATTGTGAAGCATCAGGAGTCATTTATCTTAATAAAAATTTAATAGTCGTAAATGATAGGCCTATTCCTCATCAATCTCCTATCTTTTCGATAAAATATCCAGAATTATCGGTTGATCACTATTTACGCGAAAAGAATATTATTCAAGCCACTAAATATGAAGATATTGCTTTCACAACCGATAAAAAATTTGTAATTGCTATTACGGCATTTGATAGAATTGAAACAAATTCTCATGAATTAGATAATTACAATAATATTGTTTATTGGCAGAATTCAAAACCTAAAACTGCAACTATATTATCCAGTCAACCTAATCAACATTCTTCAATTGAACTTAGATCAAAAATTGCCGCTGCTTTAGGCTATCCTGCTTATTATAAAATTGAAGGACTCGCTATTTTACCTAATGAATTATTAATTGGTATTCGATCAATGGGTAAAAGCTATCAAAATTTTAATAATGTA
>JBEEJU010000158.1:0-3405 GCA_041169045.1 Pseudomonadota bacterium
CTTATACAAATAGAAGCTGATTTGATTCATTTTAAATATCAATTAGATGCACTAGATATGATTGATAATAAAAAAATGGATATGGAAAAAAAGAAAAATAATGAATTAAAGAGCATTATTGACAAATTAAAATCAGATTTATCAAAAACTATTGATAATAAAGATTACATGAATATTAGAGGGTTATTTGCTGATTTTGTAAAAGAGATTTTACAAGAGACTGGTTACATTTCAGTTAATCTAAATAAAAATAACAATATAAATTTTGAATGTAAATTTAGTGCAACCGCCCAAGATGAAGGAAATACTTATTACAAACTATTGTGTGTTGCTTTTGACTTGGCAATTTTAACTCATTATGCAAAAGAATCTTATTTCAAATTTGTTTACCATGATGATGTTTTCTCTCAATTAGATAATCGAATTAAATCAAACTTGATAAAAGCTATTCGGAAAGTTTGCTTACAATACAATATTCAATATATCTTTTCTGCTATTGAAGAGGATATTCCAAATACTCCTGAGTTTGATTTTCAAAGGCAAGAGATAATTTTAAATCTTCACGATAATGACGATACTGGTAAACTTTTTCTGCGTTCTTTTTAACCCACTTCCAACAAATGAATTTGGGTAATTGCGAAACATAAACCACTACAAACGCTAAAATATCCTCTGTTGTCGGTTTTTTATCAATCTAAACAACTTGCCCTAAAAAATCGGCGCATCTTCACCCGCGCAACCGCTTTACTTTTAAGTTTTCTACGAGACAATCCATGCAACAACGACAACATCTAAACAGCATAGACGAATTGCAAACCCTGCTTAAACAACGCAAACTTTTACAACAATTTGCTATTTCCCGCTTAGGCGTATTCGGCTCATTTGCCCGAAATGAACCGGCAAACGATATTGATTTACTGATTGAAGACGAAATGTCATTAGAAACCGCCTTGCAATTTAAGCAAATCTTAGAAACTTTAGTGGATAATCGTTTGGATATTATGCTGAAAACGTGGGCAAATCCGATTGTATTGCACAGAGCCATGAAAGATATTCGCTATGTTAAAGCATAAAGCCAACGATTTATTACATTTACTGTCAATCTTGGAATCGGTTGAAAAAATTAAGCTTTACAGCAAAGATAGCGAATCGGCTGAAAATTTTTTTTGAATACAATGACCAAATTAATTTTAATGCCACACTGACTTTATTAATGCACATTGGCGAAACGACAGGGAAATTGAGCGATGATTTATTAGAAAATAGTCCTGAAATTGCTTGGGAAAAAATACGCGGCTTACGGCATCGAATCGCCCATGATTACATTGCTTTAGACATAGCAATTATTTTTATCATTATCAAAAATCAATTACCCGATTTTTTAAATTCAATTTATAAGTTGACTGCTGAACGTTTAAACAAAGGAATCTTAAGCAGTGAAGAGTTAAATTTAGCAATTGGCAGTCGTTATTATCGGCATATTGATTTTAAAAAATTAATTGACTAAATTTTATTAATCTAAACAATTTGCTCGTGTGCGGCGCATCTTCACCTAAGCAACCGCTTTACTGTTAAGTTTTCCCAGAATAATTGAGAACACAAAAATGAAAAAATCTTACTCACAATATACCGCCGAAGACATAAAAGAATTAGGTATTGAGACTATTCGTACCGCTGTATTATTTAAATCACAGCCTATAGAACCATCCCCCTTTTTATTGACACTATTAGAAATAAATCAACAAGTCCCGATGGAATCTGAAAAAGCAAAATCAGAATTGTTAATCACTCCAATTTTAAATGAAATAAGAGTGCGTAATCCACAAAAAATGACTTATTTTTCAGGCTATCAATTTAATATTGACCCCAAAAGAGGCTTAAAAGGTTTTTGTGACTTTATCATCAGCAAAAAACACGATGCCGTCTTTATTGAAAGCCCTTTAATAGCAGTTGTAGAAGTAAAACACAATCAGGATTTATTAGACGCTGTACCACAATGCGTGGCTGAAATGGTCGCCATGCAAATTTTTAATGAACGGCATCAAGAAAATCTGCCTTTTATTTATGGCGTAGTGACAAATGGTTATGAATGGGTATTTTTAAAATTGCAACAAAATCGAGTGATGGTTGATAGTCATCGTTATGTGATTCAAAATTTATCTGAGTTATTAGGAGCTTGGCAAACTATAATAGAGCAATTTAATTAATGTGATATTTAGAATGGTTTAATTTTATCCATCCAAACAACTTGCCCTTTGTGCGGTATATCTTCATTCGCGCAACCTCAAAACTGGAGAATTAAATGGCATACAACAGATACACACTTGAAAAATTGAAAGAAAAATTAGCAATAAACGACATGACTAAAACGTTTTTGCCTACGTCACTACCCGTTTTTCAACCCAGTAACAACTTAATAGAAAACTTAGCCGATGCAATCGGCATTGGTTTACTCAGCGAAAAATCAAAATCAGAACACATCATTGTTCCGGTGTTAAAAGAATTACGCCATAAAAATCCGAATCGTTTTAGTTACTTTTCAGGCTATCAATTTAATATTGACAGCAAATTAGATTTAAAAGGTTATTGTGATTTTATTCTCTCTGCTGTTCCTAATTCATTAACAATAGATGCTCCCATCTTTTGTATGGTAGAAGCCAAAAAAGGGGAAATAGAAGAAGGTTTTGGACAATGCGGCGCAGAAATGTACGCAGCCCAGCTTTTTAATCAACGCCATAATAATCCACAAAAAGTCATTTATGGCTGCGTGACAAATGCGTTTACTTGGTGCTTTTTAAAATTAGAACACGATACTTTGTATATAGACCCTAATTATATTCCGTTGACTTTTATCGAACCTCATAAAGTCTTGGCGACTTTACAATGGATATTAGACGAGTCTTTAAAATAACTGCATCTTCACCCGCGCAACCGCTTGACTTTTAAATTTTTCACCGCGCTTTTCACTTAACGGATAAAAAAAACGATTTAACTGACTTTCAAAAGTTTTTACTCGAAAGCCCTAATCTCGTAAGTAATTAATCGAAAATTATTAAGTATTGTTAAATCTCCCTAGCCCTTTTTAATAAAAGGAGAAATTGGGGAGGATTTCAAAATAGGAATATCTAATAACTTATGTATTTTTACATCATTAAAAAATCGGTCTAATTCATTATAAAACTAGACCGATTTTGAATCCGCTATTTAATTAAATTAAGCTTATTTTCCTGCGCCAATACTAGCTGCAATAGTTTTAGCCGCTTCTGAACAAACCGGATGCGCCCAACCACTGCCAACGGTGTAGTCGATACCGTCAGTATTATTTGGTCCAACTCCACCGGGAACATGATTCAATCCCAATCCTTGGCGAGTACGCCAGGCAATATTGTGATCAGCACAAGAAGA
>JBEEJU010000159.1:0-3387 GCA_041169045.1 Pseudomonadota bacterium
CTAGGAATAAACCGATCAATTTCTCGTTGTGAATCATTGATAAAATAAGTATCCGGCAAATAAATCACTTTTTCATTATAATAAGGTTGTGCTGAGGGTGGAATAATGGTTTTATCGGCAATAATATAATCGATATAATTCGCACCACTGGTTCCTGCATAACCTAAATAATTCACCTGAATCGGCGCAGGACGATAGGCAAAAATCGTCATTTTACTATGAGTGGTAAATCCCATTAAATCGATGGCAATATCAATTTCTAAATTAAAAATGAATTGCGCAATTTCCCACTCAGTTTTATCAGAAACATCAATTAATTGATCGAAAGCTTTATGTAATCGTTTACCAATTTCATTATCGCGTAATGGACGTAATGAAATGCCAATAATTTCAAATTGTTCACGCGAATGTTGTTCAAATAAACCGACCATTAAATAACTGACCGGATGATCACGAAAATCCGCCGAAATATAAGCAAGCCGAATTTTTGTATGGCGATAAATTTGTCCTGTCCATAACGGTTTTTGATCTTTATGTCGTTGATCAATAACGGTACGCGCGCATTGTTGTTGAGCTTGCGGCGAATCAGAAATCGATAAAAATGAAAACGGTCGACCGCGTTCGCCATTATGAATCGCTTGAATAATTTTGGCGGCGGTTATTTCATAATTCTGCCAATCGCAACGTTCTTGTTGAATATAAAATAAACCGCCAATTGCTGTAATATAATTCGGATCAAGCGATAAAGTTTTTTGAAAATATAAAATCGCTTGATCTAATTGGCGTTGTTCTTTTAAAACAATTGCCATATTACAATAAGCTTCAATATAATTCGGTCTTAATTGAATCGCTTTTTGATAACTGTCAATCGCTATTGAATATTTTTCTTGTTCTTGAAAAACAACGCCCAAATTATAATGCGCTTCCGCATAATTCGGCTGGATTTTTAACGCTTGTTGATAATAATTAATAGACTTATTATGTTGACCACGATCTTTATGAACTACCCCTAAATTATTTAACGCTTCTGCATAATCTGGTTTAATCGCTAAAGCTTGTTGATAATAATTAATAGCGGTATCAAATTGTCGTTGTTCACGAAAAGCATTGGCTAAATTATTATACATAGCCGCATTCGGTATTTTGACTAATTGAATCGCTTGTTGAATATAATCAATTGCAGAAAGATATTGCTGTGTTTGCGCAGAAATTACGCCTAACATATGCAATACTTCAGCCTCTTTGGGTTGAGTCAATAATATTTGTTGATATAACGCTTCAGCCTCAGCAAATTTCCCTTTACTATGTAATGTTAAAGCTTGTTGAAACCGCAGTTTATTTCCACTCATGACTTGTGAATCACGATGGTGTTGTTGTCTATCTTGAGCTTCACAACATTTTTTATACTTTTTGCCACTGCCACAATGACAAAAATCATTACGCCCCAGAGATTTTACACTCATGTTGACTGCTCCAAATGACGCGCAAAACAATCGATTAAGGCTTGAATCGGTTGATGTTTCATTTTCATCGTGGCTTTATTGACAATTAATCGAGAACTAATCGGCATAATCAATTCTCTAGGTTCTAACCCATTGGCTTTTAAAGTATTTCCGGTATCGACTAAATCGACAATACAATCGGCTAATCCCACCAAAGGGGCTAATTCCATTGAGCCATATAATTTAATGATTTCCGCTTGAATTCCCAAACTGGCAAAATAACGTTTGGCAATCTTGACATATTTAGTCGCGACGCGAATTTGACGATCTAAGGGTGGCGCGTTGACACGAGTGGCGGTCATCATTCGGCAACGGGCAATCCCTAGGTCTAAAGGTTCATACAATCCCTCGGCCCCGTATTCCAACAACACATCTTTACCAGTAATGCCCAGATCAGCCGCGCCGTATTCGACAAAAGTGGGAACATCTGTGGCGCGAATGATCACTAATTGCACTTGTGGGTGTTCTGTCGTTAAAATTAATTTACGGCTAGTTTTGGGATCATCTAAAGGTTTGATGCCAGCAGCAATTAACAACGGCATTAAATCTTCAAAAATTCGTCCTTTTGACACAGCGATGGTAATCATGAATCAGCCTTTATCCGGGAACTCGGCGAATGATCGCGCCTAATTGAGACAATTTTTCTTCAATATGATCATAACCCCGATCAATGTGATAAATCCTATCTACGATGGTATCGCCCACTGCGGCTAAAGCAGCGATGACTAAACTTGCAGAAGCGCGTAAATCTGTTGCCATCACCGGTGCGCTGGTTAATTTAGTAACCCCAATCCCAATCGCTGAATTGCCTTCAATGCGAATATTCGCGCCCATGCGTTGTAATTCTTGAACGTGCATAAAGCGATTTTCAAATACCGTTTCAGTGATAATGCCTACTCCTTCTGCAATCGCATTTAATGCCATAAATTGTGCCTGCATATCAGTAGGAAAAGCCGGATAAGGCGCGGTACGAACCGAAACTGCTTTTGGGCGTTTACCGTGCATATCTAATCGAATCCAATCTTGACCGCATTCAATTTCCGCACCCGCTTCGCGCAATTTTTCCAAGACGGCATCTAACAAACTGGCATCGGTATTTTTTAATTTGACACTTCCGCCAGTCATTGCAGCGGCGACTAAATAAGTGCCGGTTTCAATCCGATCCGGCAAAATGTTGTAATACAAATCAGCAACGCCTAAACGATCGACCCCTTCCACATATAATATGTCTGTACCGACCCCGCTAATTTTCGCCCCCATTTTATTAAGAAAATGCGCTAAATCAGTCACTTCGGGTTCTTTAGCCGCGTTTTCAATAATAGTTACGCCTTCAGCTAAAGTTGCAGCCATTAAAATATTTTCAGTACCGGTTACGGTGACTAAATCCAACACTAAGCGACAGCCTTTAAGTCGTTTAGCGTAGGCATGAATATATCCGCCTTCGACACGAATATCTGCGCCCATTTTGGTTAAGGCATCCAAATGAATATTTACCGGTCTCGAGCCAATCGCGCAGCCACCGGGTAAAGAAACGTGAGCTTCGCCAAATCTAGCGAGTAACGGTCCTAAGACTAAAATCGAGGCTCGCATGGTTTTGACTAATTCATATGGCGCGTCAAAATGATGAATCTGACTGGCATTGACTTCCACCGTCATTTTTTCATCCAACATTAAACGTACGCCCATTTGTCCAAGCAATTCCATTGTGGTGGTAATATCGCGTAAATGGGGAATATTGCCAATTCTGACTGGAGTATCCGCTAATAAAGTCGCGGCTAAAATAGGTAAAGCGGCATTTTTTGCCCCTGAGATGCGTAATTCGCCGGTTAATCGTTGACCACCGGTAATTTTTAATTTATCCATTTGAAAATGAGTTAAGGTTATA
>JBEEJU010000160.1:0-5280 GCA_041169045.1 Pseudomonadota bacterium
GGTTCAATCTAGGATTTATTGATTTGTGAACACTGATATTATTTACGAATTTCCATTGAATGAACGAATGCGTGTTTTTATGCGTTTAGAGCATTTGTTCGCACAATTATTGCATTTTTTACATGGCAATACCATGATTGATAAACGGGCAGTAATGACGACATTAATTGATATTTTATCTATTTTTAGTCGTAATAATTTAAAACCTGAATTATTAAAAGAAATTGAACGTTTATCAAAAATTTTAGAAGAAGCTCCCCAATTAATTGCTTTAAATCCTAGTGAATTAGCGGTATTAAGAATTGATTTAGAGGAAATGAGAAAAAATTTATATGAAGCTAGAGGCGGTAAGATTGGCTCAAAATTAATTGCTAGTAGTTTATTTCAAAGTTTTACTCAACGAAACGCTATTCCAGGCGGAAGTTGTTCTTTTGATTTACCCGCATTTCATTATTGGTTATCGCAAGAAGAAGCGAGACAACAACGCGAATTAAAAGAATGGATTGAACCTTTATTAGAAATTCATTCAGCTATTCAATTAGTATTGAATTTCATTCGTAAAGCATGTATTTCGAGTGAAGAAATTGCCAAAGGCGGATTTTATCAAGCGACTTTACCCTTATCGGAACATCAAGATTCTGTACAATTATTACGAGTGAATGTGCCGCAAACGACGGTGTGTTTTGCGGAAATTAGTGGCGGAAGACATCGGTTTACTGTGCGTTTTATGATTCCGGCAGTGGATAGCGAACGCTCTACACAGACCACTGAGGATGTTCGATTTATTTTGACGCGTTGTCAGTTGTAATTAATGTTAAATCGTCATCAAGTGAATTGTCCGCATTGTGGACAAAAAGTGATATGGAGTAGTGAAGCTCGCTTTAAGCCTTTTTGCAGTGAGCGGTGCAAATGGATTGATTTAGGCGCGTGGTTGACTGAGAGTCATGGCATTTCAGAAACAACAGAACGCTTTGATGATATTGAAATTAAGACTGAACAAAATCATCGTTAAGCCATTTAGGATAGACGCGGGTTTGTTGTACGCAGCGTTGATCAAATTCCGCCCATAATTGGCGATAGGTTTTTGCCAGTAACGGATGCTGTTGCTCTGGAGCGATTTGTGCCAAGGGTTCTAATACGAACGCATATTGGGTAATGTCAGCACGAGGTAATCGTAATCGTCCTTCTGACGTTATCAAATCGCCGTACAGCAATATATCCAAATCTAAAGTATGCGCTGAAAATTTAGGACTGCGAGCAGCGCGTCCATGATCAATTTCGATCTGAGCTAAATATTGAGCTACTTCCAACGGTTCTAACTCGGTTTCAAAGCTGACCACTAGGTTATAAAACGGATCGCTGTCAAAGCCTACAGCTGCCGCCTCGTAAATTCCAGAGAGGATCAATTGAGCGAAAGTTTGTGATAATTGTTGTAAACAACTCGAAATATGAAAATCGCGGTCAATATTGCTGCCGATACCGACATAAACGCGCGGCATTTAGCGTTGACCTCGTTCAATAATCAAACCGACTTCGCATACTTGATGAAGTGCGCCGCGTTTGTTGAGTTTAATTTTAACCCAAGGAATCGAAAATTCGGTGCGCAATAAAGTTGCTATTTCTTCAATTAATTTTTCGACTAAAAAAAATTGACTATTTTCAACAAAATTAACGACACGATCAGTCACGGCTTTATAATCTAAAGTATCTTTAAGGTCATCAGATTGAGCCGCTTGTTGAATATCGATAGCCATTTCAATATCTAATACAAGGGTTTGTTTTTGCTGACGTTCCCAATCATAAATCCCAATAATTGAGCTGATTTCTAAGCCGGTTAAAAAAATAATATCCATTAAATATTTCCAGTTACCATAAATTTTTTTATTTTATCAGTATCGCTGATTTGTAGTGCTGATACAAGTTTCAACAACTAAAGGATAATCCAAAATGATCGAGTGGCTACAAGTCCCTATTGCGTATTTAATTGGTTCAGTTTCCAGTGCCATTATTGTGTGTCAATTGATGAATTTACCCGATCCACGCGTCCAAGGCTCTAAAAATCCCGGGGCTACGAATGTAATGCGGATTGGCGGTAAAAAAGCCGCCGCCATTACGTTAGCAGGTGACGCACTGAAAGGCTGGTTGCCGGTGAGCATCGCGCAATTATTAGCGGCTGATAGTTTATTGTTATCTGCTGTGGTATTCGCCGCTTTTTTGGGTCACTTATATCCGATTTTTTTTCAATTTAAAGGGGGAAAAGGCGTAGCCACCGCTTTTGGCGTTGCTTTAGGAGTCGATCTAGGATTAGGTTTAACTATCTTAGTCACTTGGTTATTGGTGTATAAATTATCCAAAATTTCTTCATTATCCGCTTTGATTTCAGCGATATTAGTTCCGTTTTACACCGCTTGGATGGTTAAAGACAGCGAATTAATTACCGTGTTTAGCGTAATTTCAATCATTTTAATTTGGCGACATCGTTCCAATATTCAAAAATTACTCGCCGGTAATGAATCGTAAACTCGCCGCTATCCTGATGACAATTAAGCAAATACCAGTTATGCTTAAATTTTTTTTTTCGAGAAGTAACAATGAGCGAAGTTGCCGAACATTTATGGTATGCCAGCACTCATGAATGGGTGCAAGTAGAAGCGAACTCTCAGATTCGCGTGGGAATTAGTGATTTTGCTCAACAGCAACTGGGCGATTTGGTTTATATCGAACTGCCTAGAATCGGACGGCAATTTGTGATTGGCGAACAATGTGCAACGGTTGAATCGGTAAAAGCTGCTTCTGATTTATCTGCACCTGTGACAGGAACGATTTTGGCGATTAACGAAGCAGTGATCGATTCGCCTGAATTGGTGAATGACGCGCCTTATCAACAATGGTTATTTGTGATGACGGTGGAAAATGCTCAACAACTCGATGGACTGTTTAATCCTAACGCTTACCGAGCTTTAATTCATGAAACCGACTAAAGCTTCAGGTTTTAGCCGATTAATCAAAGCAACGCGTTATTCGATTGCTGGATTTAAAGCCGCTTGGCAAAACGAAGCGGCTTTTCGACAAGAATGTGGTTTATTACTGATTGCGATTCCGCTCGCTTGGTGGTTGGGAAATACCGGATTGGATCGCGTGTTATTAATTGGCAGTGTATTAAGCGTGATGATTGTCGAATTAATAAACAGCGCGATTGAAGCAGTGGTTGATCGTATTGGCGCGGAGATTCATCCTTTATCAGCGCGGGCAAAAGATTTAGGATCGGCAGCGGTTTTATTATCGTTAATCTGGGCAATAATCATTTGGATAATTTTTTTATTAACAAAATTTAATTAAATAATGAATGCTTTAATTTGTGGTTCTATGGCATATGACACCATTATGGTGTTTCACGATAAATTTAAAAATCATATTCTGCCGGAAAAAGTACATATTTTAAATGTGTGTTTTTTAGTACCGGCATTACGTCGGGAATATGGTGGATGTGCGGGTAATATTGCTTATAATTTAAAATTATTAGGCGAAACGCCTTTAATTATGGCGACCGTTGGACATGATTTTGAACCGTATTTACAATGGTTAGGATTAAATAGTTTATCTACGCAATATTTAAAAATTCTCGATAATCATTATACCGGTCAAGCCTATATTACGACGGATGAAGATGATAATCAAATTACCGCTTTTCATCCCGGAGCAATGAATGATTCGCATTTAAATTCCGTGCCTAATGAGATTGAAATTAATATCGGAATTGTTTCACCAGATGGTAAACAAGGCATGTTATTACATGCGCAAGAATTTGCGGAATTAAATATTCCTTTCATTTTCGATCCCGGACAAGGAATGCCAATGTTTAATGCAGAAGAATTATTACATTTTATGCGTCAAGCGACTTGGGCGGTATTTAATGATTATGAATCGGAATTAATGCAAAAAATTACCGGTTTATCTTTAGCTGAATTAGCCAAAATGGTTGATGCTTTAATTGTGACTCAAGCGGATAAAGGTTCAAGTATTTATACTCGAGGACAATGTATAACTATTCCAGCGGCAAAACCTCGGGGTATTTTAGACCCTACTGGTTGTGGCGATGCGTATCGTGCCGGATTATTATATGGATTATTAAATGAATATGATTGGGAAGAAACCGGTCGAATTGCATCTTTAATGGGCGCGATTAAAATTGAACATCATGGTACACAAAATCATCGCTTTTCTATGGATGAATTTAAACAACGTTATCGTGAACAATTCGGAAGTTCATTGTGAAATTAATTCAGACTGAAAAGCTATTAGCATTAATGTCGCAATTACGCAATCCTGAGGGTGGATGTCCTTGGGATTTACGTCAAACTTTTTCTAGTTTAATTCCTTATACGATTGAAGAAGTTTACGAGGTTGTAGATGCGATTGAGCGTGCAGATATGGAGGATTTGCGCGGCGAATTAGGTGATTTATTATTACAAGTCGTTTTTTATGCGCAATTAGCCGCTGAACAAAATTTATTTGATTTTGAACAAATTGCCGAATCAATTAATGCTAAATTAATTCATCGACATCCGCATGTATTTGCGAATGTGGTTTTTGAATCAGATGATCAACGTCAGCAAGCTTGGGAACAAGCAAAAGCTCAGGAACGGTCGATAAAATCTACCCAAGATTCCAGTATATTATCCGGAATTGCCGCGAATTTACCTGCGTTAATGTACGCCGAGAAAATTCAAGATCGGGCAGCGCAACAAGGTTTTGATTGGCAGGAAACCGCGCCGGTATTTAATAAATTACATGAAGAATTACAGGAATTAGAACAGGCTTGGCAATTCGGAAATGAATCTCATATTTATGAAGAAATCGGTGATTTATTATTAGTCACAGTGAATTTAGCGAGACATTTAAAAATCAATCCTGAATTAGCGTTAAAACATAGCATTGCGAAATTTTCAAATCGCTTTCGTTATCTCGAGCAACAAGTTGCGTTATCTAATCGACAATTAACCGATTGTGATTTGGCTGAATTAGAAAATTTTTGGCAGCAAGCTAAAATGCAAAATTGATAATATAAATTTTCATTCAATAAACGCTTTAAGTGATTGATAAATTTATTTTATTGATCGCAATTCAAACAAAATTCTGATGACAATTTCAAAATTGTTAGAAGTTATTTTCAAATCAATTGTTTTAGCAATCTAAATAGATGAGAAATCAAATTTTCAGTCATTAAGATTGCTAACTTTTTTATTTAAAGCTTAAATAATGCAGCTTATTCCAGTCATT
>JBEEJU010000161.1:0-30602 GCA_041169045.1 Pseudomonadota bacterium
TGCGCGATCGATTTAATGAAACAACGAAATAAATTAATAAACAACTGATTAACCATCCGCTAGTGAGTATTCCAATAATGCCATTATAAGGATTGACCAAAAAAGCATATTCTGCATTCGGATTAAAATTCAATAAAATTTGACTACCTTTAATTTGCCAAACCCAAGCAGCATGAAATCCAATACAAATAGCTAAACTATTCGGGATAAAATAACGAATACTGGCTAAAAAAATGCCGATAATAATTAAAGCCATTAATGCTGAGGTAATCGAAGGGTCTAACCAATGTTTAATCGCTTCGGCAAATAAGATAAAACTGGTTGTTAAATGAATTTGAGATAATTCGACAACGGTATTGGTTTCCAAAAAATGTAATGAACCATAATAAATTGCACTGACTATAATTGCGACTATTGCGCCACATTTTTGTTGTATTGCGCTAAATAATACGCCACGAAATAAAGATTCTTCAACCAAAGCAATTAAAATAGCTAAGATTAAACTAATACTTATTTTTTTAAATAAACTATATAACGTCCAATGAATTGATTGATCTAAAATTTGAATATCTAACAGTATTAAAATACCTAATACGGGTAATGCAGTAAGTAATCCTAAAACAAATCCATTAACCATTTTACTCAAAAATAACTTTGGCGGGATAAATCCCAATTCAGACCAAGTTAATTGTAATAATTTTCGTAAAGGAAAAATACTGAATATCAATAATAATTGCGTAATACGGCTAATGATTTTATGTAATTGCCAAAAATCGCCAAAAATTTCAATAATGATATAACCCAATATACAAGCGATTGAAATTAAACTGAATAAAATGAATAATGGCGCGATTAAATAAAATAAATAGGACAGAATTTTAAACAAAATCCCCCCATAAAGTTTGAATTGCCGCTAAAGCCGTTAATACGGCAGTTTCAGTGCGCAAAATGCGTGAACCTAAACGAATAGGCATAAACCCAAAATGCTGTGCTAATTGACGTTCATTCGGACTAAATCCGCCTTCTGCTCCTGATAATAAATATACAGTTTGATCAATAGGTTGAGTTAATTGATTTAAATTTTGATTCGCTGTAGGGTCTAAAAAAATTTTTAATCCTTGTGGATAAATTAACCAGTCTTTCAATAAACAAATCGGTTTAATTATTGGCACTATAGTTCGACCACATTGTTCACTCGCATGTTGAGCAATTTTTTGCCAATGAGACAATTTTTGGGCTTGTTTTGCTACAGAAATATCAACAACAACTCGTTCAGTAATTAAAGGTGTGATCGAATAAACACCTAATTCAACTGCTTTTTGAATCGCGAAATCCATTCGCTCCCCGCGCGAAATTCCTAACGCTAAGTGAAGAATAAGATTTGACTCAACATTTCGAGAAATAAAATGGATAATTTTAAGTTGTACTAAAGATTTATTTACCGCAATTAATTCGGCTTGATATTCACCACCTAATCCATTAAAAACCGTTAATTCTGCGCCGATTTTTAAGCGTAAAACGGTGCGTAAATAATGCGCCGATTCTTGATCTAAATGAATCAATTGTCCGGTTTGTAAAGAATGATTTAGATATAAACGTGAAATACGCATTATTCATCCTTGACCGCAAAATTTAACGCATCCCAAGTAATATCAACCATCCATTTTATTTCTGCTTCGGCAATAATATAAGGCGGCATAAAATAAATCACATTGGCAATCGGACGTAATAATAATCCTTTTGCTAAAGCATATTGATAAATTTTTAAACCGCGTCGTTCCTGCCAAGGAAATGGCTCTTTAGTTATTTTATTTTTCACAAATTCAATCGCAATAATCATCCCTGTTTGTCTAATTTCAATCACATTAGGATGATATTTAAAACGCTCAATCGCAGATGCAAAAGCAGAAATTAAAAGTTGATTTTTTTGTAAAATAGCATGTTGCGCAAAAATATCCAAGGTAGCAATTCCCGCTCGACAAGCCAGAGGATTACCGCAATAACTATGCGAATGTAAAAAGGCTTTTAATTTATGATAATCATCATAAAAAGCTTGATAAATATTTTCAGAAGTTAAAACCACTGATAAAGGTAAATAACCACCACTTAAACCTTTAGATAAACATAAAAAATCTGGACTAATATTGCCTTGTTCACAAGCAAATAAAGTCCCAGTTCGCCCAAATCCTACGGCAATTTCATCGGCAATTAAATGTACTTGATAACGATCACAAGCTTCGCGTAATAAAGTTAAATAAATCGGATCATACATCCGCATTTTACCCGCACATTGCACTAAAGGTTCAACAATCACTGCCGCAATCGTTTCCGCTTGTTCCGATAATAATTTCTCAAGATGTTGAAATTGTTTTTGCGCATAATCCGAATATGATTCCCCCGTTTCTCGGGAAAAAGCTTCTGGACTAGGAACGGTTAAAACTTCCATTAATAAAGGGGCATATGTTTGTTTAAAATTCGCTAAATTACAAACCGCTAATGCACCTAAAGTTTCACCATGATAACTGTTTTCTAAAGTAACAAATTGTTTTTTATTTGGCTGACCTTGATTTAACCAATAATGAAAACTCATTTTTAATGCAACTTCAATTGCAGAAGCTCCATTATCGGCATAAAAACAGCGCGTTAATGGTTTTGGCGTTAATTCAATTAATTTTTCAGCTAATTCAATTGCACTTTCATGAGTAATTCCACTAAAGATGACATGTTCTAATTCTGCTAATTGTTTAATTAATGCTTGATTAATGATTGGATTTGCATGACCAAATAAATTAACCCACCAAGAACTAATTGCATCTAAATATTTATTATCTTCAAAATCATATAACCAAATTCCTTGAGCCTTTTTAATCGGTAATATGGGTATGCTTTCATGATCTTTCATTTGGGTGCAAGGATGCCATAAAACCTGAGTATCGCGTTGAATCATGAATTGATTAGAAATCATTTTAATAAATAATGCAGAATTATTAATGAAGAATAGAGAATAAATTATTTTGATAAACATGGAAAATAATTTACTATTCTCCATGTTTTTTATTGGAAAAAATTACCAAGTTTTAATTTTTTCTAACACGGCTTTAGCGTGATTCGTAGGCGTAACCCCATAATCCACTTCGCGTAAAATTCCTTGTTTATCAATGAGAAAGGTTGAGCGCACAATACACATTCGCTTTACGCCGGCTTTTTCTTTTTCCTGCCACACACGATATAACTCGCAAAGTTGCCCGTCAATATCTGCTAACAGATTGATAGTTAAGGTATATTTTTCAATAAAATGTTGATGACTTGCACAAGAATCTTTACTAACTCCCAGAATGATCGTATCTAATTTAGCAAATTCCTCAGCTAAGTGACTGAAATCATTAGCTTCTAGGGTACAGCCAGGCGTATCGTCTTTAGGATAAAAATATAAGACTACGTTTCGTTTACCGCGAAAATCCGTTAAACTGATTAATTGTTGATCTTGATTAATCGCAGAAAATTCGGGCGCAGGTTGATTTTTAACTAACATTTCGTTTTCCTTCAATTGAAATTAAATCGTTGATAGAATAATTGTGAAACAATCAGTGATGTTAAGCCAAGTATTAAATTATTTATACCAAATTTTGGGGCGATTGTGAATATTAATTTTTTAAAATGTTAAAAGTTTATCAGCTTGATTTACAAGCAGAAATTTGTGCAACGCATTTAGCTTTGTTAAGTATTGAAGAACAATCGATTATTGAAAAATATCGTCAACCGCTTCTTAAACAGCGGCAATTGGCGGTAAGAATTTGGTTACGAAAAATATTAGCAAAACAATTGATGTATTCGGCAAAACAATTACGCTTTGCGAAAACGGATGAAGGTAAACCTTATTTAATCGATTTTCCAGAAATTGCCTTTAATTTATCACATAGTGATCACATTATGTTATTAGCGATTAGTGATATAGGCGAGGTTGGAATTGATATTGAATTTCCTAAATTAGCTCCGCGCAATTTTGCGGCAATAGTGAATAAATGTTTTTCTATTTCTGAACAATTCTATTGGCAAAACTTAGCAGAATCCGAAAAAATTGCCGAATTTTATCGATTTTGGACGGCTAAAGAAGCCTTTGTAAAAGCGGTAGGACGGGGATTAGCTTTGGGATTAGAAAATTGTATTATTGCGATTGATAAACCTTTACGATTTGAACAATTACCAGCTATATATAAACCAGTTCAACAATGGCGATTATGGAATTTAACTTTATCTATTCCGGCATACGCTGCATTAGTGATTCGAGATCATCCGCAAATAACTCTGATTAATCAAATACCGATTCATATCATCGATGAATTTAGCTCTATTTAAAATAATAATGATTATTAATTATTCAATCTATTTTAAATTTTTCAAGGATTCATTCTAGTTTTTATTCATGAGTATTTTACAAAATAGACCGCATATTTTCTCTGCAAGTTTTACCATTAAACATCGAATCAAACGATTAATATGGTGTTGTATTTATTATTTGTGTTTTCGATTTACCCCTATTCCTTTTCATGGCTGGAGAATCATGATTTTACGTTTATGCGGCGCGAAAATTGGGCAAAATTGTCATATATATCCCAGTGCAAAAATCTGGGCTCCTTGGAATTTAAGGATGGATAATGAAGCCTGTATTGCAAGTGAAGTCAATTGTTATTGTCAAGGCAAAATTAGTTTAGGAAAACAGGTAATTATTTCACAAGGAAGTTTTTTATGTACCGGCACTCACGATTATCTTCACCCGCAATTTCAATTAAAAATATTGCCTATTACCATTGAAAATAAAGTATGGGTAGGAGCGCAAGCTTTTATTGGCCCCGGGGTTCATTTAGCTGAAGGTTGTATTATCGGAGCAAGAGCCGTTATTTTCAAAAATACAGAGGCTTGGAAAATTTATATTGGCAATCCTGCGATTTGTATTAAATCTCGAGTTATTCATGAACCGTATTTAAATTAAAATGCTAGATTTAACCGTTATTATTTTAACTTTTAATGAAGCGAAACACCTTCAACGTTGCTTAAATAGCGTTGCTCAAATTGCCAAAACCATTATCGTTGTGGATTCAGGTTCTACTGATCAAACTTGTGAAATTGCGCGACGTTTTGGTGCAAGAATTTATTATCATTCTTTTAAGCATCAAGCGGCGCAATTACAATGGGCATTATTATCTTGTCCGATTCATACGCAATGGGTATTACGTTTAGATGCAGATGAATATATAGAAATAGAATTAAATCAAGAAATACAACAACGATTACCTAATTTAGCTCCAGAAATTCACGGCATTTTTTTAAAACGTAAACAATATTTTTTAGGAAAATGGATTCGTTATGGTAATCGTTATCCATTGATTTTATTACGCTTATGGCGACATCAATCAGTGATTTTAGAACAACGCTGGATGGATGAACATATTTTGTTAATCGAAGGTCAGGGAATTATTTTTGAACATCATTTTATCGATGATAATCAACAAGATATTTTCGCATTTATTCAAAAACATCAACATTATGCGAATCGAGAAATGTTAGATTTAATTAATCAAAAATATCAATTAGAATTGTCTCATTTTTATATCAATAATTTGACGGATCAACAGATTAAAACCCAACGAATTTTAAAACAAAATTATTATAATAAATCTCCGTTATTTATTCGAGCAATTCTTTATTTTATTTATCGCTATTTTATTAAATTGGGCTTTTTAGATGGTTGGATTGGTTTGCTCTATCATTTTATTCAAGGCTTTTATTATCGTTGTTTAGTCGATATTCAATATTTCAAAGCTGCGTGGCGTTTACGCTATTTACCGCAAAAAAAAGCAAAAATTATTTATCTAATTCAATTAACCGGATTACCTGTAGAAGGTTCTGATGAATAATTGTATTACCCATTATGGCTGGACTGATCATACTCCAGATTCTTATTATTATATAGCCCCGCTGATTTTAAAATTAGCGTTACAATTTCAACCTGCATCAATTGTAGATATAGGCTGTGGAAATGGGGTTTTATGTGATTTACTCAATCAACATCAATTTAATATTATTGGGGTAGATTCCGATTTATCTGCTATTGAAATTGCCAGACAAAAATATCCAGCATTACCTTTTTTTCAATATCATTTATCCTCTTCATCATTACCGTTAAAAAATCATTTAAATCAATTAGTTGATATGGTAATTGCTACTGAAGTCATTGAACATTTATATAGTCCACAATTATTGTTAATTCAAGCTAATCATTGTTTAGCAAATCAGGGGAAATTAATTATTTCTACTCCTTATCATGGCTATTTAAAAAATTTATTATTATCCTTAAGCAATCATTGGGATCAACATCATACCAGTTTATGGGAAGGCGGACATATTAAATTTTTTAGCTATAAAACTTTAAATCAATTATTATTCAATTATGGATTTACCCTTACACAATTTTATGGCTTAGGACGTTTGCCTTATTTATGGAAAAGTATGCTGATTGTTGCCGAAAAAACCACGTCATTAATTTGATGGGGAATCATTAAGGTGCGTATTTTAATTTACGGGATTAATTATTATCCTGAATTAATTGGTATTGGCAAATATAGTGGCGATATGAGCGAATGGTTAACTGAAAAAGGACATCAAATTCGCGTCATTACTGCGCCGCCTTATTATCCTGAATGGCAAATTCATCAGCAATATCGAAATCGTTATTACAAAGAAAAAACCACTTCTGGCATTCAAATTTGGCGTTGTCCTTTATACGTTCCAAATAAACCGAATACCTTGACTCGATTATTACATTTATTCAGTTTTGCCCTCAGTAGTTTACCTATAGTATTTTTACAATGGCGTTGGAAACCGCAATTAATTATTACCATTGAACCGACTTTATTAATTACGCCAACCAGTTTATTATTTGCCAAATGTTGTGGCGCGAAAACTTTATTACATATTCAAGATTATGAATTAGATACCTTATTAAAATTAAATACAAATTACCCAAAAGAGTTAATTAGCATTGCGAAAAAAATTGAGCGTTATTTAATGCAAAAATTCGATAGTATTTCTACTTTATCGCCCTCTATGTTACAGTTGGCAAAAAAAAAATTACCTTTTTTTAAATCCATATGGTTATTTCCAAATTGGGTAGATACCGGATTTATTCGTCCGCAATATCAAGTAAATTATTTTCGGCAACAATGGCAAATTGAATTACATACAAAAGTGATTTTATATTCTGGCAATATGGGAAAAAAACAAGGTTTAGAATTGATTATTCAAGCCGCAGATTATTTTCGACCTTATCCAGACATTTTATTTTTAATGGTTGGTACAGGAGTGATCGAAAGCGAATTAAAAATATATGCTGATCAATTACAATTAACCAATATTCGTTTTTATCCTTTACAATCTTATCAATATTTACCTGCATTAATGACAGTAGCCGATATTCATTTAGTTTTACAAAAAAAAGGGGTAGCCGATACGGTATTGCCTTCTAAATTAACCACAATTTTTGCCGCTGGCGGAACAGCAATTATTAGTGCCGAAACTAATACAGCCTTAGATTTATTATGTAAACAATTTCCCAAAATTGCCTATTGTATAGAACCTGAATCTCTCAAAGCATTAATCGATCAATTACAATTTTTATTAACAACCATTAATCCCAATAATCGACAATATAATTTCATTGCTCGCCAATATGCAGAATATTATTTAGATCGAAAAACAATATTAAATGATTTTACCGAACAGCTTAATCAACAATTTAATCATTGACGTTGACAAAATCGATTAAAATCCCTATGATTTTTTTAGGAATTTTATTTTAATTAGCCTTTTTATTTTCAAGCTATTTAGTTTTATTAGGAGCATCATTCAATGTCCATCATTCGCCACGATTGGCAATTTTCAGAAGTAGAATCTTTGTATCATTTGCCGTTTAATGATTTGATATTTCAAGCGCAAACGATACATCGGCAATATTTTGATCCCAATCAAATTCAAATCAGTCAATTATTAAGTATTAAAACCGGAGCTTGCGCTGAAGATTGCGGTTATTGTCCACAAAGTGCGCGTTATGATACCGGTTTGAAAGCAGAAGCTTTAATGCCATTGAATGAGGTCGTTGCTGCCGCACAACAAGCCAAACAACAAGGAGCTACTCGATTTTGTATGGGTGCGGCTTGGCGACAACCTAAAGATAAAGACTTGGCGAAAGTTGCTGAAATGGTCAAAGAAGTCAAAGCTTTAGGTTTGGAAACCTGTGTAACTTTGGGCATGTTGACCGATGAACAAACTCAAGTGTTAAAAGACAGCGGCTTGGATTATTACAATCACAATTTAGACACTTCCGCACATTATTATCCTGAAATTATCAGCACGCGCACTTATCAACAACGGCTGGATACCTTGGCACGAGTGCGCGACGCAGGGATTAATGTGTGTTGTGGTGGGATTATTGGCATGGGTGAATCGGATGCCGATCGATTGAATTTACTGATTGAATTAGCAAATTTACCCAAACATCCAGAAAGTGTACCGATTAATTTATTGGTTCAAGTTGAAGGAACGCCTTTAATGGGAACGCCTTTATTAGACGCGTTAATTTTTGTCAGAATGATTGCTTTAGCGCGACTCTTAATGCCACACTCACGGATAAGATTATCCGCCGGTCGACAAAGTATGAGCGATGAATTGCAAGCATTATGTTTTCTCGCTGGAGCGAATTCTATTTTTTATGGTGAAAAATTATTAACTACTGAAAATCCTTTAACTCATCAAGATAAACAATTATTTCAACGTTTAGGTTTATATACTGAACATTAATTGTTTTATTATTATTTTAATTCTGTTTTTTAACCTTGCTTTTTTTAATTTTAATTCTCAACAGGAGAAATGAATGATTTTTACCGATTATAAAGTTGCCGATATGTCATTAGCCGAATGGGGGCGTAAAGAAATCGTTATTGCTGAAACTGAAATGCCCGGATTAATGGCGTTACGCGCTGAATTTGCTGATTCTCAACCGTTAAAAGGCGCGAGAATTGCCGGTTGTTTACATATGACTATCCAAACTGCCGTTTTAATTGAAACTTTAACCGCTTTAGGCGCGGAAGTTCGTTGGTCATCATGCAATATTTTTTCGACTCAAGATCATGCAGCCGCAGCGATTGCCGCAGCGAAAATTCCGGTATTTGCGTGGAAAGGCGAAACTGAAGCCGAAGCCGAATGGTGTATTGAACAAACCATTTTAGGCCCAAATGATTGGAAACCCAACATGATTCTGGATGATGGTGGCGATTTAACCAATATGATGCACGATAAATTTCCGCAACTAATGGCTGAAGTTAAAGGTTTATCTGAAGAAACCACCACCGGTGTGCATCGTTTATATGAACGAGTGGCGCAAGGAACACTGAAAGTGCCGGCTTTTAATGTCAATGATTCGGTGACTAAATCGAAATTTGACAATTTATATGGCTGTAGAGAATCTCTAGTCGATGGCATTAAACGCGCTACTGACGTGATGGTTGCCGGCAAAATTGCGGTCGTTTGTGGTTACGGTGATGTGGGTAAAGGGTGTGCGCAATCTTTACGCGGTTTAGGGGCAACGGTTTGGATTACCGAAATTGATCCCATTTGCGCCTTACAAGCGGCGATGGAAGGTTATCGCGTGGTGACAATGGATGAAGCCGCAGCCGTTGCCAATATTTTTGTCACCGCTACTGGCAATGTAAATGTGATTACCCATGAGCATATGTTAACGATGAAAAATCAGGCGATTGTTTGTAATATTGGACATTTTGATTCTGAAATTGATATTGCCGCTTTACGTCAATACGTTTGGGAAAATATTAAACCGCAAGTTGATCACGTTATTTTTCCTAATGGCAAAAGAATTATCGTGTTAGCCGAAGGACGATTAGTCAATTTAGGGTGTGCAACCGGTCATCCGAGTTTTGTCATGTCGAATTCATTTTGTAATCAAGTATTAGCGCAAATTGAATTATGGAATCACGCAACGGATTATCAGAATAAAGTTTATGTATTACCGAAAAAATTAGATGAAAAAGTCGCTCGTTTACATTTAGCTCAAATTGGTGTTAATTTAACTGAATTAACCGCAGATCAAGCACAATACATTGGCGTTGCTATTCATGGACCGTATAAATCGGAACATTATCGTTATTAATAACGCTATTTAAAAATAACTTGAAATCATAAACCTTTTGTATTGTTAAAATATAAAAGGTTTTCTAAGTTTAACCTTTCACATTTGCATGAAAAATAATCCCCCTGCTATTATTTTAATGGGACCTACGGCAATCGGTAAAACGACTTTAGCGATTCAATTGGCACAAGCATTAAATGGAGAAATTATTAGCGTTGATTCGGCATTGGTTTATCGTGGTATGAATATTGGCACTGCTAAACCGGATATTCAACAACGTCAAGGAATTCCGCATCATTTAATTGATATATTAGACCCAACTGAAAGCTATTCGACCGCCCAATTTCGTGATCAAGCCTTGAGTTTAATGCAGGACATTTATGCTCGTGGCAAAATTCCAATTTTGGTAGGTGGAACGATGTTATATTTCAAAGCGTTATTAGAAGGGTTGGCTAAACTACCTGCGGCAGATGCTCAAATTCGACAACGATTGGCAGAGGAATTGGCTACTGGTGGTAAATTGGCACAATATCAACGTTTACAACAAGTTGATCCGCAAGCCGCTGCGAGAATTCATCCTAATGATCCACAACGTATTCATCGTGCTTTAGAAGTTTACGAATTGTGTGGACAAGCTTTAAGCGATTTATGTCAAAACTCTGAAACTCCACTGCCTTATCGATGGTTGAAATTTGTTTTACTGCCCAGCGATCGCACTCAATTACATCAAACGATTGCCAAACGTTTTCATCAAATGCTGGATCAAGGTTTGATTGAAGAAGCCCAATCTCTGTATCAACGTGGCGATTTACACCCACAATTACCTTCAATGCGAGCAGTGGGTTATCGCCAATTGTGGCAATATTTAGCCGGAGATATTGATAAAAATCAAATGATTGAGACGGCGATTATCGCTACTCGACAACTGGCGAAACGACAATTAACTTGGCTACGTCAACAAGCCGATGCTCAAGTGCTGTATGACCATCATCCAAATCGCTTTATTTCCCTATTAAAATACAGTAAATTTCAGTATCCATCAGTTGAAATGCTGTAAATCTAAAGCAACTGTGAACTAAGTCTCAGTTGTAAACAAGTTGGACATGATAAAATAAAAAGCAAATAATATTAAATAACTAGATTATTTTACTGTATTTTACTGTATTTTATAAGGAAAACAGAATGTCAAAATCTCAAAACTTACAGGACACTTTTTTGAACGTCCTACGCAAAGAGCATATTCCTGTATCGATTTTTTTGGTGAATGGAATTAAATTACAAGGAAAAGTCGATTCTTTCGATCAATATGTCATTATGCTGAAAAATACGGTCAGCCAAATGGTTTATAAACATGCGATTTCTACGATTGTGCCTAGCAAACCGGTTAAAATGAGTGCCGATAGTGATGTTGAAGTTTAATTAACAACAACTTAAGGAGTGTGCGGTGATTGAAGAACGCCCGCAAAGTGGAGAAAAAGTCATTTTAGTCCATTTGCATCTGCGTGCAGCAAGCGAAGATTTGGCTGAGTTTGATGAATTAGCGCGTTCTGCAGGTGCGCAAGTGATGGCAGTATTAACCGGTAGCCGTATAACTCCTGATGCTAAATACTTTATCGGCAGTGGTAAATTACAAGAGCTTCAACAATTAGTTGAACATTATCAAGCGGATACGGTTTTAATCAATCATCCTTTATCGCCTAGTCAAGAGCGAAATTTAGAATCAGCGTTAAAAGTACGGGTAGTTGATCGAAACGGTTTAATTTTAGATATTTTTGCTCAACGCGCCAGAAGTTTTGAAGGTAAATTACAAGTTGAATTGGCACAATTAACCCATTTATCCACTCGTTTAGTTCGTGGCTGGACGCATTTGGAACGTCAAAAAGGTGGCATTGGTTTACGCGGCCCCGGCGAAACGCAGTTAGAAACCGATAGACGTTTAATCGGGGTAAGAATCGCGTTGATTAAACGGCGATTGCAAAAAGTGGATAAACAACGCGCTCAAAATCGCAATCATCGGCAAAAATCCGCCACGCCTAGTGTGTCATTGATTGGTTATACCAACGCGGGAAAATCGACTTTATTTAATCAGCTCACTGGTGCGCATACCTACGTTGCAAATCAATTATTTGCGACTTTAGACCCTACTTTACGTCAATGTTTATTAACCGAAGGCAGCCAAATTGTACTGGCAGATACCGTCGGTTTTATTCGCCATTTACCGCATGAATTAGTCGCGGCGTTTCGCTCGACTTTACAAGAAACTTGCGAAGCGCAATTGTTATTACATGTAATTGACGCGAGCGCGGAAGATCGTGAGGATAAAATTAACCAAGTTAATCAAGTGATTCAAGAAATTGGTGCAGATTCCGTCGCCCAATTACAAATCATGAATAAAATCGATAAGCTAGAAACCATGTCACCGCGTATTGATCGAGATGATCAAGGAAAAGCGATTCGGGTATGGTTATCTGCTGCGACTGGATTGGGGTTAAATGAATTATTGAGCGTTTTGGGTGAATATTGTGCTACTGATAAAATTCAAGTAAATTGTCGATTATCTAGCGAACATAAACAATTGTACGCGCAATTAGCTTATCTTGGTGAAATTGTCAGCGAAACTTTTAATCCAGATGGCAGTCGTGAATTAACCGTACAATTAGCTAAAAAACATTTAGGTTTATTAAAAACAGCTAACGTTCTCATTTAAATTCGATTTTTATTCTATTAACCGTTTTAAATCAGTCATCGTAAGTTTTATGGCATTAATAAAGATTAGAATTCAGGCTTTTCCTAACATGCAAACTTAAGTTTGCACTCCGAATATATCGCAAAATTTTTATTTAATTATTTACTAAGTATTTTTATTTTTAAATTTATTCCCTATTAATATAATTTTTATTTATGAGCAAAGAAGTTATTTATACCCCTAACGCCCCTCAAGCTATCGGTACTTATTCTCAAGCCGTTAAAGTTTATGACACCATTTATTTATCAGGACAAATTCCATTAATCCCAGAAACAATGGAATTAATTGAGCATGATATTCGGGCGCAAATTACCCAAGTTTTTGAAAATTTACGCGCCGTTGCGCAAGCCGCTGGTGGCGATTTAAGTGATGTAGTAAAACTCAATGTATTTTTAACCGATTTAGCCCATTTCCCCATAGTGAATGAAATAATGGGGCAATATTTTCAAGCACCTTATCCTGCTAGAGCCGTTGTTGGTGTTGCCGCTTTACCCAAAGGCGTACCGGTAGAAATGGATGCGGTAATGGTAATTAATTTACCTTATCAATATTAATTAATCGCGAATCATTTTCACCCAGCATTGCACTATTTCATTTTGATGGTGGGTGATTTGCAATAGCCCTTTTATTTATTTTTTCTTTCATGCCATTAGCTATTGTTTATAGTCGTGGATGTGCCGGCATTCAAGCCCCTTTAATTACGATTGAAGTTCATGTCGCTAATGGTTTGCCTTCTTTATCTATTGTTGGATTAGCAGCTACGGCTGTTAAAGAAAGTAAAGATCGCGTTTATGGTGCGATTGTCAATTCTCAATTCCATTTTCCGATTCAACGAATTACAGTCAATATGGCTCCTGCGGATTTACCTAAAGAAGGCGGGAGATTTGATTTAGCCATTGCATTGGGAATTTTAGCCGCTTCCGGACAAATTCCCCTAACGGCTTTAAATCAATATGAATGTATTGGGGAATTATCTTTAAGTGGCGAATTACGCCCAATCAATGGCATTTTACCGGTAGCGTTACAAACCAAATTGGCAAACCGACAACTGATTTTACCGTTGGCTAATGCGGAAGAAGCAGCTTTGGTTCAAAATATTCCGTTGTTAGCTGCGACTCATCTAACCGAAGTTTGTCAATGGTTAGGCGGAGCAGAAACTCAGATATTTAAGACATCCGTCATTCCCGAAATAGACCACTATTTGTTTGATTTTGCTGAAGTTCAAGGACAATATCATGCCAAACGGGCTTTTGAAATTGCTGCAGCCGGGGCACATAATTTATTGATGATTGGCCCGCCCGGAACTGGAAAATCGATGTTGGCTGCTCGATTACCGACTATTTTACCTTTGTTATCAGAAGCTCAGGCACAAGAAACTGCGGCGGTTGCCTCAGTCAGTGATCAAGGATTTTCAATTCAAAATTGGCGTAAACCACCCTTTCGCGCGCCACATCATACGGCTTCAGCAGCGGCATTAGTCGGTGGTGGCAGCATTCCTAAACCCGGGGAAATTTCTTTAGCACATCATGGTGCTTTGTTTTTAGACGAATTACCCGAATTTAATCGTCATGTTTTAGAAGTTCTGCGCGAACCTTTGGAATCTGGGCAAATTACCATTTCTCGTGCGACTAGACGGATGGATTTTCCGGCGAAATTTCAATTGATTGCGGCGATGAATCCCTGTCCTTGTGGCTATTTAGGCGATAGTTCAGGACGTTGCCATTGTACTGCGGAGCAAGTCAATCGTTATCGTAGCAAAATTTCAGGTCCTTTATTGGATCGAATCGATCTACACATTGAAGTGGCACGAGTGATTGCCGAATTATTGCGTCAACCTGCCGCCAATCAAGAAACGAGTCGTGAAATTCGTCAGCGAGTCATGGTAGCTAGACAAGTGGCATTGACACGAAGCGGTAAACCGAATGCACAATTATCGACGGGCGAAATTAAACAATGGTGCGTATTAATCGAATCGGATCATCGCTTATTAGAACAAGCGATTCAACGTTTGGGCTTATCACATCGGGCTTATCATCGAATTTTAAAAGTGGCTCGTACGATTGCTGATTTAGCCAATAGTGAGACCATTGCAACGCAACATTTGACCGAAGCCATTAGTTATCGTAAGCTGGATCGTCAATTTAAATAACGACGATAAAATATTTTTTTCATGAAAAACATTTATTTAGCCCGGGGGCCACTGTAATTGCCTGCCCGCCAATAAATGCAAATGTAAATGATAAACTGCTTGACCACCGTGCTGATTACAATTAATTACGGTACGATAACCGTCATTTGCAATATTTAATTCAGCGGCTAATTTTTGAACAGTATTTAATAATTTTCCAGCAATTGAATTGTCCGTTAATTCATTTAAAGTAGTAATATGTTGTTTAGGGATAATTAATAAATGAATTGGATCTTGAGGTTGAATATCTCGAAAGGCGAGCACTTCTTGATCTTCATATACAATATCTGCTGGAATAATATGATTAATAATTTTACAAAATAAACATTCATTCATAAATATTTCCAAAATTAAAAAGGCATTTGAAATCCATTAGCAAAAGGAATTCCCGCTGTTACTTGCGACATTTTTTCTTTTTTCAATTTATTAACCCGTCGCACAGCATCATTGATTGCTGCCGCGACTAAATCTTCTAACATATCTCTATCGTCACCGACTAAAGAATCATCAATACTGACTTTACGCACTTCACGTTTACCTGTCATAACAATAGTTACTAAACCACCACCTGATTCGCCTGTGACTTCCAAATTCGCAATTTCTTCTTGCGCTTTTTTCACATCCTCTTGAATTTTTTGGGCTTGCTGCATCAAATTACCCAACGCATTTTTCATTCGTATTTCTCCATTACTGAAAAAAAATATTATAAAGGTTCAATAGAAACAATATCGGCTTCAAATTGTCGTTTTAATTCTTGAATAGTCGGATCATTGTGAATTGCATTTTCAGCCGCTTGTTGTCGCTGATCTCGTTGTTGTTGTTGAATTGCAGGAGTATCAGCATGAGTTTGCGCATTCAAAATTAATTTTAATGAACGTTGATAATAATTTTGTAATGCCGTTTGTAAATTTTCTTTAATTTTGGGAGTTACTAAACTGTATTTAGCCGACAAAGATAAAATACATTCTTGTTCATGAACTGCAACTAAAGCGCAATGGTGAGCTAAATCCAAAGTAGGTCCACTCAGATTCAGCGCGCGAATGATTTGTTCCCAATTCAAATTTTCAGTAGCAACAGTCGCTATTTTCGTACTCGAAATAGGTAATTCCGAATGGCTCACTGAAGAGTTTTTAATCACTGGTGAAGATCTGACAACATCAGTTGTTTTTTTAGTAGAAACTGTAGTAGTAATTGGACGAAAAGTAAGCATACGCAACAGGATCATTTCAAACCCTGTTCTTGGGTCTGGAGCTAAATCCAATTCTTTTTGTCCAATAATTCCAATTTGATAATACAACTGAACTTCCTCAACTGACAGAGAAGCAGCCAATTCATTTAATAAAATAGGGTCAAATTCTTGATCAACAAATTTTGAAATCGATTGTAATAATGCAACTCTATGTAACACGCGTAACAATTGCTGCAATACTTCATGAAAATCCGGCGTTAATTCACTAATTTGGGCAATAATCGCTAATATTTTGATGCCATCATGCTCTGCTAAAGCGCGTAATAAATCATCTACCGGTTGTTGAGCCACTGTACCTAACATCGCTTCAACATCGACTCGATTGACTCGTCCTTGACCAAAAGCAATTGCTTGATCCAATAAACTTAAACCATCTCGCAAACTGCCGTCCGCAGCGCGAGCTAATAAAGGTAAAGCTTCGAGATCAAATTCAATCTGCTCTTGTCGCAGAATAAACGCCATTTGCTCGCTGATTTGTTGCGGCAGTAAACGCTTTAAATTAAATTGCAAACAGCGCGATAAAACCGTTACGGGAATTTTATGTGGATCAGTGGTGGCTAATAAAAATTTGACATGTTCCGGTGGTTCTTCCAAAGTTTTTAATAACGCATTAAAGCTACTGGAAGAAAGCATATGTACTTCGTCAATTAAATAGACTTTATATCGACCGTGACTAGGGGCGTATTGCACATTATCGAGCAAATCACGAGTGTCCTCGACTTTGGTACGCGACGCAGCATCCACTTCGATTAAATCCATAAATCGCCCGTGATCGAAATCTCGACATACTGTGCATGTACCACAAGGATTATATTGTTGTAAATTTTCGCAGTTAATCGCTTTGG
Organism: Pseudomonadota bacterium; assembly: GCA_041169045.1. GTDB lineage: Bacteria > Pseudomonadota > Gammaproteobacteria > Methylococcales > Methylomonadaceae > CAIQWF01. The sequence goes on from JBEEJU010000161.1 coordinate 17,227, forward strand.
CTAAAATTCGAGCGATGGTCGTTTTACCTACACCACGAGTACCGGTAAATAAATACGCATGATGTAATCGTTGATGTTGCAGCGCATTAATCAACGATTGTGCAACATGCTCTTGACCTACTAACTGAGAGAAATTTTGCGGTCGCCATTTTCTGGCGAGAACCTGATAAGCCATGAAAGACTCTAAGGAAATAATACTAGAGGCGGTTATTGTGGCAGCGACATCTCGGCACACGAATCTGCTGTTACCGTTGCTCCCTTCCGGACCTGGCGGGGTTCACAGCGTATCGTTGCGAAAGCACCGACACAACAACCATAATCATTTCAGTATGGGTGACTGAAAAGTTCTACATTGTATCGAAATATTGATTGGTTAGTCAAGTAACTAAAGCTATTTTAAAAAGCTTTTTAATGATCGGGAATTTACCTCTGCTGCATAAAAAATACCCCATATAAATGAGGTATTTTATCAGTCCAAACTAAATATGAAAATTTAGCTTATTCGTTGTTTACTGCAAAGGGATGTTTAGCACTTGATTTTGCAGCAACTACTTCAGCAGCAGTAGGACTACCAGCAACCGCACGTTTCAGAGCTTCTTTAGTGGCTTCGTAATTGAATTTTTCAATTTTCGCATCATCTTCTGCCAGCCAATGAATAAATACACCTACAGAAATGAATAAATCATCAGCTTCATCCGCTGGAATAGTACCATCTTCTACACAATCAGCCACCGCCATAGCGACAGCGCGTTGAGCTGGACCAAACATTTGTACGGCTTGTTTAGAACCTTTAATGGTCACTTTATTAAATAAAATGGTCGCAGGTTTAACCATCAGATTCGGTGCAACTACCGCTAACAAAGTTGAAAAACCATCTTTGTTATTGGTTAAAGCGGTAGCGAAAGCAGTTTCTGCTGCAGAACCTCTTGGACCTAAAATTAAGTCGATATGAGCAATTTCATTACCTTCACCGACTAAAGATTCGCCTACGCGCATGTTATTGATTATTGCCATGTTTTGTGCTTCTCCAAAATTAAAATAAAACAATTAACCGTAATTTGTTGTATAACTATTGCCCAGATTTAACCAACAGCAAAGGCTAAACTTCAAAACATCGGTTTAGACTTTGTTGTAAGAAAACCACCAATAGCGTGGCCACAGTCAAATCGGCTGTAGTCCCCGGGTTCAGACTTTTAGATTTAAAAGCTTGATCGATTTGAGATAATAACAACGGTAACTGATCCAAAGCTGAACGCCCTTGTCGCAAGCTTTTCTCAACCGCTGACATTTGTAAACGAATCCAATCGTTATAGTGATCTGCGTATTTGCGTTGAACATGACTGTCAGGATAACGATTAAGTAACGCGCTGTACACTGAAACCGTCGCCCAATTTCGGTCTAAAAAACAATCGAAGCTTTTATTATACCTTAAAAGTGTGAAATCAAAAATATCTTTAAACTCGGTAACATATTGTAATGCAATTCGATCGCGTTCACTCGCAAGACGCATCACCTCAGTTAAGTTCATCGTTGCAGGTTGGTAAACGTCTTGTTGAGGAGCTTGTCCTAGTCCCGCTGGTTTAGCTAAACAAATTGCACGAAAAACCCATTCCGCGTCGCTAACTGTAGTTTCGGCTAATACTTTAGCTAAAGATTGACGCAATGATGTTATTGAAACTTGTTCAGCGGCACAAATCAAAGGCGCGGATAACAGGATAATGCCTAAATTGGTGTTACATCCTACGGCTTGTTGGGTCGCTTCAATAGCATAAAAAATCTTTTCACCTAGGCTATAATTGGGATCAGTTAAGGGAATCGCGCTTGCTTTAGCACTCTGGCGAAAATCAGCAACGGTCATACCGTGACCTTCACTATAAACACTGACATTCCCGGGTTTGAATGCTTGTAATTCCGCTTCGCAAGCTTCTACATAAAGTTCAATCAGTTGATCTCGAATCAGCATGATAATAAATAACGTTGGTGTAAATCTTCAGCGAGAAAATCAGCAATTGCAAAATGACAGACGCTTTGTAAACCTTTCCATGCAGGTACGCTGTTGACCTCAATAATCGTATAGCCTTGTTGAGTTTGAATTATATCGACACCAGCATAATCCATGTCCAGCACTTGCGTGGCTGCAATTGCGAGTTCAGCTAATTCGGCTTCTACAGGAATTGGAGTACAGAGCGCGCCTCTAGCGACATTGTTTAACCAAGATTTTCCGCCGCATCGACGCATAGCGGCAATGACTCGGTGATGAATAACAAACACGCGAATATCGGAATAGTCTGCGCTGAGACAATCCACAAATTGTTGTAAATAAAAAATTCCGCGAGTTGAGCTTAACCAAAGGACATCGGTGGTTTTTTGAAATCGGCGTACGCCTTCTCCTTGAGAACCGAATAAAGGTTTGCTCACCATTTGATAACCTTGAGCCAATTGTTGTTTAACGATCTCAGTCGCAGCGGTTCGATCGCGTAAAATCCAAGCCGGAGGAGTCGGTAATCCCGCTTGATGTAATAAGAAACTGGTCATCCCTTTATCAACAGAACGTTCTATCGCAACTGCGTTGTTATACACCGGAATGTGGCAGCGTTTAAGCGCGTGTAATACGCTTAAATAAAATACCACTTCTTCCAAACTGCCGCCGGGAACGCCTCGGACAAAAACCGCTGTCGGTAATTGCTCGGTAAATCCGGGTAAATAAATCGGTAATCCGCTTGGCCTAGGTTGTAAACAGCATTCAGTTAACGAAACATAAACACTTCGATAGCCGAGTTTTTCAAACGCTGAGACCAGTTGTTGTCCGTGCCATCCTGGATCGTCAGTGATAATCGCAATCGTAGGCTGCATCAATTTCTTTTTAATTTTGGGTTAAATCTTTTAAAATGAAGATTCAGGCAGATTTTCACACCGCAATTGGTGCTGGAATCGAGGGATAAGGTTGATAATCAACTATCGTAAAATCCTGATATTGATACTCAAATAAAGAATGAGGTCGTCGATTGAGTGCTAATTTGGCTAACGAACGTGGAGAACGCTGCAATTGCAATTCTGCAAGGGCTAAATGATTCAAATACAAATGAACATCACCGCCAGTCCAGATTAATTCCCCCACTTGATAATCACATTGTTGAGCAAGCAAATGAGTTAATAAAGCGTAACTGGCAATATTGAAAGGTAATCCTAGAAAAACATCGCAGCTACGTTGATAAACTTGGCAGGATAAACGGCGATTAGCGACATAGAATTGTGCTAAAACATGACAAGGGGCTAATGCCATTTTGCCTAAAGCAACATTCGCTTGCGGCGACAACGATTCATCCGGTAAATCAGCTACATTCCAACTGGAAAACAACAATCGCCGACTGTCAGGTCTGGTTTGTAATTGACTAATTAATTGACTTAATTGATCGATAGACTCGCCATTCGCCACAGTCCAAGAACGCCATTGCGCTCCATAAATGGGGCCTAAATTACCTTCAGTATCTGCCCACTCGTCCCAAATTGAAACTTTCTGATCGCGTAAAAATTGTAGATTTGTTTCACCGTTTAGGAACCATAATAATTCATAAGCAATCGATTTGAAATGTACTTTTTTAGTGGTTAACAAGGGAAAACCTTGGTTTAAATCTATACGCATTTGATAGCCGAAAATCGAACGAGTACCACAGCCAGTACGATCGGCTTTAGTTTGTCCTTGCCCTAACACGGTTGATAAAAGTTGCAAATATGTGTGCATAATCAAAAACTGATTTAACCTGAATTCGGGATAAAAAAATGCAACCTTAAAATCTGAGAAAATATGAAGCGGTTTAGCTTTCACGATCTCAATAAAATTGCCTGATGTGAGTTTAACATAACTATTTGCAGTGTTATTGAAACAATTAATGCTCAATCAAAAAATATTTTTGATTTTGAACTAACTCCAACCTTGGATAATCAGCACAGTGATGATGATTTTTTTAACCTTAATTTTGAGAGAACACCATGTTAATACGTTTTTGTAAGTTTTTCCTATCCGTGATTTTGCTATTATCCTCGTTGCCATTACTTGCCGCACCTTTTGCTGGGATGGTGGTTTTTGGCGATAGTTTATCGGACAATGGCAATCTTGCTGCCTTACCGGATTACAGCTTTTTGAATCAAGCCCCTTATCAACATGGCTTTACCAACGACTTAACTGCCGTAGCGCACTTGGCAACAATCATGAACTTGCCTTTAACACCATCATTACATTTATTCGGTACGGTGAACGGCAACAATTTTGCAGTGGCTGGCGCACGCGCTGGCAAAAATGGTGCGATTGATTTGACCGCACAGGTCACTGCTTTTTTAACCAGCCAAAGTGGCAAAGCTTCTGCTGATAATTTGTATATTTTATTTATCGGCGGCAATGACATTCGCGACATGCGCGACCAGCCGGATGAAACCTTGGCGACCGCCATTTTGAATAATGCTGCTGCTAATATTCGCAATACCCTGACTCAACTGATTAACGCAGGCGCGAAACGGTTTTTGGTGGTCAACTCCCCTAATATCGGGGCGATCCCCGAAACACAAGCTTTGGCAAAAGCCGCTGGCAATAACGCGATTATTTTACGGGCGAATCAAAAAACAATTGCGTTTAACAAAAAATTAACCGAAACCGTTGCTTCGGTTGAAAAAGCCAAAGCGGTGGATATAGTCAGTTTTAATTTGTATAACTTTTTTAGTGGTATCATCCAAAATAGCAACGCCTATCTGTTTAATAATGTAAAACAAGGCTGTTACAGCAGTGATAATTTGAGTTATTTTGCGCCCTGTAGCAGCAATCTTATGGATTCATATGTCTTTTTTGATGAAAGACACCCAGGTAAACGTGTGCATGTACGGTTAGGTCGAGCTTTATATGCTGTAGTCCCTGAAGCACTTTGAACGAAGACACAACGATCATTCGATAATCGTTATTAGGAGTGTAAACTTGAGTTGACAGACAAATTTTACACTCCTTTTTTTTATTTATTTAACAATTGATTTACACAACACTATTGGCTATCTGACTTTTTCTAAAAATTTGTAATGAAGCATTTAATAAACATCCCGAACATAACGTTTATCTTTTTTCAACTGATTGACATAATCAGCCGCTTGTAAAATCGACATTTGCCCGTATTTGGCTATTATTTCATGCAAAGCACGATCAACATCTTTCGCCATTTGACTCGCATCGCCACATACAAAGAAATAGCCTCCTTGTTGTAACCAAGCGAATAATTCCGCACCTGCCGCACGCATTCGATCTTGAACATAAATTTTTTCAGCCTGATCACGGGAAAACGCGAGGTCTAATCGAGTTAATAAACCACTCGCTTGCATAGCGAGCAATTCTTCCTGATAAATAAAATCCGCAGCGGCATTTCTATCACCAAAAAATAACCAATTTTTCCCTTGAGCATTACGAGCTTGACGTTCTTGTAGAAATGCTCTGAATGGTGCGACTCCCGTTCCAGGCCCAACCATAATCATGGGTAATTCATTGTTTTCTGGGACTTTAAAAGTTTTATTCGCAGTTAAAAACACTTTAACCGGCTCACCTAACGTCGCTATATCGGCTAAATAGGTTGAACATACACCTTTATGCAATCGATTCTGACTTTGATAACGCACGCTGGCAACGGTGAGATGTACGCTTTCAGGATACAATCGACTGCTGGAAGAAATCGAATACGCTCGTGGTTGTAAAGGTTTTAAAACACTGATCCAATCGGTAGCGGATACGTTTACAACTGGATATTGTTTTAATAAATCCAAAGTATCGCGTCCCCATAAAAAGTCGGCTAAAGCAGATTTATCACCGATCAATAATTGATTAAGTTCTGCATCACCGGAACATAAGGCTAACCAAGTTACTAATTCTTTACTCGGTAATTTAATTTCAAATTCGCTGCTCAACGCGGCAGATAACTGCATCAATTGTCCGTTAACTGATACTTCTTCGTCACCATTACAGCCCATCGCTGCCAGCAGATCGGCTACCAACGCTGGACAATTAATCGGTAACACATTCAATACATCGCCCGCTTCATATCGTAAGTTTGAACCGGCTAATGAGAATTCATAATGACGAATCTCTTTAGAAGAAGCCTCGCTAGTTAAACGACGATTGTCCAATAAAGTTGCTGGAAAAGGATTTTTACGATGATATTGTGGTTTTTGTTCAACCACTTGGGTCTCAATCTGAGTGACACTTTGCATTCCTTCAGCCATCAAAGGAATAACCGTATCTATCCATTGTTCTGCATTCGCTTCAAAATCAACATCACACAGCACTAAAGGTGAGATTCGATTCGCGCCCAATTCGCTTAAACGTTGATCCCAATCAATGCCTGCTTGACAGAATAAATCATAACCGGTATCGCCTAATGCCAATACCGAATAACGACAATGGGTTAAACGTGGAGCTGATTCGGAACTCACTGCCTGCCACAACAACTCAGCATTATCCGGCATTTCTCCTTCACCGTAGGTGCTGGTGACAATCAACAAATAATCGATTGTTGTTAAAGCACTGAGTTCAACCTCATCCATGCTTTTAACAATCGGAGTTAATCCTCGAGCTTTGGCTGCTGTCGCTACTTCTCTAGCAACCGATTCAGCGTTACCGGTTTGACTGCCATACAGTACATGTATGAGTCTCTGCGCTTGCGACGATTGATTTTCAGTAGCTTGCTGTAGTTGACTACGCATCCCCATGAGAAAACCATTTAACCATACACGTTGTTGCGGGCTATAAGGAGCATTTTGCGGAATTTGAAAAAGGGTCATCATATTTGGATCAACATTCACAGAATTATCAAAGTTTATTATTTGTAAAATCTTCCTAAGTTTACGTCCCTCCCTTTTTAAAAGAGGGACTAAGGGGATTTCGTAAAGAGCGATTTCAATTATTTTGTAAATCCCGTAAATTCTGCTTAAAATTCTGCAAATTCAATACGTCTTGTATATTTTGAGTAAGCGATTGGTTTAATCGTTGTTGCTCAATAATCCATGCCGTTGTTCCCAAAGAATAAATACTTTGAACATCGCGTTTAATCAAAGTGGCTTTATAATCTTGCAAGCGTTTTTGAGCTAATAAATCAGCTAATTGTGTTTCGTTACAATCAGCAAAAATTTCACGAGTATTTTTTAATAAAGCGTCTTGTAATTTACGCGGGCGTTGAATAATCAATTGTTGAATTTGTTGATCAATAAAAGCATTATCGACGTTAGAAGATTGATTTTTAATTAAAGAATCTTGAACTAATTGTTTTGCTTTTAATAACACAGTCAAGCTACCAATTAATTGCATCGATAATAATTCAGGATTTGCACTTTCCTCAGGAATTGCACCATTAAATAAAGCTTGTTTATTTTGAATGGCATAAGCTAATTCGGTTAATTGTGAATTCACTAATGCTACACTCAATTCCTCAATCATCGCTTTACGATCTAAACTTTGAGCAATAAAACTGGCGGTTTGGGTTTTATATAACCATAAAGGCAAAGTGAATTTGAAATATTGCCGTTGATCTTGCCAATTATCTAATAAAAAGCGTGCTTTAGATGAATTTGTCGCCTGCCAATGTTCATTGAGCATAGAGAGAATAAACGATTCATGAGCAGCAGCTAAATCTGTATTTTCGCTCAAACTGTGTAATTCGACAGAAGATCGATCATAAAGTTGTTCTAAACGCTGTTCTGGATCGTATTGGTACGCATTACCGCCAGACATTCCGGTACAAAAACCTTTACCGAAACCGCCTATATTTAACACGGCACCATTGATCATATATTCGCAAGCAAAATCGCCTACACCTTCGACCACTGCCATCGCTCCAGAATTGCGTACTGCAAAACGATCTCCGCCTTCGCCATTGATAAAGGCTTTACCGCCACTCGCTCCAAACAAGGCAAAATTTCCGATCAAGACATTTTCACCAGCTTGTATACTGCCGCCGCCCGGAGATTTGACTACCACCGTTCCACCGCACATGGTTTTACCTACACCATCATTACAAGTACCGGTATGTTCCATGCGCATTCCGTCATTCAAAAATGCCGCATAACTTTGTCCCGCAGAGCCGGTAGTGCGTACAGTCACCGTATCAGCGGCTAAATAATAACGTCCACTGTCTAAACGATAAACCGCGCTTAATGGAGCGCGTTGCGTAGCTGACAATTGATAATTTAACCATCGTTCAATATCGATTGCGGTTTGACCACCAACAGTTTTATCACGATTGGTTAATTTAAATTCAGCCCCTTGAAAAATAAGTTGAGACTTAGGTTGTTGCAGTAATTGTTGTTGAATTTGAGAAAAAATCAAATTATCTACACGAAAATCCGCTTCTAAATAAATCGGATTAGCAATTTTAATTTCAGCAACTTGCGCTAACAATCGACGTAAATCAATTTGCCCAATCATTTGAGGATGACGCATTAAATGTAACAAATCCGTTTGTCCACGAATTTCGGTTAAACTGCGATAACCTAATTGTGCCAAAATTTCGCGCACTTCATGAGCCACATTCATCAGGTATTGCGCTAAAATGCGAGCATCGCCTTTAAATTCCTCATGATCAGTAGTCAAACCGGCTGGACATTTGACATTACAATTTTTTGCCATTACACAGCGCAACATCATCAATGCGGTCGTCCCGAATTCAAAAGAGTCCGCACCTAAAATCGCGGATTTAACTACATCCAATCCACTTTGATGTGCGGCACTACAACGTAAAATGACTTTATCGCGTAAACCATTGACCGCTAAAGCTTGATGTACTTCAGCGATACCAATTTCCGGCGAACGACCGGTATTTTTTAAACTAGTTACCGCTGCAGCTCCGGTTCCACCACTGTTTCCAGCGACATTAATCACATCCGCACCGGCTTTTGCCACGCCTACAGCAATCGTTCCTATGCCTTCTGAGGAAACTAATTTAACCCCGACTCGTACTCGTGCAGCTTTAGCGTCATGTATTAATTGACCTAAATCTTCAATCGAATAAGTATCGTGATGCGGCGGTGGACTGACCAATTCGACTTTGGGGGTTCCACCACGCAGTGCGGCAATTTCTACGGTCACTTTAGGAGCAGGCAATTGTCCACCTTCTCCTGGTTTCGCGCCTTGACCGATTTTAATTTCGATTTCTTCAATATTAGAATCCGCTAAATAACCTGCCCATACGCCAAAACGTCCTGAGGCAAATTGTTTAATTTTACTGGAGCGTAAGCTACCAAAACGACTGGAATGTTCACCACCCTCCCCAGAATTACTCAAAGCACCGACCATATTCACTCCCAAAGCAACGGCTTCATGCGCAGGGGCAATTAATGCACCGTGACTCATCGCACCGGAAGCTAAAGTCGCGGTAATTTGGTGTGCGGGTTGAATTTCATTTAAAGATAACGCAGGTTTAGCGGTTTCAACGCTTGATAAATAACGATATAGCAAACCGTCAGTATGCGTAACATAAATCGACAAATGCTGTTCTGTGACAGCTAGGGTAAAAATTTCACCGTTAAATCGTTGTAACAAATGATCGGCAAGAGCTTGTAATCTAGCGACGGAAGTATTTTCAGTAAACTGTAAACTGAAATTTCCGACTTGCTGAGTAACTCTTAATCCACGAATCAAATAGTTATGATTACCGCATAAATCGTAGCAGGTCAAAATGCGATCAAAATCCGCTTGCGTGTATGCTGCCGTAACATCAGCCGGAAAAATCATAATGTCGCGTAATGCCGCTGGACGCGACATCCGTTCGCTATATAAATTTTTAGCAAATTGACGATAAGCCGGCGTAATCCCGAATTGATCAATTTGTTGCGGAGTACGTTTTTCATAACCCATCTTGGTATAAGCCGTATCACTAGCGACTGGAGTTTCGAGAAAATGCACTGGTTCATCGGTCATTGCGATATATTCTCGAACTGCAACGTTACCAAAACTGTGTCCAGCACCGTCTTGACGTTCTTTGAATAAACCTAAGAAAGGAATATCTTTGTCATTAATGACGGTTAACGCTTTGTGATGCCATTCGGTCGCACTATTAGCAATATCAAGATAACGCGCACCGCCAACTGGGGCGTGGATATTCGGGAAATAAGGTTTGAGTTTAGGTTCTTCGGTATCTAAATAATTAGATTCAAAAAATTCACCGCCGATATAGCTTTCTACAGTACATAAACCAAATTTACCCATCGTTTTCATCAGCGATTTTTCTACACCTTTTTGAAAATTCGCTAACGCTTTGAGTTGCTGTTGACGATCAGCATATTGACTAATCACTCGATTATGCACACTGAGTGAACAAATCGCTGACGCACCAAATCCTAAAATCGTTGCCACGTCATGCGGACTCACCGCTTGTCCGGTTTCCATGATTAACGAAGAATTAAATCGTAATCCTTGTTTAACCAAATGTTGATTTGCTGCGGCAATCATTAATAAAGCCGGAATTGCTGCGTGTTCAGGATCAATACCTTGATCACTGAGAATAATAATCCCTATATATGCTTTAGCCGCTTGTTCAACTTGTTGACAAACTTGTAAAAAAGCCTGTTCTAAAGCTTCAGCATTCGCCTGAGCATCCGAGCGATTTGGACGATATAAAATCGGTAAACTGAGAGTAGTGACTGCTGTTTGACGACGGATTTGTTCCAATTGTGTGCGTTGCAAAATTGGAGAATCAATGATTAATTGTTGCGTCCGTCCATTAGTAAAAGTGGGTTTCGCGCCTAAAGCGACTCGTAAACTCATCCCTTCACTTTCGCGTAATGAATCCAACGGCGGATTAGTCACTTGAGCAAAACGTTGACTAAAATACCGCGACATCCCGCCTTCAGCTTGAGTTAACGCATTCGGTGCAATGCCATATCCCATTGCCGACACTTTTTCTAAACCAGTTTCTAAAATAGGGTCTAGTAAAAACCGGAAGCTTTCTTGATTTAAGGAATAAGCCGTATGTTGCTGTTCAATGGAAAAAGAGCTAGTTTCAGTGAGTTCACTGAGATCAACAGCCGGAACGTCGGCTAAACGAATTCGGCTTTGGGCTAATAATTCGCTATAGTTTTTTTCACTCGCCAATCGAGTCATTACTTGCTGACTGTTATAGGCTTGTCCAGTGCTATGATCAAAATACAACATTCCACCGGCTTCAATTCGTCCACGACGTAACACTTGATCCGGCGGAAAATCAATTTGTCCAGCTTCAGACATCACCGCTAAATAGGTTTCGGTTTCTACTGAACGTAAGGGACGTAAACCTAATCGATCTAAACGCGCACCGACTCGAATACCATCGTTAAAAATTAATGCGGCTGGACCATCATTTTTTTCTTCATATAAACTGAAATACTCCAACATTGCCCGCACTTCAGCAGATAAAGTTGAATCGTTTTCCCAAGCCGGCGGCATCATAGCTAACACGGCGGTGACAATATCTAAACCGTCTTCATGGATACGTCGAGTCAAAGTTTGATCCAAACGTCCTGAATCCGATTGTCCACAAGGAAATACCAAATGTTTATTATTTTGCCGCGCAATCGCACATTCGCTGAGGCGATTTTTTTTATCTGTATTTAATTCGCCATTATGCGCTAGATAGCGGAAAGGCTGCGCCATCATGGTCGCAGGCGCAGTATTGGTAGAAAATCGTGTATGAAAAAACAAGCTGCTGATCTCATGATCAGCATCATATAAATCTTTGAAATAAGGAATAACCTCATTAGAATTCAATCGACCTTTATAAACTTGAGTACGCGCACTCATTGACAGAGGATAAAATCCCGCGAGTTCAACGCGACTGTAACCTTCGACTTCTATCGCTAATAAAGCTTGTTGAATGTAATGTTCAAATTCATCAACACTGGCTTGTTTTAAAGTCGGCGGACGCGCAAAAATCACTTGTTGAATCGGTAATTGGGCTTTGACCGCAGCAGCATTTAACACGCTAGAATCAACGGGAATTTTACGCCAAGTAATTAAAGGCAATTCAAAGGCTTGTAAATGTTTATTGACTAAGGCACTGGCTTCACAATCATAATGATCATGATCTTCGGGAAAGAAAAAATTAGCAACGCCAAAATCGCCTAAAGCTAAATTATTTATGCCCGTGATTTTGCGAAAGAATTTTAAAGACAAATCAATATTAACCCCGGCACCATCACCGACTCCTTCCGCGCTCATTCCCCCTCGATGGGGAATCGTACACAATGCCTGATGTGTTTTAACCAGCAGATCGTGGGTTTGCTGACTTTTTTTGTGAGTAATAAAGCCAACACCACAACTATCTTGTGATAAATCAACGTTATAAAGCATTTTATCTATCTGTGTATTATGGGAATAATTAACCATTGAAAATCCCGATTCTAAAGCAAACTGTTGGAAGTAAACGCCTTTGATAGTGTTTTTAGGCAATGCGTGGTAAAGTCAACTCAAGCCAATTTAATCGCTACTCAAAATCTATGATAATCTCGAAAATTTATCTCTTTATTGATTTTTGGGTTTATTCACACTCTCAATACAGAAATTTTGGATAAAATCACAGTCCAACCCTATATCCGATGTGCGTTTAAAATCTGGTTGTAGCGTGTCCTGACTATTTGTTGTTTTATGCTTTTAAGCAAAAGCGTTTTTAAAGTAAAACTTGGTTTTCGTTCCACTAGAAAGTATTATACACAATAAATAATCCATTACAAAACAACAGATTATCATAGATAATGATAGATTTTAGCAAGCAGTAACTTACCTTTATTAAGGCTTAATTATTTTATTCGATTACAAATAATTTTTAATAAGCGAAACTTTTTAACTATAACATACTATTTTGCTGATGTCCTAGAAATTATCATTGTGTAAAAACTTTCATGATTGAATAAAAACAATTTTTATAATCCCTTAAACTTTATGTTAAGGGCAAATACCTAACCTCCTTTTTAGTGGTGTATCCATTGACATCCTCACCCCCCTAAAGGACGGTGATTCCCAATATCACTATTGAGAGTTTCCTAATTCAACGAGAACAACTTATGCAGACTAGCTACACAAGATTGACATTCTCTCCAAAGGCTATCCCCGCAAGCCCTGCGGTTTTTATATTCTTTGCCGCGTTAGTGTCGCGGTCTAATGTTGCTTTGCATTTGGGGCAAGTCCATTCACGCACGCTCAAATCTAAGCGTGAAAGAATGTGTCCACAACAAGAACATCGTTTTGAGCTTGGAAAAAACTGGCCAATTTTGACCAACAAACGCCCCGCCCAATTGGCTTTATATTCAAGTTGTGTGACAAATTTACCCCAACCAGCATCAGCAATATGTTTGCTCAATTTAGGGTTTTTAATCATATTTTTTAC
>JBEEJU010000162.1:0-3665 GCA_041169045.1 Pseudomonadota bacterium
ACTGTACAACTGTTTTAAAAATATCACTTTGAAAAAACAAAGGTTTTGAGAATGTTAAAATTTGAGTGGGACATTAACAAAGCGAATGCCCATCAAAAAAAGCAGGGTGTCACCTTTGAAGAGGCAAGCACCGTGTTATCCGATGTTTTTTCTATCACCGTTACAGACCCTTTGCACCCAGACAATAAAGTTGTTTATTTGAATGAAAATTAAGGTGGACGCGATTTTAATCGCACTTTTAATATCAATAAGTTGCGCGAATAAATTCGCATCTACTGATAGTGAGTAAGCAGTATTTTTGTTGTGGGAAATACAGCTAAGGTTTTATGTGGCGCGGATTCAGGATGAAACCTTTAGTTTGGAGTCGCCTGATGAGTTTCAGGCGAAATGTTTTTGAAATTATCAAAATGCTATGATGTGTTAATAGCTGACGAATTAAAATAAAAGGAGCAAATATTATGATAACTGCGCAAAATGTAGCTGAATATTTTTTATTCAAAGCAGATGAAAATGAAGATTCTGACGTTTCTAATATGAAGCTTCAAAAGCTTATTTATTATGCTCAGGCTTTTCATTTAGCCCTATTTGATAAGCCATTATTTAATGAAGAATTTGAAGCTTGGATGCACGGGCCTGTTTGTCCATCTATCTATCGTGAATATAAATCTTATGGTTCAGCTCCAATTCCTGTTAATTCAGATATTGAGTTAACTATGTTTTCAGATGAACAATTAGAACTTCTTGAAGAGGTCTATGATGTATTTGGACAGTTTAGCGCGTGGAAACTTAGAAATATGACTCATGAAGAAACGCCTTGGAAAGAAAATGAGGAAACGGGTGGAATTATAACTAAAGAATCAATGATGGAGTTTTATAAAACGAGACTTAAATAAATGGCAACAAATAGTAAAATAAAAAAGCCATCCGTCAAGACTGGAAGCAGGATACAACTCACTGAAAGTGTTGATTACAATAAAAACCCGCCTGTATTTTCTCTTGAAAGAATACAATCAGGAAAGTACTGCTTTTCTGCATTAGATCAAGAAAATAAAGCGCAGTTTGCAGAAGCTATATTCAAAAGAAGGACACTCTCGTGGAGTGAAATACAAAATACACAACGGCATGGTTTAGGTATTGAGAAAATAGATAAACAAGCAATTAACGCTTCAATGCCGCCTTTTATTACTGAGGATTGTGACCTTTTCTGGTATTTAGATTTCATGGTAAAAAGCCAATGGTTGGTTATAGAAAGGATGCTGTTTTTTATGTTTTATGGTTCGACCATGATTTTACTTTGTATGATCACGGTTAAAAAACTGTATGGGATTATCGCGGCGGTGGAACTGTCGAAAATGCTGAATGAAGGTGTTGGAGGCGGGGTTTTATGTGGCGCGGATTCAGGATGAAACTTTTAGTTTAGAGTCGCCAGATAAGTTTCAGGCGAAGTGTTTTTAGCTATTTTTCAGCCTATAATGGCAACTGAGTTTTAGGTTTTATTTTGAGTATTATTATGACAGACCAAGAATTAAAAGATTTAGTGGCAAGCCTTTCTGTTAATCAACAAAAAATGGCAGAAGAGGCTGCTTTAGCTCGTAAAGAAAACGACAAAGCCATGAAAGAATTGCGTCAACAAATCGGCGGCATTGCGAATAAATTTGGTAGTTTTACCGAAGGGCTGGCATTGCCTTCGATGACCAAAATTTTAAGGGAAAAATTCAAAATGGAAGTGATTAGCCCCAGTGTGCGCGTGAGCAAAAACGGCATTGATGCGGAGATTGACGTGCTGGCGTATTCCAATAGCATGATTAATGAGGCATACATTGTGGAAGTGAAAAGCCACTTGCGTGAGGAAGCCATTACCCAATTGAATACTTTGATGGGTAATTTTAGGGCGTTGTTTCCTGAGCATAACGATAAAAAACTGTTTGGGATTATCGCGGCTGTGGATAGGTCGGAAATGCTTAAAAATAAGGTGTTGGAGGCGGGGTTTTATGTGGCGCGGATTCAGGATGAAACGTTTAGTTTAGAGTCGCCTAGCGGGTTTCAGGCGAAGTGTTTTTGAATTTATGCGGCAGCTAATCAAAATGCTGATAGGAGTTAAAATTGGCTAAAAGTAAGTGCAATAAATGTGGATACCAATTTAGTGAATCTAATAGTTTGTGTCCCAACTGTGGTTCAGACGAAATAACAATTTTCTTGTCTTTTTCTAATAATCTTGGAGATAATCTAAAAGATTGCTTAAAAGGTAAATCCGTTGATTCATCGTTACCAAGCAAAAAGAAAATTAGAAAAGAGTTTGTAGTTGGTGCAGATAAAAGAAAATGTGATGATAAATGGATGGAAAAACTTCGAGTGATTGACAAGGAAAATGATTTTTATAAAGAAGAAGTTATTGACCCTAGCACTGGCGAAGTTATTCATCACTGTGAGGAAAAATTAAGTGAGCATTTTGGACATGGCTCAGCCAAGAAAAAAAACTAAATCTGGAGAAAACAATGCAACGAGAAACAAACAATCAAAAATGTATTTTTTGTGGAAATGACAAACTAATTAAAAGCGAGATAAGCCTTCCAATAAATCCAGGAACAAGAGTAGAAATAGAAATACCTGTTCCTATAACTAAAGATGGCTCTCCCTTTTACAGATATGATGAATTCATAGATTTGACAATAAAAAGATGTTCAGAATGTAATTATTTGCATTTTTTTTACATCCCTGATTCATTTAAACGTACACCAATTAAATAACAGCTCGGTAGGGCGCAATAATGAAATGTATTGCGCCGCATAACAATCCAAACCACAAAAGGCGGACATAACCGCTTTGTTATATAAAATTCATTGTGGAATATAATGTCAGAAGAATTAAATAATAACGATAGCGACAAACCAGCACTTTTGAAAGCAATTGAATTAGTCTTAGCAGAACCTGCCGACATAATGAAAGAAACGCAGGATATTCATAAACGCTTCAAGCAAAAACATGCTAAAAAAACAGATGATGATATTGCTAATTTAGTCATAAAAAAAATCATTTCTAATTATTCATATATTGCTTCATTTGTTGGGGGTGCTACTGCTTTGACTGGCGTTATTCCTGGATTGGGAACTGTCATTGCTACCTTCGGTGGAGCTACTGCGGACGCTGCTCTTTGTATGAAATATCAAATTGAAATGACAATGGCAATTGCAGTTGTTTATAACCATGATATTACAATCGAAGAAGAAAAAAGGCTTTGTATCATAGTGGCAGGGCTTGGAGCTATTAACGAAGCAGCAAAAGAAGGCGGAAAAGCAGTTGGCTCTAAAGCTTTTGTAAAAATGGCTCAACAATATGTAAAAGGAGCGACGTTGACTGCTGTGAAAGAGATATTCAAAAAAGTTGGAATTACATTTACTAGAAAAGCAGTTGAAAAAGCAATTCCTTTTGGTATTGGTGTAATAATAGGTTTAACAGCAAATAAAGCATTGACCATGTATGTAGGCAGTAAGGCTAATGATTTCTTTAAAGTTTATTAGCTCGGTAGACTGCAATAGTGAAACGCATTGCGCCGCATGAAAACTGTACAACTGTTTTAAAAATATCACTTTGAAAAAACAAAGGTTTTGAGAATGTTAAAATTTGAGTGGGACATTAACAAAGCGAATGCCCATCAAAAAAAGCAG
>JBEEJU010000163.1:0-3156 GCA_041169045.1 Pseudomonadota bacterium
GAAACCGATTTGTGAAAATATCGGACTGGATTGGTCATCTCAACTTCAAAAAATAAAAAGAAATCATGTACTTAACAAGGGTATGGTTATGATGACCATACCTTCAAACGGCGGATTCCAAGAAATGGTTATGCTACCTGTCAATTATTTAAACGGTTGGCTGTTCGGTATTGACAGTAATCGCGTTAAACCCGAAATTCGTGACCGCTTAATCGCTTATCAAACTGAATGTTTTGAAGTGTTAGCTAATCATTTTATGCCAAAATTTCATGCAACGATTGCAAATGACACGCTTTCCGAATTTTTAAAACCGATTACCGAACCAATTGCTTTGGTAGATTTTGAATGGCGTAAGCAAATTATCTACCAAGCTTTTAAAAATTTAGAAAAAGCGCAAGTGCAAACGATGATTACCGTTTCAGGTAAAGAATTATTAGCCGGCAAGTTATTTTGAAAAATAAAGCCTAATAAAAAAACTTTAATAATTACATTTCCTTAGCGATTCATTAAACTATGAAAATGAATAACCGGTAAAATATTCCAAATCTGCATTTTTTAATAATTGCCAATTCGATTGAATATTAATCACAGCTAAATTAGCGGTCGCTAAATAATAACGTTGATTTCGATTTTTTAATAATTGATTTAATAACTCTTCTAATCCCGGATTGTGTCCCACAATTAATAAACGTTGAATAGTAGATGGACAAGTCGTTAATTGTTTTTTTAAAGTGTTTAATTCAGCTAAATACAAGATTGGCAACGATTGAATGGGTATATCAATTGCCATGGTTTGTAAACAAATCTCGCTGGTTTGAAGCGTACGAGTCGCGGTTGAACTCCAAACCATTTCTGGAAATAACTGACGCTCTCGTAAAGAATGAGCAATCACTTCAACTTCTTTTTTTCCTTTTTGAGTCAATTCCCGCGCAAAATCGCCATCAATATGATTGGATTTAGCTTGTCCGTGACGTAAAATAAGTAATTGCGGCATAATATCGTCCTAATTCGTTAAAAAATCAATGATTGAAATGAGAAAGGTTATTTTACGTTATAATAAAAGTAGAAGTTTATTTTTTACAGTGATTGATTTATGAGTAACCATTCAAATAACGATGTTAGCACTTTTCAGGGATTAATTTTGGCATTACAAAATTATTGGGCGCAACAAGGCTGTGTATTATTACAACCTTTGGATTTAGAAGTAGGCGCGGGTACTTTTCATCCAGCCACTTTTTTACGCGCTATTGGTCCCGAGCCTTGGTACACGGCATATGTACAGCCTTCGCGTCGCCCAACAGACGGACGTTTTGGCGATAATCCAATGCGATTACAACATTATTATCAATATCAAGTGATATTAAAACCGTCGCCAATTAATATTCAGGATTTATATTTAAATTCGTTGCGTTATTTGGGATTAGATTTATTAGAACATGATATTCGTTTTGTTGAAGATAATTGGGAATCGCCCACTTTAGGCGCGTGGGGATTAGGTTGGGAAGTTTGGTTAAATGGGATGGAAGTTACGCAATTTACTTATTTTCAACAAGTGGGTGGATTGGAATGTAAACCGGTTACTGGCGAAATTACCTACGGATTAGAACGAATTGCGATGTATTTACAAGGCGTAAATAGTGTTTTTGATTTAATTTGGACTAAAACGCCAAATGGTAACGTGACATATGGTGATGTATTTCATCAAAATGAAGTGGAAATGTCCACATATAATTTTGATTATGCGAATGTTGCATTTTTATTTGAATGTTTTAATACCTATGAAAAAGAAAGTCAGCAATTAATTCAACAGGGATTGCCATTACCCGCCTATGAAATGGTATTAAAAGCGTCACATACTTTTAATTTATTAGATGCTCGCCATGCTATTTCAGTGACCGAACGTCAACGATATATTTTGCGCGTGCGTAATTTAGCCAAAGCGGTTGCTGAAGCTTATTATGCAAGACGGGAAGCGTTAGGATTTCCGTTATGTAAATAATTGATTACCCTTAAATAAGCGTTAATCATGTTGACTATTTATCGAGCAGATTCTAATAATCAATTATTAGCATTGTATTTTACTCATTACCAAAGCAAAACGATTCAATCCGTATTTGATAAACGTTATTTTTTAGTGCCTAATGTAGGAATACAACAATGGTTAACGCAACAATTCGCTAATCAATATACTTTATTAGCCAATTATCAATTTTTATCTACTACCGCGTTTTTTAATTTTTGCAGCGATCAATTAAATCGATATAGCAATCGTACAGAGCAAAATTCGATTTGGATTATTGAAGCATTATTACGCGAAATGGTTAATGAGCCGCAATTCATTCCGATTCATCATTATTTACAAGGTGAATCAATTGCAATAAAGCGTTATCAATTAGCGCGCCATTTACAACAATTGTTTCGCGATTATTATCAATGGTCGCCGCAATTCTTTCAAGCTTGGCAACAAAATCAATTAATTACTGATTCGATTCATGAATTATGGCAACGTGCGATATGGCAACAACTGTCTCAGCATCCCATAAAATCAGAATTTAGCCAAAATAATTGGCAATTAGCGATTGATCTTTTAACGCAAAATTGCGCTGAAATTGGGTATTCATTCCCTAAATCAATCGTCATTTTTGGAGTAGATTATTTTTCAACTTTAGAATGGGATTTTCTACAAACATTAGCTAATTATATTCAAATTGAGATTTATCAATGGTCGCCAATTAAAAATAATCAATTAATAAATACCGATGATTGTCATTTTTTGACCATTCCCGAAACTGTTTCTGTCATTGAAAATTCAAACTATTCCAATCATCAAACACATTCATTAGCCAAATTACAATCATATTTATTTCAAAAACAAGATTTTTCTATAGCTAAAAACAATAAAATTGATCGTTCTATACAAATTCATGCTTGTCATTCTCGATTACGCGAAATTCAAGTGTTAAAAGATCAATTATTAGCCACAATTGAGAAAGATAAAACTTTACAATGGCGTGATATAGTCGTATTAAGTGTTGATATAAATCAATATCAAGGATTAATTCAGGCGGTTTTTCATGATATTCCGATACAAGTTATCAGCAATAATCATTCTGAATTGTCAATTGCTTCAGCTTTTATTCAATTTTTACAAGTATG
>JBEEJU010000164.1:0-5888 GCA_041169045.1 Pseudomonadota bacterium
ATAAAGGCGCAAATCCTTTTATTCATAGCACAGGTACACAAAATACCTTTGTTGGTGAACAAGCCGGAAATATATCTTCAACGGCTACACGCAGCACGGCTATAGGGTATCAAGCTTTAAAAGCTGTAACATATGGTAGTAATAATACCGCCGTTGGTAATTTTGCTTTATTGGCTAATCAAGATGGATATTACAATACGGCAATCGGTGACGGTGCATTATCTTCAAATATCAGTGGAAATAATAACGTTGGAATAGGCATATCGGCTTTATTGCAAAATACTGCTGGTTATAGCACTGCTATTGGAGTGGAAGCTTTATATACAAATACAACAGGGGATTATAATACCGCTATCGGTTATCAAGCTGATGTAAGTACAAATAATTTAACAAATGCAACCGCTATTGGTGCAAATGCAATCGTTGATGCGAGTGATAAAATTCGCCTAGGCGATAGCTATGTTACCGTTATTGAAGGGCAAGTTGCTTATACTTATCCATCTGATGGTCGATTTAAATTTAATATTCAAGAAAATATTAAAGGTTTAGCTTTTATTCGTAAATTACGTCCAATTAGTTATCAATTTGATACGCAAAAATTTGATGCTTTTATTTCACAAAAACAATCGGCAAAAAATCGTAAAAAACGGCTAAAAGAAACCAATTTCTCAGCTTCAAAAGCAATGATTCATAATGGCTTTATTGCGCAAGAAGTCGAAAAAGCCGCGCAGGAATCTCATTTCGTTTTTGATGGAATTAAAAAACCACAACATGAAAATGAAACTTATAGTTTAGGTTATTCTCAATTTGTTGTGCCATTAGTTAAAGCGGTGCAAGAACAACAACAATTAATCGAAAAACAACAGCAAATGATTTTGTCGCAAAATCGAATTAATCAGCAACAATCTCAAGCGATTGCTCAATTACAACAACAAATCAAACAATTAATGTTATTCATCAAACCTAGTAAAACATCTAAATAATTATGGTAAGATAATACGACGTTATTCAATAATAAAAATGAACTAAGAACTTCCCCCTTTGTAAAGGGAAGGTTTATTAAATCTAATAATAAACACCTGAAAACTTATTCGCAATTACTTAATAAAAATAAACTATCCTTATTTTAGCAATAGCTCCTTTTTTCAATTGAGGAAAAAAATGTCTTTTCATATTAAATTAATCACTCGTGATCAAAAATTAATCGAATTTGATTGTAATCCAGAACAAACCGTACAAGATGCTGCGGAAGCCGCGAGTTTCTTTTTACCCACTTCTTGTAAATCAGGCAGTTGCGGTATTTGTTTTGGTTATTGCACAAGCGGAAATTATCATCAAGATTCAGCGAGTGAGGGCATTTTTTCGGCTGACGCTGAACTCAAACACGAAATTTTATTGTGTCGTTTATATGCTGACAGCGATTTAGCAATTAAAGTACCTTATCCTAGCAGCCAAATTCGTCGCTCAATTGTTGAACCGCGCAGCGCAGAAATTGTGGAAGTTAAAAAAGTTGCTGAACGCACTTTTCAATTAATTTTACAATTATTGCCTGATTATGAACATGGAATTGATTTTGAATTTGAACCCGGACAATTTGTCGAATTAGAAATTCCGAAATTTAATATAAAACGGGCTTATTCAATTGCGAATGAACCGAATTGGGAGGGAAGATTAGAATTCTTTATTCGATTACAATTGAATGGTCAATTTTCGCACTATTTATTACAACAAGCAAAGGTCGGTGATTATGTGCAAATTCATGGGCCAATGGGACATTTTACTTTACCCACTCAAGGTTTGAAACCGACTTGTTTTATTGCCGGTGGCACTGGAATTGCGCCGTTTTTATCGATGTTACGTCGATTATCTGCATGGGGAGAAGATTATCCAATTCAATTATTTTTTGGCATAAATACCGAAGCGGAATATTTTGCCCAAACCGAATTAAAAGAATTGTCATTACCGCAATTAAAAATTACACCTTGTGTATGGCAGGCCAGTGAAAATTGGCAAGGATTTATTGGAACACCGGTTGAAGCTTTTAAACGCTATTTACAACAAACTTCAGTATTACCTCAGGTATTATTATGTGGCCCACCCGCATTAGTTGAGGCGGCAATTGAAGTAGCGATTCAGGCTGGCATTTCCACTGAACATATTTGGGTGGAGAAGTTTTAAATTAGACCGTAGAGACGTTGCAATCCAACGTCTCTATACAATATCTAATAATTAATCCCCTGAAAATTTATTTATAATTACTTATTAAAATTTTATTTTAATAAAAAGTTATTTGCTCAATTTGATTTATTCTTCATCGCTATTATAAATTTCAATAAAATTTTGAATTCCCCTTTTAGAAGGCGCGGCTAACCATTGTTTTAAATAACGCAATTCATCGGTTTCAATTAAGGAATCTAAAGATTGTTTCTTTTTTAATAAACGAAATGCCGCCGAAAGCGTGCGATAAGCTTCGCCAGTAATTCCCGCGCGACGCAATCCTACGGTATTTAAACGATAATGTTTTGCCGGTCGCCCGCCGACTAAAGTAAAAGGAATCACATCTTTATTCAAACCGCTAGTACCTTGGATCATCGCGTACGAACCAATACGACAAAATTGGTGCGCAACCGCTGCACCACCGATAAACACTCGATCGCCAACTTCTACAAACCCACCGATAGCCACAGAATTGGCAAAAATACTGTGATTGCCAACCACACAATCGTGGGCGATATGGCTATGATTCATAAAATAATTATCCGAACCAATTTGAGTGGCTGAATTTTTAATCGATGCTCGATGGGCAGTCACTCCTTCACGAAACACATTACGATCACCTATCGTTAACCAAGATAGCGTTTCTGCTTCAAAATGAATATCTTGCGGTAAATCACCTAATACAGCATGAGGATGAACATGATTGTTTTGCCCCATTTTGACAAAACGGCGAATCACCGCATGAGCATCAATTTGACAGTTATCGCCAATCTCAACGTTGGATTCTATCACTGCAAACGCCCCAATTTGTAGGTTGTTTCCCAAAATGGCATCAGCCGCAATCACTGCTGTAGGATGAATCATATCTACCACGATCTTTTAATTTATAGGATTAATGAAAAAATAATTGTAACCATTTTTATGACAAATTAAACTTAAATCGGCAAAATGATTTAGTATTTAACGTTATTATTTAAATTAGTAAATTTTTAACTATGCACACTCGTTTTAAAAATATAGGGATTGTCGGTAAACCCAGTGATTCACGAATTAGTACAACATTAACTAATTTATTGAATTTTTTACAACAATATTCATTGTCAATACGAATTGCAGATAATAGTGCAGAGTTTATTTCTGATCCAGCGATTCAAATTTTACCATTAGAACAATTAGCCGAACACTGTGATTTATTAATTGCTGTCGGTGGGGATGGCACTTTTTTAGCCGCTGCCCGAATCTCTGCCAGTCGTGGAATTCCCTTAATTGGGATTAATTTAGGACGAGTGGGTTTTTTAGTAGATATTTCACCTGAAGAAATGTTCATTAAATTAGGCGATATTTTAGCCGGCTATTATCATGAAGAACGCCGCTATTTATTACGCACAACAATTATTCGCGGCGATAAAATTATTCAAAAAGAAATTTCATTAAATGAAGTCGTCATTCATCGTTGGATTACTCCAAGCATGATTAAAATTGTGACTTATATTAATGGACATTTTTTAAATTGCCAACGCTCAGATGGATTAATTATTTCGACTCCGACAGGATCAACCGCATATGCACTCGCAGCGGGCGGGCCTATTTTACATCCTTCATTAAATGCGTTGGTATTAGTTCCATTAAATCCACATACTTTATCGAATCGTCCAATTGTGATTGATGATAGTGCTGAAATTGAAATTAAATTTGCCCAAACTCGACAAATTAATGCGTTAGTGACTTGTGATCATTTAGAAATTCCAGAGGTTTTTATTAGCGATCGCATTTTAATTAAAAAAGACCCAACACCGATTCGGATTTTACATCCTCAAGGTCACGATTTTTTTGATACTTTACGGCAAAAATTACATTGGAGTAACGATAGCCTTATTGAATCAGCTTAATTTATTTAATCCGTATTATTGAAAAATAATCTTATTTTTTTAGTGGGGGCGTAGCTATTATCGCTTCAAGCACATAAAAATCCTTTAAGCGTAACAGAAAAGCTTACAATATAATCTGTGATTTTGATTAATTAATAGCCTACTAATATGAGAATTTTATCCCGCCCTGAAGTTTTTAAAGCCCTACAATTTGCCAAAACCTTAACAGAATCCGAAGCACACGCGATTTTACAGCGATTTAATCAACGACAACCCGCGCTACAACAAATGATTTTTGTGGGATTTGCCCAAGCGATTGCGAGTCAAGATGAGCCACTATCGCACTTATTTATGGATATTAGTTTTGATATTATTTGTGTTTATCAACAAGTTGTAGGCGAACTGCCGACTAAATCCGTAACGCCTCAATGGTTACATAAAACGATGGCGGCTTTGGAACAAGATCATAAGCGTCAAACTCAAGCGAATGCCAATGGACAAATCGATTTATACGATGCCCAAATTGAACTCTTAGAATATGTTGGGTTGGTGATTGAAGAAGCGGTGGGCGAAGATCGTCAACAACAAGAATTGGGCGGAGTGATGTATAACTTATTGTTTTTAGTGACTCGTTTGCTCGATAAAGTTTATGATCACGTTGAAAGTAGTCAGGTCCACTAAACGTCTAGCTTTCCTCTGAATTTTTATATTAACCTCTTCGATGAGCCAGTCAGATGATGAAAAAATGCAGTTATATCTGTTTAGGACTACTTGTTTTTGCCTTGTCGATCGTTACGGTTGAAGCGAAACGCGGCGGAAGTTCTCGCTCGTCTAGCTCTAGCAGTCAAAGTTCCACAAGTAGTTCCCGATCAAAAGTATCATTAAGTAAAAAATCATCCGCTGCACCGGCTTCATCGACTCGTTCCTTATCGGCTTTGGGATCGGCTTTCTCAAACGCAGCTAAAACTCAACAAGCCAAAAAAGCTTGGCAGGATTATCAACGTCCTCAATCCGTCCCTCCTTCTCCCTCTCTTGCTAAACCTACGGTTATCAACGGTTCACAACCGATAGCCTCTCAACCTGCGCCACCAATTTCGGCTCCAACTCCGCAACAGACTTCTCATGCGGCAGATTTAATTGAAGCAGCTAAAGTGTTATCGCGCCATTTACCTGCACAAACTCGTGTCAATCATTATCAACCTTCAGCCGTCGCGCCAGTGGTGGTGATCAATAATGTCAGCCTTTCTGCGCCTCATGCTAATAGCGGTGGAAGTTGGAAAGTAATCATGATGATTTTAGGTTTGGGTCTGTTTATTTGGCTATTAATTCATTGGATCATGAAATCAAAACGTAAAGCGCGAATAACGCATTATAGACTTTAAAATATTGAAAGGATATTTGATTGACATCCTCACCGCCCTAAAGGACGGTGATTCCCAATATCACTATTGAGAGTTTCCTAATTCAACGAGAACAACTTATGCAGACTAGCTACACAAGATTTACATTCTCTCCAAAGGCTATCCCCGCAAGCCCTGCGGTTCTTATATTCTTTGCCGCGTTAGTGTCGCGGTCTAATGTTGCTTTGCATTCAGGGCAAGTCCATTCTCGCACGCTCAAATCTAAACGTGAAAGAATGTACCCACAACAAGAACACCGTTTTGAACTGGGAAAGAACTGGTCAATTTTGACCAACAAACGCCCCGCCCAATTGGCTTTATATTCAAGTTGTGTGACAAATTTACCCCAACCAGCATCAGCAATATGTTTGCTCAATTTAGGGTTTTTAATCATATTTTTTAC